>NZ_CP098023.1:4175000-4434601 GCF_030440425.1 Microbulbifer sp. MI-G
CGCGGTTGAGGCGCACTGCAACATTGGATTCACTGATCCCCAAGACTTCGGAGATCTCCGCATAACTCAACCCCTCCAATCGCAGCGTCAAAGTCTGGCGCAGCACCAGCGGCAATCCCCGAATCATATACAGCAAGCGCTCCCAGTCCCGCTGTGCGGCCAGGTTCTCGGCCGGGCCGGGCCGACTATCCTGTAGATTCAGCAACTCTTCCTCGCCACTATGGTGCGGCTTGCGCCTGGATAGCTCAGTGACGCAGCGGTTGTGGGCAATACGGTAGACAAAGGTCTTGAGACTGGCCTCGCCGCGAAATGCAGGCAGGGCCCGCCACAGACCCAGCCAGATTTCCTGTAACAGGTCTTCCCGTTCCGCAGCAGTGCGCACATAGCTGCGTGCAACGCGGGAAACCCCCTCGGCGTAACTCGCCAGTGCCTGCTGAAATAATTGATCCCGCCGTTCCACCGCTAGCTCCATTATCTACAGGGACTACTGTATCGGTGGCACGGAAAACATTACAAAATTGTGCTGGATGGATGCACTGTTTTACAGTGCCCCCACCACTGCACAAGGCAATGGGCATGCACGGGTTAGTCCAAGCCCCAAGGCAACACGCTGCATGGGGCTTACACTGGCGGACTCTCGCCGGGTAATACCAAGCCCAATCTCAGAGCGCCCACAACCAGTGGCAGCAGCGCCCTGCTGCCACACTGCATTTTCCGTGCAGCTTTTTATTTAGTCGGGCTGGCGGCCGCGCGCGGCTCCGTTGGCCATCTGGAAACCGAGGCGGGCGGCTGTGCGCGCGGCATGGTCTTCAATATCGAAGTAGGGATTGAACTCCGCCATATCCGCAAGACAGACCTTGTTGGAATCCAGCACCGTATCCAGCAGAATTTCGAGCAGCTCAAGGGGCACACCGCGGCCTGAGGGTGCGCTGACAGCGGGCATCACTGCTGCAGGCAGAACATCCAGGCATACCGTGAGATAGACAAAATCCACCCTGTGGATAAAAGCGCGAATCTGTGCCTGGACATCATCGAGATTCCAGCAATTGATTTCGCGGTCGCGAATCACCTCGGCACCCAGCGCATCCCCGCGGTGATACAGTGCCGGCGTATTGGCATTATCCGCTGCACCCACGCACAGGTAGTTGAAGGGGCGGCCGTTGATGTCGCACTGTTCGGCGATTTGATAGAAGGGGGTGCCGGAAGAGCCCTTGGGGGCGGGAATGCGCAAATCCAGGTGGGCATCGAAATTGATAATGCCCAGGGTCTTTTCCCGATGCTGCTCGCGCATCCAGCGGGCGATGCCCTGATAACTGCCGAAAGCAATCTCGTGGCCCCCGCCCAACACCAGGGGGAAGTGGCCGTTGTCCAGCAACTCACTGATTCGCGCCCCAAGCAGGGATTGCCCGGATTCCAGGTCTTCCCGTTGCACACATACGTTACCGGCATCGTACAGCGGCAGGTCAAAGGTGGCCGGCAGATTGGCCATGGCCAGACGCAGGATGCGCGGACCCTTGGCCGCACCAATACGCCCTTTATTCCTGCGCACCCCTTCGTCGGAGGCAAAGCCGAGAATGGCGATACCGGGGGGGTTGTCCAAATGCAGGGGCGAAATACGCTGGTGCCAGCGCTCTCCCGCAGGACCGTCCTCTGTGTCCGTGCGACCGCTCCACAAACGCATATCAGCCAGCTGTAACATCTCTGCCCCCCAGGAAAATCTGTGCGGGTTTCAATGCACCCACTTCATAAGCCAGTTGATCCGGGGTATCCATCGGCCACAGCACCATATCCGCGCGCAACCCCGCATGCAGCACTCCGCGGGAACAGCAGAGCCCCAGGGCCCGCGCCGCCGCGCGGGTTACACCGGCCAGCGCTTCGGCGGGTGTAAGGCCAAACAGGTTGCAGCCCATATTCATCATCAGGCGCAGTGAGGCAATCGGGCAACTGCCCGGGTTCAGGTCGGTGGACAGGGCCATATCCACCCCGGCCTCGCGCAACCTGTCCACAGGGGGCAACTGGGTTTCATGCAGTGTATAAAAAGCCCCCGGCAACAAAACCGCTACCGTGCCGCTCTCGGCCATGGCCAGCACATCGGCATTACTGATGAACTCTATGTGATCCGCCGAAAGTGCCCCGGCCGCAGCCGCCATGGCAGTGGCGCCGGTGTGGGCCAGCTGCTCGGCATGCACCTTCACGGGCAGGTCGAGTTTCCCGGCGGCATCAATCACGCGCTGACACTGCTCCACCGAAAAACCAATGGTCTCGCAAAACATATCCACCGCATCGGCCAGTTGCTCGCGTGCCACCGCCGGCAATATCTCATCGCAGATCAAATCGATATAGGCATCTGCGCGACCATCGTACTCCGGCGGCAGGGCATGGGCTGCCAAACAACTGGTGACAATTTCCACCGGGTTGTGACGGGCCAGGCGGCGGGCGGTGCGCAATTGCTTGAGTTCGGTGTCCAGGTCCAGGCCGTAGCCGGATTTGATTTCCACCGTGGTGGCCCCTTCGGACATTAGTGCCCGCAGGCGCGGCTCCGACAGGCGGTACAGCTGCTCGGCGCTGGCCGCCCGGGTGGCGCGCACCGTGGAGAGAATGCCACCGCCGGCGCGGGCCACAGCTTCATAACTTTCCCCCCCCAGTCGGCGGGCGAACTCAGAGGCGCGGTGACCGCCGTAAACCAGGTGCGTGTGGCAATCGATCAAGCCCGGAGTCAACCACTGGCCTTCGCCATCAATGACAGTATCCGCAACAGAGTGAGGCAGCTCCCGGCGCGGTCCCAGCCAGACAATCCTGCCACCGGTAACCGCTAGCGCGGCATCCTCGACAGCGCCGTAGGCCCCCGGCATGGAAGGGTCCATGGTAGCGGCGTGAACATTGGTAATCAGCAAGTCACAGCGTTGTATCATAAGTGATTGAGCGGCGCGCTTTTCCTTGTTAAATCATAGATGCCCCGCCCGGGGCCGGGTGAACTTCGGTTGGGCAGCCTACCGGCCAGCCCGCCGGCTTGACAGTCACCCTGCCGGCTATCATAGTGGCTATTCCCTTTATTGTATATACAACCCTATACAAGTGATACAGCACGGCGTCCCTGAACCTATGAATCCCACAAGCGAACCACGTTACGCCGCCATTAAACGCCACATCCGCCAGCAGATAGAAAGCGGGGCATGGCCGGTGCACTCCCAGGTGCCCTCGGAAAACCAGTTGGCGCAGGCGTTCAGTGTCAGCCGAATGACGGCGCGGCGCGCCCTCAGTGAACTGACCGAAGCACAGGTATTGATGCGTACCCAGGGGCTGGGCACTTTTGTCGCCGAACCGGTTCCCGCCGGCTCCCTGCTGGAGGTACGCAATATTGCCGATGAGATTTCTGCGCGCGGACACAGCTACAGCAATCGCATACTGCTGGCGCAACAGAGCATGGCCAGCGCCGAGATAGCCCGCGCACTGGGGCTGCCCGAACAGGCAAAGGTGTTCCACTCCATTATTGTGCACTGCGATAACGAGGTACCGATCCAGTGGGAGGAGCGGTTTACCAACCCGGCCCTGGCACCGGGGTATTTGCAGCAGGATTTCGCCAGTACCACCCCCAATGCCTATCTTTCCAGGGTTGCGCCATTAACAGAGGCAGACACCACCGTGGAGGCCATCGCGGCAGAGGCCGCTATCGCCTGCGCCCTGGAAATTACCCCCGGCGCAGCCTGTCTGCAGGTTTGGCGGCGCACCAAAAGCAGCGCCGGCACCGTGAGTTTTGCGCGTCTTGTGCACCCAGGCAACCGCTACCGCCTGGGGGCACAACTGCGATTCTAGTGGCGGATTGGCCCCGAGCGCACAAAAAAACCGGCACGCCATCGCCGGGTGTATACAGATTTAACCAACAGTTTTTGCGAGGAAAACATGTCTAACGAGAAACGCCACGACCCCCGCCGCCATATCCGCGCACCCCGGGGCACAAAGCTGAATGCCAAGAGCTGGCTGACCGAAGCACCGCTGCGCATGCTGATGAACAACCTGGATGCGGAAGTGGCGGAGCGCCCGGAAGACCTGGTGGTGTACGGCGGCATCGGCCGCGCCGCGCGGGACTGGGATTGTTTTGACAACATTGTCGCGGTCTTGAAGCGCCTGGAAAACGACGAAACCCTGCTGGTGCAATCGGGCAAACCCGTGGGTGTATTCAAAACCCACATCGATGCACCGCGCGTGCTGATTGCCAACTCCAACCTGGTACCCCACTGGGCCACTTGGGAGCACTTTAACGCGCTGGATAAAAAAGGACTGGCAATGTACGGCCAGATGACCGCTGGCTCCTGGATCTATATCGGCTCCCAGGGCATCGTACAGGGCACCTATGAAACCTTTGCCGCAGTTGCACGCAAGCATTTTAACGGCGAAGCGACCGGCAAGTGGATTCTCACCGGCGGTCTCGGCGGAATGGGTGGCGCCCAGCCCCTGGCAGCGACCATGGCCGGTTTCTGTATGATTGCGGTGGAGTGCGATGAAACCCGAATCGATTTTCGCTTGCGCACCGGCTATGTCGATAAAAAAGCCACCCGCCTGGACGAAGCCCTGCAGATGATCGAGCAGGCACAGAAAAACAACCAGGCCCTTTCTGTTGGCCTGCTGGGTAATGTTGCGGATATTTTTCCGGCGCTGGTCCAGCGCAATATCCTGCCCGATGTGGTTACCGACCAGACTTCTGCACACGATCCGTTAAATGGCTACCTGCCCAAAGGCTGGTCCCTGGAATACGCCGCTGAAATGCGTAAAAAAGACGAAGCGGCAGTCGTCAAGGCAGCCAAGCAGTCAATGGCCATTCAAGTCGAAGCCATGCTGGAACTGCAAAAACGCGGCGCCGCCACACTGGATTACGGTAACAATATTCGCCAGATGGCCCTCGAAGAAGGAGTTGAAAATGCCTTCGACTTCCCCGGCTTTGTGCCCGCCTATATCCGCCCGCTATTCTGCGAAGGGATCGGCCCTTTCCGCTGGGCGGCCCTGTCCGGCAACCCGGAAGATATTTACAAAACCGATGCCAAAGTTAAAGAACTGATCCCCGACAACCCGCAGCTGCACAACTGGCTGGATATGGCCCGCGAACGCATTCATTTCCAGGGGCTGCCCGCGCGTATCTGCTGGGTGGGCCTGAAGGACCGCGCGCGCCTGGCGCTGGCGTTTAACGAGATGGTCGCCAGCGGCGAGTTGGAGGCACCGGTTGTCATCGGTCGCGATCACCTGGACAGCGGCTCGGTGGCCAGCCCCAACCGCGAAACCGAAGCCATGCTGGACGACTCCGATGCCGTTTCCGACTGGCCGCTGTTGAACGCTTTGCTGAACACGGCCTCCGGCGCCACCTGGGTGTCTATCCATCACGGCGGCGGTGTGGGCATGGGCTTTTCCCAACACGCCGGCGTTGTCATTGTGTGTGACGGTACCGAAGCCGCGCGAAAGCGCATTGAACGCGTACTGTGGAACGATCCCGCCACCGGTGTCATGCGCCATGCCGATGCCGGTTACGACCGCGCAAAACACTGTGCAAACGCCCAGGGCCTGGATCTGCCCATGTTAAATGACTGAAGGTTTCACGCAGTACACACGCGTACCGGCGCAACAATGGCACACCCGGGCAACTTTGTTTCAGGTTGTGGTTTAACCGGCACTGCAGAGTAAATTTAAATTTTGGTGACTGAAGATATGTATCATCTGGAAATCGAACCCGGTCAATTGAGCCTGGCACAATTGCGCCGGGTTGCGCGCGAGCCGGTTCGGCTCTCCCTGGCGGCATCTGCCTATCCCGCTATCAAGACCGCCGCCCACACCGTCGCCCAGGTAATTACCGAGGGGCGCACCGTATATGGCATCAATACCGGTTTTGGCCTGCTCGCCAATACGCGCATCGAAAAACACGATCTGGAAACGCTGCAGCGCGCCATTGTACTGAGCCACGCCGCCGGCACCGGCAGCTTTATGAGTGAGGCAGCCGTGCGTCTGCTGATGGTATTGAAAATCAACTCACTCGCACGGGGTTTTTCCGGGGTGCGCCCACTGGTGATCGAGGCGCTAATGCAGCTGATCAATGCCGGCATTTACCCGGCCATTCCGGAAAAGGGTTCCGTGGGGGCTTCCGGTGACCTGGCACCGCTCGCCCATATGAGCGTGGTGTTGCTGGGAGAGGGCGAAGTCTTTATTCGCGGCGAGCGCAAAAGCGCACGGGAGGGGCTGCAGCGCGCCGGCCTGGAGCCCATTACCCTGGCCCCGAAAGAGGGGCTGGCCCTGCTGAACGGCACCCAGGCTTCCACCGCGTTTGCCCTGCTCGGCCTGTTTGCCACCGAAGACCTGTTCGCAGGTGCGCTCGTAGCCGGCGCCATTACGCTGGAGGCCGCCAAGGGCTCGCGCCGCCCCTTCGACGACCGCATCCACGCCGCTCGCGGCCAGCAGGCACAGCGGGATGTCGCCGCCGCTTATCGCGAATTGTTGGGCGAGCGCAGCCAGATCGGCGACTCGCACCTGTCCTGCGACAAGGTGCAGGACCCCTATTCCCTGCGCTGCCAGCCCCAGGTCATGGGCGCCTGCCTGCAGCAGATGCGCTTTGCCGCCGAGGTGTTGCTGGCCGAAGGCAACGGGGTATCCGACAATCCATTGGTGTTTACCGACGAGGACACCCCGGAAAACACCGATATTATTTCCGGTGGCAATTTCCACGCGGAGCCCGTGGCCATGGTGGCCGATAACCTGGCGCTGGCGCTGGCGGAAATCGGCGCCCTGTCGGAGCGCCGCATGGCACTGTTGATCGACAGCAGCCTGTCGGGCCTGCCGCCTTTTCTGGTGGAAAATGGCGGGGTCAATTCTGGTTTTATGATCGCCCAGGTAACTGCCGCGGCGTTGGCCAGCGAGAATAAATCCCTCGCGCACCCCGCCAGCGTGGACTCCCTGCCCACGTCCGCCAACCAGGAAGACCATGTTTCCATGGCCACCTTTGCCGGCCGCCGCCTGCGGGACATGGCCGATAACACCTGCGGTATCCTCGCGGTGGAAATGCTGGCCGCCTGCCAGGGGCTGGATTTTCGCGCCCCATTGAAAACCACGCAAAAGCTCGAGGAAGCCAAGGCAAAACTCCGTGAGCAGGTGCCCTTTTACGACAAGGACCGCTATTTTGCCCCGGACATTGAAATAGCCAGGCAACTCTTCAGCCAGGGCAGCTACCTGCAATCCATAGACCCCTCACTGCTGCCCAGCGGCCACTAAACGCCCACCGGCAGCTCAAGATCCGGTCTGCCGGGTATGGATCCGGGAGCACAGGGCGCCCCCTGTGCTCCCTGCCTGTGCTGACCGGGCTGATGGTCGGCCTACGGGGCGGACCCTATGCTTCCAAGCGCTGAGCCCAGGGTGGGAGCCGGTTCCCCGCCTCCCCATAGCAACCCCAGCGGTCAGTGGAATGCGGTAGAACATTTTTTGCTCTTTATGATGAATTTCACGCCAAAAGTGCTAGGCTGAACAATAGAAGTCTCACCTGCCAACTGGCGTGGAGGTCTCCATGAAACCGCTGCCCAGACGGCTGCTTGGTGGCTCTGGCTATGGGCTGGCCATGACCGCCGGCCTCTCCCTGTTGGCCTGTAGCGGCACTGGCGCCCCCTGTGCAACCGGCTGCCCAAGCAGTTATTACAACTGCGACACTGATTACTATTCACCGGCCCGCCACTATTCGAACCGCGCGTGTGGCAATCGGCAATACCGCAGTGTCGATGGGAGCGGTGGCCTCCGTCATCGGACACCCCCTCTGGCACTCTACCGGGGCTCTCCCACCCCTTACCCACCCGACCTGCCCGATCCGCCCAAGCGCGCCAGACCGTACTGACCATGCATTTCTGTGTCTGCCTGGCTGGCACACAAAAGGGGCTTGGCCCCACCGGCAAAGCCTCCCCGGGGGGAAACTTTGCTTACCGGAGAATGCACTATGAATAGAGCTGTTAAGACGGTGATCACCATCACCACGGTATGCACGGCCCTCGCCCTGGGTGCCTGCGCAACCGATGGCTATTACGGTGGAGGCTACTACTACACCTCCTCCTACAGCTATCCCTACGCCACTCCCAATTACTACCCATCGAGCAACGTTTATCTCTCCTACCGGACACCGGTTTACCAGTACTACCGGTTCACACCACGCTACCGTTACTATTATGTCGGTGCCTACCCCTACTACCGCGGTGTGCCCGCCTTTCGCGGCAACGCCCGCTACCGGGCCAGACATTACTACCGCGGTCTGCCCTACTACAACCGCTTCTACAGCCCACGCTCATCCCACCTGCGCTACCGCGCTTACCATCGCGGGTATCGCGGCTACCATGGGCACCGTGGATATCGCGGCTATCGGGGCCATCACGGGCACCATCACCACGCAAGGTACTAGCATTCAGCGATCCGTGTTCCCAACCCCCCCACCAGTGCGCATCCGCGGTGGTGGGGGTAACAACACAACTATGAGGCCATGGGCAAACAAAACCCCTGCAGAGAAACCCCTGTCGGGGGTGATTCCGGCCCGATTCCCCGTTTTTCCGCAACTGTTCACGTCACTCCGCTTTCTACTTCCTGACCCTGCGGGATTCCCAGCCGCGCCATAATCCGGTACCCGGTCCGCTAGCCTTTCCCGGCCATACACGCGTCAACAGGGTATGCTGCCTCTGCCCGTTCGCCCGAACGGGAGCGGCGATATATGGCCCCGAGCTGGCGCAGTCTCTGCGCTCTCTCAACGGTATCCAGGGCTCCCAGGCGCTGGGCAGCAGTGTAAAAGGCTTCCCAGCTGCCGCTTTCAAGATACAGCTGGCGAAACGCGGGCACCTGGGACTCATACTCGGCGGCCAGCGCCAGGGTGGCATTGTTGGTTTTTTCTATATACACCCGATAGCGTTCGGGATTGGGCCAGTCGGCAGATATTGTCCGATAACACCGCCGCAGGCGCCTGAGTACCTGCGCTTTCTGGTCCCGCTTGAGATCGACCGGTTGCGAAGTGCGGTAAATGGATTCCAGCTGTCTGCGCGCCGTCAGCATCAGTTGCCGCACGGCCATTGTCTCGGTGCGCAACTCGGTGGCGGAACTGGTCAACCCCTGACTTTTAAGCCAGTCTGGCACGGCGATTTCCGAGACCGCCGTGGCGAAACTTTCATTGAACTGGGTATCTCCGGGAATATACACGCGCCTGTGTGCCAGCTCGTGAAACAACAGTCCCGCCAGTCTCTCCGGGGACCAGTTCACAAAGCTCGACAATGCCGGGTCATCGAACCAGCCGAGTGTACTGTAGGCAGGTACTGCGCCCAAATACACATCATACCCCTGCGCGCGCAGTTGAGCGGCCTTGGCCACCGCAGCGGATTGACGGAAATAGCCCCGGTAGCTGGCGCAGCCCGCTATGGGATAACACCAGCGCTTGGGAACAAGGGAAAATTCAGGGGCGGCGAACACATTCCAGATGGGATACTCACTGTCGAGGGCCACATAGGTAGCGTAAGCTTCGCCCACCGGCAGCCGCAACTCCCGCGCGGCGTAGGCCCGTATGTCCTGTATCAAGCGCAACTGCGCAAGCAGATGTGCGTCGGTGCCGGGCTCCTCAAGCAACGCCGCGATCGACTGTCGGGCGGAGAGGATACGCCACTGGCCGGCGGCAGCCTGTGAATAGTAAGCCACGGTTTCACAACCACCCAGTAGCACCGCTGCAACGATCAGTGCCCAGGCACGCAAAGCCCCGGAGTGCTTAGGCAACTTCGGGGTGGCAATACTGATATACACTCTTTTTCCTGTTTGCGTTTTTCTGAGGTTTTACAACCTGCGCATCCATTTCCACCCGGTCACAGGTCTCCAAAGGGTATAGCATGGTACCGGTCAACGCAGCCCTGACGGTCTTTGCACTGGTGTTCGCCGCCATTGCCTGGCTGCGGCTGCTGCGCATCGGCTTTGCCGATGGCAACCTGAGCGGATTGCTGGCCCTGTTTTTACCACCACTGGCGCTGTTATTACTCCTGCCCCGTTGGCGCGAAGAGACAGACCTGTTCCTGCTGGCAGGTGCTTCCTGCGGCAGCCTGCTGCTGGGGCAGTGGCTGCAGTGACTGCTTGTGTCGGGGAAAACCACACCCGGGTTGATCCAGGTCAAGGCGCCCGCGCATCCGGGCCATACACTGTATGGGTAAAAAATTGACGCAGGAGAGAGAGATGGGAGCTTTAGTGGATCTATTTACCAGCTTTTCCGGCCTGCTCAGCCTGGCCGTTATTGGGTTCATGCTCCTTATGGCGGTTTTCCTGTTTCGCTGGGTTGGCAACAATGTGAGAAAGTCACTGGCAGAGCAGGAACGCAGGACACAGGGTTCTAAATCCAGCCCCGACAAGCAGACTGACACCGCCGTGTCTCTCTGAAGCCGAGATCCCTACCTAAGCGGTGCCGTGGTTGCAATGGATTGCGGGCTTATAACCCTGGCAATTCCCGCCACAGCCCGAAAAAAGCCGCAAGCCAGCTCAAACAAAATACATTGCGCCATTACCGTATGGCATCAACAGGCAAGGGCAGAAGTACCTGTTGTACAAGATCATTCACTCAGGCACATACGCGCAAAAGCACTGGCCCCGCCTGTGAGACTCCAATTGTTTGGCCAGGGTCACTGCCGGCAACAATGATGGCAAAGAGGAAGTTTAGCAAGCCAAACCGTGCGCTGCTTAACCTGCGCCCTGAGCATCCCATTGCACGATCACTCCCCGCAACAAGCAGGACCAGCTTACACCTGACCAAAGAGCGTGAATAACAACCAGCCCCCACCTTACCCGAGCAGATCACAAGCTGCCTGGATACTATCTTGCCAAGTCAGATTATCGACGTAAACTTCGGACCGACATCTGGACGCAGAAATGCTTCCGAGAAAGTAATCAGGATATTCGTTACCATGGCGGATAGTATATAAACGCCAAGTCTTATGATCCCAAAAATCGCCATATTTTATCTCATTGTTTTTATTACGTTGATTACCCTGAGATGGATGCGGCCAAACATTGTCACCCTTGCAGCATTCAGCTGGTTTGGTCCATTTCCAGAGGAAGGAGAGCTTTTGTCCAGCTTTAAGGCGAAAAGAATAAGGTATGCTTTCGGCTGGATAGTTCAATTTGCAGCCTATTTTTCTCTCTTAACCATTCTTGGCGTCTACTTTAAAAGCTATTTCAGCGAGACATTTTTTCTCGTAGCCAGCTTTGCAGGAATAATTGGCGGAGGAATGGCGCTTCTAGCCTGTATCGGGTTCTCAGTCTCATGGCTTAAAACTATCATTATTGGCCCCAACCCTAAATGTGAGCGCCTGGCAGAATATGAAATATAAACTTAACCAAGCCAAACCTTCACCAGCAATGCCGGCTGGGCCTGTACTCCGCAGCTTCTTTGCTCCATTTCAGCCCGTGTTGGTGGCATTGGTTTTATTCAGTTCAGATCAATAGAGTTTCAGTTGGAAAGTGTTAGATGATTGACAAAAACGGCTATATAAACGTCAGCGGTTCGCCGATGTATTACGAGCTAGCCGGCAACCCTAATGGTGAGCCACTGGTACTGCTGCATGGAGGCCTGGGTTCGATCGGCGACCTGACGCCATTGTATAAATATATTGCTCCTGACTATTCATTAATAAGCATGGATTTTCGTGGTCATGGAAAGTCGCCATTGAATGGAGCCTCGCTGAGTTATGCACAGTACCAGAGTGATGTCCAAGAGGCGCTTTCTCACCTTGGTGTTAAACGGTACTCACTATTTGGTTTTAGTGATGGCGGCATTGTAGGTTACCGACTGGCGGCACAACAACCAGAGAGCGTTATTTGCTTGATCACACTTGGCTCACAATGGCGTTTAGAAGCTAATGACCCATCTATTGAGCTATTGCGTGGCCTAACAGCTGAGTTTTGGGCTGAAAGGTTTCCTGCTGATGTCGATTCCTACAACGCTTCCAATCCAAAACCAGACTTCAAGAAGCTTGTGGATGCAGTAAAAGCCGTGTGGCTTGATACTACAGAGTCTGGTTATCCGTGTGATTTGGTCGAAAGCATCACTTGTCCGAGCCTTATTATTCGAGGTGACAATGATTTTCTCTTCTCACTCAATGAGGCGGCATTATTAAAAACCAAAATATCCGGTGCTGACTTTGCCAATATTCCATTTACAGAGCATGCCTCTCATCAGGAGTCACCGGAGTTGGTGGGTACAATTGTGAAACAATTTCTTTCTCAGCAAAAAGCCTAACAAGTACCTAAGAGAGCAGGGGTGACTACCACCCCTGATATGCCGAAAATGGCTACGCAGCCGGTAGGAATGCAACTTGGTGTCGCCTAAAGCTTCATATTCATTGCAGTCTTTGCAAAAAGCGCATACCGTAGGTCTGCTGCCCTAGTGCCCAGCCACTTCACCGGCGCAGTCAAACAATAATAAATAGATAACCAATACCGCAACGATCATTTTTTACCCTGCGAGTCGCCCCATAACGGCAGCGCCCGCGAGGAATCCATACGCAAAACACATAAACAAAAAAAGGCCGCATCATGACCGCGTAAATGATAGAAAAACGCCACCCCCCGGTGAGGACACACCGAGAGATGGCTAACCCCAATAGATAAATAACCTATCTAGCGAGGCTGTCTTGAATGATACGCCATACACTCGTTCGTCTTCAATAAAGGTCTCCCTGAAGGCGCATTTTCCGAGTCACTCCGGCACCCGGCGGCCGAGTGTGCTATGGCGTTGCGTGATGATTGGTGTGGTCTTTTACTTTAGCCGCGCACCGCCTTTCTGGCTGCGCGCCCTGCATATTTCCCTTTGTTTTTTTCCACATGGACTACGCCTGCGGCGGGAGAAACCGCACAAAGCGCTGTGCTTTTTCTGCACCTTTCCGTCACAGGCGACTCAAGGAGCCTATAAAAATGCCTATATTACCCTGTCGATTGTTTCAGCCGGTGGAGCTGGGGGATTATTTTACCTTCACGCTGGTCGCCATCAAAGAGAACGCCGTAGACCTGCATATTGCGCCCGGTAGGGGTAACCAGGTGATGCGGGCTGTACGATTCCTGCAATGGTTGGACGAAACCTACCCACTGGATGCAGCCTGTGCGCTGGAGGAGGGGCCAATCGAAAAGCCCCCAGCCATTATCAGACCATTCAAGCCGCGACCCGATAAATAGACGGGGCCCTCAGAGTCAGAGCGAGCGTCTCGAAAACCTGTGCAGCCATAAGCAGCACCGCCAACGCTTACCTTCCTGTGCTGTCACGGCGGGGAGGTCAGCGCAGCCAATATGGCAAGCCAGTGCTTTTCTGCGCCGCACTGGTGGTGCTGTAAATACGCAAAGCTTGGTAGCTGCAGGCGGCGCTGCCGTGCCTGTACCGGAAAGGTGTGTCAACGGGAGAGAGGGAGAACGCTAAGCGATACGCCTATCCGGATAGTGGTGCAGTTTTACAGGCAATATGGCCAGATACGAGCCAGCATTTCGATCATTGTGACCGTTATTTTTGAGAGGCGGGTAGCTTTCCCTAAAAAGTGAATAAATCCAATGGGTTACATTCATGGGTGATTTTTGGGATACTGGTCGCAGTGATCATTATTCCAGGTGGTTCGATAATACCAATTTATCGTATCTGATTGATCCACAGTCATTTTTTAATCGTTTGGCGTGATAAGAATCCAGAAATACTGGTCATGGTGATCAGTATACAAATGTTAAATACCTATGAAGCATATCGCGTTGATAGCAACTTTCCTATTTTTGTATGGGTGTGCATTTCCTTACCCTCACAACAATTGGAAGACACCCAAATTCACTGGCGTTGTATTAAGTGCAAAGACAGGAGAGCCAGTTGCGGGCGCAAAAGTTTTCTATGAGTCCAAACCAGAGCTTTATGCAATAACTGATCAAAATGGTTACTACGAGCTGATGCCACAAAAGGAATTCGAGCTTTTTGCTGTGATACTTCCTACGGCACATCCTATACCCACAATGTTTAATTTGGTGGCAGTCTCCGAGGCAGGTAGTGCCATAGTTGAAACTGGGTCATGCATTGGCGATCCTGGCTTTGAGTGTAATGGACGCATACGAGAGGTAAATTTCAGTGTGCAGTAAAGCATTTAACAAGGCGCTGCTGTCGGACAAATTTTTCGCAGAGCGCGGCGTTATAGCTACCAATAGGATCGAGAGTACTTAATGTTCAAACAAATATGGAAAGGCTGGACTACAGCTGTTTCGGTTATCTTTACACCGCTGTTCCTGATTGTTTCCTTAGTTCAACCAAATGCCCCAGAAAGTATGCTTTTTGCAGCGCCATTGGTTCCTTTCATTGCAGCAGGGCAAGGTGTATTAATTGGGGCGCTTGTTTGTCTTGGTCTCAGGATCTTGGAGTTTAAAAATCAGTATGGGTGACATAAGCTCTAACAAGGCACTGTTGTTGCAGCCTTCGGCTGCTGGGACAGCCCACTTCTTGGCCCGCCCCAAAGTTTGGTGTTATTCATCAGCGCAACTCTAAACTGAGGAAAATATGGAGATTAAAGTAGACGATTTAACAGATCCAAGAATTGCCGATTTTTTGGAGGAGCACATAAGTGATATGAAATCGGTTTCTCCCCCTGAAAGTAAGCATGCATTGGACCTTGATGCATTAAAGGAGCCAGATATTACCTTCTGGTCTGTTTGGCAACAAGGTGACCTCATTGGGTGTGGTGCCATCAAGGAGCTTGATAAAACGCACGGTGAGATAAAATCCATGCGCACCTGCTCCTCAAAGCGTGGTTCTGGTATTGGTGCGTCTCTTCTAAAACACATTCTTGATGAGGCAGCACTAAGGGGTTATGAAAGGGTCAGTTTAGAAACGGGTTCAATGCCCTTCTTTGATCCAGCTCGTAAACTATATAGCAAATTCGGGTTCAATTTCTGCCAACCATTCGCTGACTATAAACTAGATGCCAATAGCGTCTTTATGGAGCTGAAACTACCAAATGCATAACAAGGCCAAGCAGGATCATGCAATGCAAAAAGCGCATTGTACTGGACGGCCTACACTGCGTTTCGTCCGCCCATGTTGGCAGCATTAAAAGGTATTTTAAATTGAAGCTCGTGCTATTGCCAGGATTGGATGGAACAGGGATATTATTTGAGACAGTGCTTCCTGAACTAGGTGAAATGAATGTTGTGAGTTTTCCCTTGCCTCATGATATTTCACAAGATTATGAGTCACTGTCTAATCATGTGGCACAAAGGCTTCCTGATGAAGATTTTATCCTTGTAGCAGAATCCTTCTTTGGTGGTATTGCGGCTGTTCTTTCGCGCAAAGAAATTCCACGTCTCAAGGGAATAATATTCTTAGCTTCATTTCTATCTGCACCGAAACAGCTCTTGGCACGTTTATGTTCACATCTTCCTATTGGGTACTTCGCGAGGCTCCCGTTATCTGGCGTTATTCATCGTTTGTTTTTCCTGGGCTGGGCTGCAGAGGACAACGAGATTGCATTGTTTAAGCGCGCAATAAAGGCCGCTCCTAATGGTGTGCTCAAAGCTAGGCTCAACGTAATTGCAAAGTGCCAATATGTTGGTTTTAGGTCAACTGTACCAACAGTGTATATTGGTGCCTCTAACGGTATGCTGATTCCGCCTCATATGAGGGAAAATTTCAAAGAAGCGTATCCGGGTGTTGAAATTACTGAGATTGAAGGGCCTCATTTTATGCTTCAGGCTCAGCCAAAGGTTAGCGCAGCTGCAATTATCGAGGTAGCACACCTTTTAATAAGTAAAGGCACTGGACGCAACAAAGCTGCGCCCGTGCTTTAGGCGTTAAATGTATGCGCACGATAGAAGAAATATACAAGGAAGTAGAGTCAACACCTGATTTTTCGGGGCATAAGATTTCTTTTGCCAACTATAGGAATGACTATGGGGATACCCCACTTCACATAGTCTGTAACTGGGGTGATTGCGAAGCGATTCAAGCATTGGTGTCTGAGGGCGCTGATCTAAACGCAATTGGTGAAACTGGCTTTACCCCTTTACACTGTGCTGCCGAGCAAAATAAGCCTGAAGTAATCAATCTGCTTATTAAACTTGGCGCTCAAATTGTTACAAATACAAACGGTGAAACACCGGTAGAGCTAGCTCAATATCTAGGTTGCATGGAGGCAGTCAGTGCATTCAACCAAAACATTTAACCATGCGCAGCATTCGCCCGCAAAGAGCGCGGTCTGGGACGGCCTCCACTGCGCCTTGCTTCGTTTCGGCCGCCCATGTGCGCGACGTTATATTTTCGCAGGATAGCCCGCACTTGCTATGAGAAAAATAGTTCGATCACCCCTTATGATGCATTTAAAAAAGGTAGAACCCATGGTTTTGGTCTACTGCTAGATGCTGTACTGAATGATCCGCACAAAATAAGAGTTATAGTTGTCGATAATCCAGAGGTACTGTTTTAGACTTGCTGGATTGGAGAAAATGTCCTGCACTGATTGGCCGTCGAGAATAAGCATGAAGAAATTCGCTTGTTGAGAAGCTTGGTTTCACCTATACCTCAGTATGCTTTAGTTGAAGCTGTCGAGCAAAAGCTTTCTGAAACAATTATTACTTTACTAGAGTTCGGCGCAGAAGTTATCCCCAGTGAAATCACGAGGGCACTAAACAATGAGTACTTTAGCCATAGTAAAAAATCGCTTGTTCGGCGGCACTTTATCCAGTTCAGGTATGAAATATAACATTCAAAGGCATGGGATAAAGTGCTGCGCACTTCACCCATACTTTAAACGTTATGATTTAAGCTAATTGAGATTTGTTCTATGAGAAAAATAATAATTCTTCTATATTCTACCATGCTTTCAGGCTGTGTTGCGTTACTACTTGCACCTGCTGTTATGAAAGCCAATGGGGATCACTTCAAAGAATTGGAGTCACCGTCCATCAATATGGGTGCGGTCTATATCTTTAGAAAGTTCAAATTAGTTGCATCGATTTACTGCCAACCATTTTCCATAAATGGGGAAAGAACCTCCTGCCTAAGAAATGGTGGATATATAAGACTGGAACTACAACCCGGTGAGCATGTTATTGGCTTTCCTAAGCGCGCTCTAGAGTTTGGTGAAGGTTTTGAGCAGAAAATTCTGGTAATTGGGGGCAAAACAAGTTTCTACGAATGGGGTACAGATATAGATAATATAAATTCTGTTGGAACCTCTACAAGCATGACATTTGTTGAATTTTTGATCGGACATACACAAGAATCGGCAGTTGCAATTTTAAAGGATCTAAGAAAATCATAACAAGACGTTGCAGAACGACGCCCAAAGCCGTGTGCCTTTTGTGGTACAAGTTTAGCGACCACAAACGGCGCTCAACTTTGGCTGCAGCTGAACGCAGCGTTTTGCATAAGGAGGAACATCGGCAGTGAAATGGATTTTGATCCTACTTTTTAATTTAACTCTTCTGGGCTGTTCTTTTTTGAATAACCCCTCAAAAGTGGTTGTTCTTAGAAAATCCGCCTACGATCATTGCCAAGCAACCTATAGCAATGAATTGGATCGAGCAAAGTGCATCAATCAAAAATACCTGCAAATATCTAAAGAGCATGGCATTCCATACCAAGATATCACCGAAATATCTAATGCAGTTCGTTTGAGCTTGGCATCCAAAATTGTGTCTAACTCTATCAGTCAAGAGCAAGCTAAAATAGCAATGGCTGGTGCTGGCTACATCCTAGATGCCGAGGAAGAAAATCGTAAGTACGCTAAAGGGGCTTACCCTAAAGAAAAGTGGCAAAGTCAGAATCAATAGATAGTAAAAATCAATAACGCAAACTTACCAATACAGTGCATTAAAGAGGCGGGCAATGTACTCTGTAGATAAAGGCGATCAATAGCGCCTGCGGCTGGACAAAGCACTGCGTGCTTTGTCCATTACCTTGGCGTTAGAAGTCATCATTATGTATCGATCCTTATGGATAATTTTTGTAACTGCATTCTTTTATTGTTGCTCTTTGAATCAAGAGAAACTTGCAGGAGAGTCCATATATTTCAAGCATAAAAATGATGATGTGTTCTGGGAAAATATTGTGGGCTATGGCAGATTTCAGAAGGAAGTTCTCCAGAAGCCTACATCTGTATATCACAGTGCCTTCGGTCATGGTTACTGTATGTCTGAAGAAGTAACATTTGAGGCCAAGAAATACCTTAAGGGAACTGGCTCTGATCTTATAGAGTTTGCACAAAACAAAATCGATTATTATCGCCCAATCGCTGAGGATATTGGATTTAGCGAGGCTGTACTATTTCTTTCAAAAAATGAGCATCGCGGAATATGGTCTACCCGTAGTGTAAGAATTGATAACTTTGAAGGAGAGTCTCGCATTTACAGGCCAATTGACATTATGCATTTTCTATCCTTTGAAAATTTAGAATCTCTGCATATAGAGTACAAAGAACCTTTTGAGTGGGGTGTAGAAATTGGCTTATTATCAGAACAAAACCTCGACAAACTGAAGGGCAAGGGCATTTTGTCTTATCGGCCAGATCCGCAGGACAAAAATGGTAACTTATACCTATTAGAAATGTATAAATATATTAGTGTTGAGGCACTGCTAAGCAATGATTTCTAACAAGTCAATCAACTTCTCGCCTTCGGCGCCGGACAGCTTACACTACACTTCGCTTTGTTCAAGTTGCCGATTTTTTTAGGCGTCAAAAGTCTATGGAAAATCTGATCTGTCCAAGCTGCAAGGGTGTAGCCGTAACAAAGGTTAAAAAATTAAAGGTTGCCTTTCTGGGTGGCGCTTTGCGATGTAGATTATGCGGGGAACAAATAAAGGTTGGCGGAAGCTTACTTGCAACTATTGCCGGTGCTGGCGCAGGCAGTGCTGCTTTATACGTTGCTCTTTACTCGTTAAAGATTGGATCTTGGTTTCCAATAGTTAGTGTCTTCGTTGTGGGTTGGACCTTTGCAGGTTTGGCCATATACCTTTCTGGATTAAAACACGTTGGCACAAAAAGGTTTCGTTTTTAGACCGGAACCTTTAACAAGCGTAGGCACAGGATGCAGCAAAGCCTCGTCCATACTTTACACGTGATGAACCAAACCATGATTGGAACAATCAGTACATTTCTGGTATTTTTATCTTTTAAAAATCCAGGTGAAGAAGATATACCAGTATGGCAATATACGATTCCGGGTTCGTCATATATTCAAGGTCAATACAGTGAAGAAACTAATCCAATAATTGCGAGGGTATCTTTTAGTAAAGAGGGAGATGTACTGGCTATTGACTTCTTAAGAAAAAGCACTCTTCCTGAATTGAATGAAGAAGCCAAACAAAATATTCTGAATGAGTCTCCATTCCCAGAATTTAGCGATATGTCTGAAGAGGAAAAAAATCATCAGTTGGTAAAAATGATTTATGCAGTACCTTGCAAGAGCCCATAATAAAGGAATCTTGCAGTGCTTATTTAGCGGTATGGACAAATTGACGCGCTTTGCACCAAAAACAACTTGCCGAAAATTACGGTGTTGTGCAACTATATGAATTATCAAAATATACACAAGAAAGTAAAGTATGTTTGTCTGGCGTTGTTTCCGGTTGGTTTCATTTTCGGAGGGATCGCCGAAATTCCACATAATACAGAACGAGCAGCTAACTACTTTTTTTCGTTGGAGCGACATTCATGGTCTCATACTGCTTAAATGGTATTGAAAGAGGGGAAATTGAGCTGCTTTCTTATGCAGACAAACTCGATAAGAGGAGAGAACCTGTGCTCTTTTGGTTATTTGTTTCGAGTGTTTTGATCTGCTCAGTTATAGCGGCACCAGTTTTATTGTACAGAGTATTTGCATAACAAGCGACTGTGATCCAAAGTCAACCCAGAAAGATGTTTTGCCCCAAAACCATTTAAACAGTACACCACTCGCAATTGTTCTTAACCATGGTGTTCAGAATTGTCATAATTTTTTGTATACAAGCAGTCTAAGAACAACTTCAAGATTATCTAAAATCGGAGCACGGGCAATTACCCATTTAGCCAGAGGGCGATCTATTTTCTGACCTTCAAATAGACGATGAAGACTTTGAATATGGCCTAGTGCAGGAAATCTCGGAAAGTACTGGTCGCTCTCTGAACAATGCAGAAAACACTCCCTATTATGGGCAGGCAAACACTGTAAGGAACCTTGTTTATTTTTTTAATAAGCAGCCTGCAGAAAAAGCGCCCGTTGCAGATGCAACGGGCGCTTGTGCTTCGGTGGTTAGAAACGGTAGCTCACACTGATAGCGCCGGTTTCGGAAGTGGGGCGCGCAGTCAGGTTGGCGCTGACGTCAATGGCACTGGCCAACTGCCAGCGCAGGCCGACCTGGGCCCCGGCGCCGTCCTCGAACAGGCCGGTGTCGGTGCTGTCATAGCTGGGCATGGCGTTCATATTCCCCTCTATGGATTTCACTCCAACCTCCAGCGAGTCGGTTTCATTGCCGGTGGTGTCTTCATACCAGATCTGGCCGTAGGCACTGACCGAGTTCCAGTCCATGCTGGCAAAGGCGCCGACGCGCATGGTGGTATAGCGGCGCTCCTGGGCGCCAAAACTCATGCCGAAGGGGTCGCGCTCGACACCGCTGGCGTCAGTGTAGGTAAAGCCGCTTATGGCATCTTCGCTGTATGCATCCACCTTCACCCTGGTCTGGGTGGCGTTAGCGAAGGGGCCAAACTGCGCTGCACCGGTGGAGAGGTTCACCCCGCCAGTAAGGCTGAGGGACAGACTTTCACCGCCGGTGCTGGCATCGAGGCTCTGGTTGAAACTGCTGCCCAAACGCAGGTTGCGCGATATGCGGTCGTAATCCATATCGGTGAGGGTGGCGCTGGCGTCGATGAAAAATATGTCGTGGTGGAAGCGCCCGAACAGGCTGTAGTTGGTTGCGGTGGATTCCACGGCGGACAGGCTGTTGTCTGCCTCCATGTCGCTGCGACTCAGGGCAAAGCCCACTTCGGCATTGTCGCGCAGGGCGTAAGTGGCCCCGATCAGCCCCCCGCTGCCGTCGCCGCTGGCAGCCAGGCCCAGGCTGCCATCGTAATCGTTCTCGCCAAACACACCGCTCACAAATACTTCACTGTGTGCGTCGCGGTAGCGGCTGCCCAGCAGACGGGCGTCCAGGGTGTTGGTATGGGTGCGGGCGGCCTGCACATTCAAGTCGGGCAATTGGCCGGCAACCTGGGCGGCGTTCACCACTGCGGTATAGTAGTCGGCCAGTAAATTCTGACCCACCTGGGTTGGGTGTATTCCGTCATTGAAAAGTAATCTGGCGTCGTTCGGATCGCTGCCGCTGATACCGTACACCGGGTGTTCGATACAGTCGCCGCCGCTGCCGTCATAACAGAATCTGCTCTGGTCCAGGTCTGGCGACAAGCCAAATGCGGCGGCGTTGGCGAGCGATACCTGAAGCACGCCGAACTGGTCCACTATCAGTACGCCATCTATATCCCGGGCGGCGCTGACCAGCGTCTGGTTGAAGGCGTTGCTGGCGGCGCCAGCCCCAGCCAGGGTATTTTGGATGGCGCCGTCCAGTTGCGCCTGGGCCTCCTCCGCAGTAATCAACCCTGCGGCCACGGCATTTTGCAGTTGTGCCGCCTCGGCACTGCCGGCGACAGCAGCACTGACCGCTGCGAACAGCCCCGGAGTTTTGCTTACGTCGGGCACATTGGACACCAGGATATAGTTGGCACCGGCATCCGACAGGGCACCGGCGGCATCCGCCAGTATATTCGCGGCAGTGTTGATGTCGGCTGTGTATTGGCCGTCGTCGATGGTGTTGGAGAGGAGTGCGCCGAAACCGCCGATCAGGTCGTTGCCACCGCCATTGACCCAGTAGAGCGCCTTAGGGTCTGCACGGCCAAATGTGGTTTCCAGGTAACCGAGACCCAGGGGGTGGGGGTTGCCGGTGATGCCGGAGTCGGCCACGATGGCCGCCAGTGCCGCGTCATCGCCCTGAAGAAACAATCCCAGCTGTTCCAGGTCAGGGTAGAGCCCGGTGCTGGTTTCGCGCGTTGGGTCAGGCAGCAGTGCGCTGACAAAGTTGTGGGCGTCAACGTCGAGGGTCATACCGTTTTGGGACAGGTAGTTCAAGTAACCCCGGGTGCCGAGAATGTTCAACAGCACGTCGGCGGTGTGATGGCCACCGACGGCCCAGCCGCCGCCCACATTGGGCAGGGCGGCCTGGACTTGCGCCTGGGCGGAGGCGAGCAGCTCCGCTTCACTGAGGCTGGGGTCCACCTCCGGCAGGCAGAGATTGAGGTCGGCACAGGAGGGCGTGAGCGGTCCCAGGCCCAGTTGCTGGGACATAATGCTGATGGCAGCCTGTTTGTTGTCGCCACTGGTAAAGATACCGGCGTTGCCCACATCGGTGAGGCTATCGCCGAAGGCGACCACCTGGCTGAAAGGGGACTCCTGGGCATAGGCGGTGGATGCACATACGAGGGCGATTGCCGCCGCGAGGCTGCGCTTGGCATTGGACATAATTCTCTCCTGTCGCGTATTTCTAGCGACCCCGGCAATTTGGCAAATGGCTCCGGAGGAGGCCGAGTTGGACGGGGCACACTGTAATCGTGACAGAATGCTACCAACCTGAACTTCGATTTTCATCTTTTTCCCGCCGTAAAATCACTGCAGATTTCACTGGTGGTGATTTGACTTTCGATACCGGACTGCTCCTCCTGAGAGAGTGCGACCAAAAGTTAGGACTGGCTCGCCCTGTGGTCGACTTCTACTGGTGAGTTATCTACGCCACTGCCAACAGGATGCCGCTGAACACAAATGGGCTATCCTCGTTCTGCTGGTGAAAGCACTACATCAGGAATGGCCCAAAGTAGAGATTGCCTTGCGGGGAGACAACGGTTCCTGCCACCAGTGCCCGGCGCAAACAAATAACGGGGTAAGGGGAAATTGCATCCAGCCCAGCCTGAATCGAACAAAACCCGTTCATCCCGATACAAAATCCGGCGGAAAATCAGCATCGCCTCGCCCCTCAATTGAGAAGCATAAACTGCTATGGCGTTAAGCTGGCAGTGCAAAATCCGGCCCCCATACTGCACTTATCGTTTCGACCCTTAACAGTTTCCGGGCTTAAAAAAACAAGACAAGCCGGTTATAAAACGCAGAAAATAATTAGCTGTGCACGGAGGTTGGGTTGAATTCAGCACAGAACAAGCACTGTCAGCGCGCACGCAAAAAGCATATACTGAATCGCAAAATAAAATTCGAAAAAGTGATGAAACTTTACTACACTCCAAGATCCCATTTTTCCCGGAAAGTAAGGATATTAATCGACGCGTTTAATTTAGATGTCGATCTAGTCGATATCGGTAACGTAGCCGAGCAATTTATTGGCGTTTTTGGTCCTAATCCACTGATGAAAGTACCAACACTTATTGATAAAGGCGTTCCAGTCTTTGATTCAGATTATATTGCTCAGTACCTGGTACAACAATTTGACAGCAGCGACCGATTCCAAGTTTTAACCAATGATGCAAAGGTATTGAATGCGCGTGCGGTGATGAATGGCGTTATGTCTGCCGAAGTTGAGTTGATTCTTGCAGAACGAAGCGGGATAGCCACTGATGCCTATCCACGTTTTGATAAGATAAGAGGCTCTATAAGCAACGGCTTAGATTGGTTGGAGTCGCGTGCTGAGATGTTTCCCAATCAGCCTACATACTTGCGCTTTCATTTAAATTCCATGTGGGATCATTTAGCGCTGTATGGACTTGTCTCTCTCGACTACCCGAAGTTGTATGATAGCGTCGAACGGCTGAGAACCCTTACATATGTTGAGAAAAGCGCTCCTAGATGAAATGGCACCTAAAGAATAAGGAGCGGTTGCGCCTGCCGCAACCTATTTGGTTGTTGAACGAGCCCGGCCAGCTCTAGTGATATAAATACATCGGAAGGGAATGCATGTGGGAGGGTTGTCGTTAGTCTCGGTTCTTTTTTCCAGGTGGCAATGCCTTGCCCGATTGGCGATAAAAAATCGTTGCCACCTGCTAAAACAGTTCCCTGTGAATCGCCCCGCCGCCCGCATTATCCTCCTTCCGCCGGGGTTTTACCGGGGCTCGATTTTACCCAGCGCCCAAAAAGAATGCCCACCTCAAACAACAGCCACATAGGCAGGGCCAGCAGGGATTGGGAAATCACATCCGGTGGTGTCAGCAGCATACCGATCAGAAAACATCCCACAATTACATAGGGGCGTTTTTGCGCCAGCACCTTGGCGTCCACCGCACCACTCCAGATCAGCAGCACGGTTGCAATGGGAATTTCAAAGGCGAAACCGAAAGCAAAGAACAGCTTCAGCACCAGGTCGAGGTAACTGCGCATATCCGGCATGACCTTGATATCCGCAGGTGCCGCCCCCACAAAGAAATCAAATAAAATGGGGAATACCACAAAGTAGGCGAAGGCAATGCCCGCATAAAAAAGCACTACGCTGGTCATCAGGATCGGGATGGCTATCCGTTTTTCATTCTTGTACAGGCCGGGGGCGATAAAGGCCCAGGCCTGATACAGTACAAACGGGATGGCAATAAAGAAAGCCAGGATAAATGTGGTTTTAAACGGGGTCAAAAAAGTGGAAGTCACTTCTGTGGCTATCATTCCCGCATCGCCAAGCAACCTACCCTGCAATGGATTGGCAATATAATCGTAAATCTCCGCAGCAAAAGGCACCATGCCGGCGAATAAGATCACCACCACCAACAGGATGCGCAGCAGACGGTCTCGCAACTCAATCAGGTGGTCAATAAACGGCTGGTGACTGTCCGGTGGCTGATCGCTCATGGCTAGCTGTCTTTTTCCTGTTGCGATTCTTTTTCTGTATCCCGGGTGATATTGTTGGGGTGGTCCGGATTCATGTCCGGATCACCGAAATCGTGCCAGTGTTCCGGGTATTCCGGGTCCTGAAGTTCCTCTGCCGTTTCATCCTGCTCGGGCAGGTAGTCCTCTTTTTCCGCTCGCGGGTGGGTGGGAGTGGGCTCGGCTGGAACAGTGTTTTCGGCAGCTTCCGTCTGCGCCGGTTCCCCTTTGGGGAGCGGCGTCCCGGAGGCGGTTTCGCGGGCCTGCTGATTCAGGGAATCGGTGATTTCCTGGCTGGTTTGTGTGAAGGTCTGCTCCATTTCCCGGCGGCTCTCTTCGATTTCCCGCAGGATGCGCTCGTTGTGCAGTTCACGGCGGATATCATCGGCACCCACTTCCTTTTCCAGTTCCTCGCGGGCGCTGTGCAGGGTGCGCTTCAGTGCGGACCACCAGCGCGCAGTGGTGCGGATGGCGTCGGGCAGGCGCTCCGGTCCCACCACAAGCAGGGCCACAACGGCGACCACCAGTAGTTCAAAAAAGCCGATATCAAACACGAAGCACCACTCCCGTAATGGTTGCGGTTTACTTGTCCTGGGACTGCTTGTCTTTTTCCCTGGTCACATTGCCCTGGTCAGGCTTTGTCTCCGCATCCTGCTGCAGGCGCCCGGGATCTTTGTCCTTCTCGAGATCTTTATCCTTCTCGGCATCCTTGCTTTTGTCATCGTCCTTGATCGCCTTGCGGAAACCCTTGATGGCGCCACCCAGATCCCCTCCGAGATTTTTCAGGCGCTTGGTTCCAAACAGCAGCAGGACAATCACCAGAATAATCAACAACTGCCAGATGCTAATTCCACCGAATCCCATAATTGTCTCCATATCATTTACTTCAACAGCCAGGTCGGGCTCTGCGTGTCCCGGCTGCCAGGGGTTTAGCCGTAATGCCTCAGAAGCCCTTTATAACCCAGTATCACAGGGGGCTCCCAATCCGTATTCAGTCCTCATTGGACCGCGCTGCTTTTTCCTCCAGGCCGGAAAGACCGAAACGACGGCCCAGTTCACGCAGCACATCCTGTGAATTTGCGCCCAGATGAGACAGCATCACCAGGGAGTGAAACCAGAGATCCGCTGTTTCGGCAATCATATCCCGATTGTCACCGCTGGTCTGCGCATCCTTGGCCGCGAGAATGGCCTCTGTGGCTTCCTCTCCGACCTTTTCCAGAATCTTGTTCAGTCCCTTTTCATGCAGGCTGGCCACATAGGACTGTTGCGCGTCTCCTTCGCCTTTGCGATCTTCCAATACGGTGTCCAGTTGCCGCAGCAGGTCTCTCATGACGGGGCTCACTTGTAGATGGCTTCGGGGTCCTGGATCACCGGCAGGTTTACCTGCCACCCACCATCGCTAAAACGCTGGTAAAAGCAGCTGCTGCGCCCGGTGTGACAGGCAATGCCGCCTTGCTGTTCCACCAGCAGCAATACCGTGTCACCGTCACAGTCAAGGCGCATCTCGTGCACCCTCTGCTGGAAACCGGAAGACTCGCCCTTGCGCCACAGGCTTTTGCGCGAACGCGACCAGTAAACCGCATAACCCTCACTGGCGGTGAGTGCCAGGGATTCGCGATTCATCCACGCCAGCATCAACACCTGCCCAGTGTTAAAGTCCTGGGCAATGGCGGGCACCAGGCCGTCGCTGTTCCAGCAGACCTGGTCGAGAAAACCGCTCGTCGCTTTTGCCTGAGTCAATGTCTCCTCCTTCGGAGTTGCAAGTGTAGGCCGCTCCGCCGGCCTGGCCAGAGCTAGGGCCAGAGTAACAGCACCAGGGCAGCGAAACCCAGGGCCCAGCCCGAGGGCGGCAGCTGCTCCAGCCACTGCGGTTTGCTCAGGGCCACGGCACCGGCGGCGAGGAGCACGCCGCCCACGCGGCGCAGGTAGCGCCAGCGCCCCCGGCGCTGACCGCCCGCCAGCTTCTCGCCAATCGTTTCCAACTGAGGCGCCAGTTCCCGCGACTGCTCCAGGGCAGAGTACACAAGCTGCGGCATCTGCGGGAATTTCTCCAGCCACTCCGGGCCGTAGCGCTTTATTTCACCCAGGAGCGTTTTCGGGTGAATGCGCTCGCGCATCCAGCGCTCCAAAAATGGATGCGCAGTCTTCCACAGATCCAGCTGTGGATAAAGCTGCCGGCCCAAACCTTCGATATTCAGCAGGGTCTTCTGCAACAATACCAGTTGCGGTTGCACCGCCATATCGAAACGGCGCGCAGTCTGAAACAGGCTGATGAGCACCCGCGCAAAGGAGATCTCCCCCAGGGGTTTTTCGAAGATGGGCTCGCACACGGCCCGGATTGACGCCTCGAAGGTGTTCACCGGGGTGTCGGCCCGAACCCACCCGCTCTGCACATGCAGCTCCGCCACCATGCGGTAATCGCGGCGGAACATGGCGAGCAGGTTGCGCGCCAGATAATACTGATCCTCCCGCGACAGGCTGCCCACAATAGCGGTATCGACAGCGATATATTGCGGGCGTTGCGGGTGCTCGCGGGACACAAAGATATTGCCCGGGTGCATGTCCGCGTGGAAGAAATTGTATTCAAACACCTGCTTGAAGAAAATTTCCACTCCCCGCTCGGCGAGCAGCTGCATATTGGTATTCTGGGCACGCAACTGCGCCAGGTCGGTAACGGGGATACCCTCAATACGCTCCAGCACCAATACGTTGGTGCGGGTGTATTCCCAGTACACCTCGGGCACATACAGCAGTGGAGACGCGTTGAAGTTGCGCCGCAGCTGGGTACCGTTGGCGGCCTCGCGCACCAGATCCAGTTCACCCTCGATGGTATGCCGATAGTCCTCTACCACCTCCACCGGGCGCAGGCGGCGTCCGTCCGGCACAAAGCGCTCAATAGCGCGGGCGATCACCCCCAGCAGGCGCAGGTCCTCCTGAATCACTTCATGAATGCCGGGCCGCAATACCTTCACCACCACCGATTCACCGGAGTTGAGCACGGCGGCATGCACCTGGGCCACCGAGGCCGCGGCAAGCGGCGCGCGCTCAAAACTGGCGAAAACCGCATCGACACTCGCCCCCAGGGCTTCCTCGATCAGCGCGGTGCACCGATCACTGGGAAAGGGGGGCACCTTGTCCTGCAGGTCGCCGAGCTGTACCACGATATCCGCCGGCAGCAGGTCGGGACGGGTAGAGAGCAACTGGCCGAACTTGACGAAAATAGGACCCAGGGCTTCAAGGGCACAACGCAGGCTCTCGCCGCGCGCCGCCTTTGGCTGCGGCAACAGGGTGAGTGGCGCCAGCAATCCGCGCAGCCACAGTGGGCGGTGCTCCACCGGCAACAGCCGGTCGAGGCGGTAGCGCAGAAAAACCCGCGCAATAGTGAGGCTGCGAAGAAGGGGCAAAACTACTCTGCCTCCCTGCGCGCAAATTGCGCCTGCAGCAGATGCACACGCGCTTCGAGACGCTCTGTGGCCAGAGACAGTTCGGCGAGGTCTTCCACAAAGGCCTCAAACTGCGCCTGCGGTGGCGTCAGATGCCACTCTTCGCTAATAGTTTCCGCTGCCGCAGCCGGTGCGCGGTTGAGATTGGCACTCAGCCAACTGCTGGCACCGCGCAACACAGTGCCGATCGTGTGTGCGGGAATATCGCCAACCAGTTGCGCCAGCGGGGCCTCCCAGTCGATATCCAGATCGCGCATGATCCCCTGCAATTCCGCCAGCAGGGTACTCGAACCACTGATGGAAACACCCAGTGCCGCAGGGGTTGCATCCGGGTCTTTCAGCAGGCGCAGAAAGGCCACCGCCGAGCCGCGCACCCGGGTAGTGGCACGTTCCTCTTCTCGCTGGCGCAAACACACCCGGTCGCCCTCAATGCAAAGACAGCCCACCATCTGGGGGGCCGTCAGGTCGAACGCCAGGATTTTGCCATCCAGCCCCTGCAGGCGAGCTCGCGTGGCCGGATCGTATTGCAGGGCGGTGTTGATGGCGGTTTCCAGCGCGAGATCAAATCCCGCGCGAAAAGCTGGGTCGTTCATGACAGTTCTGCCTCGTGCCTGGAAAAACACGGGTATCCCTCGGCGCAGTTCAGGGCTTGATCCCCCGGTGCAGTGCCACGATACCACCGGTCATATTATGGAATTCACATTCGACAAAACCCGCCTCCACCATCATCTGCTTGAGGGTTTCCTGGTTCGGGTGCCGGCGAATACTTTCCGCCAGGTAGCGGTAGCTGTCCGCATCGTTGGCCACCAGTTTGCCCATCAACGGCAGCAGGCGGAAGGAGTACTGATCGTAGATCTTTTCCAGCAGCCGGGACTGCGGTTTGGAAAACTCCAGCACCAGCAGACGGCCACCGGCCTTCAGTACCCGCAACATGTCGCGCAGGGCCAGATCCTTGTCGGTGACATTGCGCAGGCCGAAAGCGATGGTGATGCAGTCGAAAGTATTGTCGGGAAAGGGCAGGTACTGGGCATCCGCCTGCACCGGCACCACATTGCCGGCGATACCGCAGTCGATCAGGCGATCGCGGCCCACCTCCAGCATTGATGCGTTGATATCCGCCAGCACCACCTGACCGCTGGCACCCACGATACGCGAGAAGCGCGCGGTGAGATCGCCGGTGCCCCCGGCGATATCCAGAATCTGCTGCCCCGGCCGCGCGCCGGACAACTCGATGGTAAACCGCTTCCAGAGGCGGTGGATGCCACCGGACATCAAATCGTTCATCACATCGTAGCGCGACGCCACCGAGTGGAACACTTCCGCCACACGACCGGCCTTTTCCTCCACCGGAACCTCTTGATAGCCGAAGTGGGTGGTCTTGCGATCCTTCATGTCCTGCCTGCCGAGTGAACCTTGGAAGCGCTATTGTACATTGGCCGGGCCCGCCGGGCACGACCGCCGGCTAAACTGTAAACCCGGCTATTCGGGCTGCCGAACCGATTGCACCTCGGCGCAACGTCAGGTTGCCGGCACAGCTCAGCGGTCACCCTGCAAGATCGGCAAACCGGCCCTCGAACCGATTGGCGCTCAGTGGGCAACAGCGGAAACCATGGTCTACCGACTCAACAGCAAGCAAACACTTGCAGCGGCCCTCGCAGCCACGGCACAGGCGGAGGTTGCCGACGCCATCTCGGCACTGAACACACTGCCCGAGCACGAGGCGGTGCACGAGGTGCGCAAGCACTGCAAGAAAATGCGCGCGCTGCTGCGCCTGATACGTGCAGACCACAAGGCGCTGTACCGGCGTGAGAATGCCCACTACCGCACCCTCGCCAACCAGTTGTCCGCCAATCGCGATCTGGTGTCGATCCATGATGCCTTTGCCGCGATTGCCAAGCCCGCCGATTTCCCCCGCACCCATGCTTTTATCACCGGGCGCAGCGGCCAGCTCGGCGACCGGGCAGCACTGGGGCAGGTTGGTGAGTTGCTGCTGCAGGGCGCCGGGCGTATCCTGTTCTGGCCCCTGGCACAATTGCGCTGGGAGCACAGCCAACGCGGGTTTCTGAACACCTATCGGCACGCCTGCAGCCTGAAAACGGTGGCGATTTCACGCAAATCCGCCGAGGCCCTGCACCAATACCGCAAGCGCACAAAAGACCACTGGTACCACTGCCGACTGCTGCAAGAGCGCTATCCACCACTGGCTGATCGCTGCACTCCGCTCGAAGCCCTTGCCCAGGCCCTGGGCGATTGGCGCGACCTGTACCTGCTGTGCACCCTGTTAAAGGCTGAAGAGGAGGCTCTATCGGGCGAGTTGATCCCGCTGCTGGAGACCGCCAGTCAGCGAAGGGCCGCACTCTTCCACCAGATCAAGCGCCTGAGTGCGGATCTGTTCCCGAGAGGAAAATTCGCGCTGTTCGGCGCGCACACATAGACGGCATTCGGGTGGGGCGATTTCCCGGCTGCCCACCGACCCTCTGGATGCAACGTTGTATGCCAACAACCCCGGCGGGATAGCCGCAGGTAATTTATCGACCATTGAGGACTTTTGGCATAACATTCAACAGAAATACATAACAAGGGGAAACTGGCCATGCTGGACTGGTTGAATACCCATATCGCTTACTGGCACTGGCTGGTGCTGGGCCTGCTGCTGGTGACGGCGGAAATCTTCGTTTCCGGATTCGTTCTGTTCTGGTTTGGGCTGGCCGCGCTTCTGGTAGGCACCTTGCTCCTGGTCGCCGACCTGTCCATCGCCCTGCAACTGCTGCTGTGGATCGGTGCCTCCATAACTGCACTGTTGCTGTGGCTGACGTTTATCAAACCCAAATGGCGCGATCGTACCTCCGCCGGTATGGCGGCTGAGGCACTGAACGGGCAAGTGGGGATGGTGATTGAATCCAACACGGGCAGAAACCGCGGCAAACTGAAATTCCCGGCACCCATTCTCGGTGAGGAGGAGTGGCTGTTTCTCTGCACTACAGATATGGCGGTGGGCGAGCGGGTTCAGGTCACGGACATTTCCGGTAACACGCTGATTGTTACAGCACTTTAATTCAAAAAATTACGCATTTATTCGGGGAGGAGAAACCGGTGGAAGGTTTGTATGTTGTTGTGGCGCTGGTGGTACTGGTGGTCATTACCATCGCCAAAGGGGTACGTATTGTGCCGCAGGGTTTCAAGCACATCGTCCAGAGACTGGGCAAATACCACAAGACACTGAAGCCGGGCATGAACGTGGTGATCCCCTACATTGACCAGATTCCCTACAAGGTCACTACCAAGGACATCGTGCTCGATATTCCGTCACAGGAAGTCATCACCCAGGACAATGCCACCATCATTGCCAATGCGGTTGCCTACATCAACATCATCGCACCGGAAAAAGCGGTTTACGGTGTGGAGGACTATACCATTGCGATTCAAAACCTGGTGCAGACGGCGCTGCGCTCTATTGTTGGTGAAATGTCTTTGGATGCGGCACTTTCGTCACGTGAGCTGATTAAAGCAAAACTCAAGGAAGGGATTTCCGACGATATCGCCGATTGGGGCATCAACCTGAAAACCGTGGAGATCCAGGACATCAACCCCTCGCCAACCATGCAAAAGGCCATGGAGGAACAGGCTGCGGCGGAGCGCCAACGCCGCGCAACCGTGACCCGGGCCGAGGGGGAGAAACAAGCGGCAATTCTGGAGGCGGACGGGCGCCTGGAAGCTTCCAGGCGCGATGCCAAGGCCCAGGTTGTGCTGGCTGATGCGAGCCGCGAGGCCATCGAACGGGTGACCCAGGCCATCGGCAACCAGGAAATGCCGGTGATGTATCTACTCGGTGAGCGCTATATCAGTGCGCTGTCCGAACTCTCCCAGTCCGACAACGCCAAGAATGTGATTTTGCCGGCAGACCTGCCGCAGGCAGTAAAGGGATTGTTAAATCGCTAACCCGGCCAACACCGGTGCCGGGGGTTGTCCCGCAGCGCCGGGTTGATCAACGTCACCCACGCCCTGCCAATCAGCCCGGCAATACTCCGTGAATCCGGCGGTATTAGAGCCGCCGCTCGGCCAGCGCGGACCCTGCATGGGCACCACGACACGCAGTCGCAACCGAATATTGCCAGGCGAATCAAACAGGTCCCGGAAGACCTGTTTGCCGGGCTGTTAATACTCCAGCAAGCCTCCAGCGCGGGCCATGACGTGGAACAGGTAATTCTGCTCATTGGTGCCGCTCACCAGGTGCGCGCCGGGGCCGCGCGCCCAGACTCCCACGTCTTCGCCCGCATGGGATTCACTGCCCGTGGGCACCAGGGCATCCTGGCGGTAATCCACGGCGGTGGTGTCGGTACTGGTGAGATCCCTGCGACCCCCGTGATCATCGGCACTGTGGCCCGGGCCATTGGCATACGTCAGCGTGGTATAGGGCAGGCCATCCGCTGCCAGGGCGTAGGCGGTTTCCGCTTCACCACTACTGTCATTCCCCACAACTTTGCCGAGAATCGGATTGCCGCGGGTCGGGTAACCCGCAATGGTCATCACGTGACTGTGATCTGCAGTCACAATAATCAGGGTGTCCTCTGCACTGGTGTTATCCATTGCATACTGGATCGCCTCGGCAAACGCCACGGCATCTGTAAGGGCGGTATAGGCATTGCCGGCGTGATGACCGTGGTCAATGCGACCGGACTCCACCATCAGAAAATAACCATCGGTATTTTTCTGTAACAACTTCAGGCCTGTGGCTGTCATCTCGGCAAGGGAGGGTTCACCGGCAGCGTCATTACCGCGATCGGCCTCATAGCGCATATGCGAGGGGTGAAACAGGCCCAGCAGTTTGTCCGTGGAGGCAATATCCACGGCCTCGAAACCCGCACTGTCCTCTACATAGATGGCATTGGTTACCCCATCGCCATAGCGCGCCTGCCATTCCCGGATCAGGTGGCGACCATCTGCACGGCGCCCTTTTTCGCCCTCCAGATCGGTCACTTCAGCGGGCAGAAAACTGCGACGCCCGCCCCCCATGGCCACATCGATTCCATCACCGGCCTCCAGTGCAACAAATTGCGCCGCAATGTCGCGACAGCCATTCGGAGCAGAGGCTTCCCACCCCCGCTCAGGTACCTTGGCATAAGTGGCCGCCGGTGTGGCATGGGTAATACGCGCGGTGCTGATAATGCCGGTGCTCTTATTCAGCGCCTCGGCCAGTTCAATGACGGTGGTCAGCGGGCGATCCAGGCTCGCGCTACAATCCCCGCGCGCCACATCCTCTGCCACACTCAATACGCCGGCCTTGGTCTTCACACCGGTGACCAATGCCGTCATAGTCCCGGCGGAATCGGGGGTCTGCTGGTTCGTATTGTAGGTTTTCACCAGCCCCGAGAAGGGCATCCTCTCAAAGCTGAGCTGGTACTCCTCGCCACTGAGACCCCGCTGTTGCCCGGCGAGAATTCGTGCAGCGGTGACCGTGGAAATGCCCATACCGTCGCCAACAAACAAAATGATATTTTTCGCAGCACCGGGGGTATTGTTGATGGCCTGTGCCCGGGCTGCTTCCACAGCCTGCTGGCCCTCCTTAAACCAGTGGCTGTCGCGCTGGACCTGTGGCAGGCCCAGTACCGACACCTGTGCTTCAGGCAGTTCTGCAGGGCCCTGGCTGCTGGCATCGTCATCACTGCAACCTACGCAAAGCAGGGCCACTGAAAAAGCCAAAACGGTCTTTTTGATTACTGTCATGGTGAATTACCCCCAATCTACTCTTCTGTTACCGGCAGGGCCGCCGCGCCAACCATCAGGTGAAAAACCGCATTCTGATCGAGGCTTCCCTGTACCAATTCGGCACCGGCGCCGATCGCGTGCAGACTGATATCCTCACCGGCATGGCTCTCCGCGGCAAGCGGCACCAGCGCCTCTTGATGGAAGCCAGGCGCCTGGGTGTCCACTCCGGCCAGATCCGTGCGCCCGCTATCGGCCGCTATACCATAACGGTCATCTGCATCGGTGTTGTCACCCAGGTCCGCAAAGCCAAGGCCATTGGCGTAACTCAAGGTGGTATAGGGCCTGCCGTCCGCCGCTGTTTCCTCTTCGGGTTCCGCCGCACCACTGCCATCATTGCCGATGACTTTTCCGAGAATCGGGTTGCCTCTGGTGGGGTAGCCGGCGATGGTCATGACGTGGCTGTGGTCCGCGGTCACCAGAATCAGGGTTTCCTCCAGATCCACTTTCTCCAGGGCCGTTGTTACCGCATCGGAAAAGGCAATGGTGTCGTGCAGTGCATTGTAGGCATTACCGGCATGGTGGGCGTGATCAATACGGCCGGACTCCACCATCAGGAAGTAACCCTCCGCATTTTTCTGCAGCAACTCGATCGCGGCATCGGTCATTTCGGCAATGCTGGGCTCATCGATGTCCCTGGCGATACGGTCTGCATCGTAATGCATATGGCTGGAGCTAAAGAGACCTAACAGCTTCTCCGTGGAGACGGGGTTCACATCGGCCAGTGCTGCCCCGGTCTGCACATATTCGGCGCGCTGGTCATCTGCATAGCGCTCCAGCCACTCACTGGTGAGGTCGCGGCCATCCTCCCGCCGACCGCCAGCGGCGGTGGTTGTGAAACTGCGTCGCCCGCCACCGAGCATGACATCTATGCCATCTCCGTATGCCAGCTCAACCATTTGCGTGGCGATATCCACACATTTCCCCTCAGCGCTGTACTCCCAGTTGCGCTCCGGACTGCGCGCATAGGTAGCGGCCGGGGTGGCATGGGTGAGGCGGGCAGTAGAAACGATACCAGTAGATTTGCCACGGCTCTCCATCAATTCGAGAAAGGTGTTCAATGCCCTGCCCTCAGTGCCCGGGCAGTCGGCACGCTGTGCAGCACTCTCGATATTGATGACCCCGGCACGGGTTTTCACACCGGTCATCATCGCGGTCATGGTACCGGCGGAATCGGGCGTCTGCTGGTTGGTGTTGTAGGTCTTGATCAGTGCACTGTAGGGAAATTGCTCAAACGATAAATAGTTCTCTTCCCCGGGCTCACCGCGCAGCTGCCCCTCACGGATGCGTGCCGCAGTCTGGGTGGATATCCCCATACCGTCGCCAACAAACAGGATGACATTTTTCGCTGTGCTTCCCCCGCGGGGGAGACTTGCACGCGCTGCCAGGCGATCGGCACCATCGGTGAACCAGACACTACCTGTCTGGTAGTCCGGTAAATCCGCCGCTGAAACAGCGCAGGCGAAGAGCATAATAAGGGGAACCATACAAGAGGCGCTGGGTGCGCAGGCCAGGGTCTTTGCCACGGTGGGTCTCTCCGAAGCTCGTGAATTTGGCGAGCATTAGAGACCGGAAATATGACAATAGAATTACCTGCCGGCCAATTTCTCAAGCGCCTTGCCCGTGGCGGTTGGGGTAGACAAAATAGTTACCGCCATGAGAAAAAAAGGGGTAAAAATACGCTTTGCACCCTGCCCAGGCCACAGTGGCGTTTAGCCGATAAACTTCACCACTCCTTCCTCCGGGTCGCGACGCTTGCCCTCCGCGCGCAGGCGTTGCAGATAGCGGTCCCAGTTATTGGTAAAATTTTGCGCCAATTCACGCAGGTATTCCCAGGTATAGATGCCGCTGTCATGGCCGTCATCGAACTCGATTTTCAGCGCATAGCGCCCGGCGGCCGCAATCCGCTCGATGCCTACATGGAGTTTTCCACTGACCAGCGCCGGCTCACCGGCACCGTGGCCCCGCACTTCCGCACTGGGGGAAAAGACGCGCAGGTATTCCGCCGGCAGGGTGAACTCGGCATCGCCGAATACCAGCTGCAGGCTTTTGTCGGCACGATTTAAACGGACTTTTTGCGGCTTCATTTACAGGATAAAACGCGAGAGATCCTCGTTCTGGCTGAGTTCGCCCAGGTGGCTGTCCACATAGGCGGCATCCACGGTCAGGCTCTGGCTGCCATCATCACCGGCATTGAAGGAAATCTCCTCCAGCAGGCGCTCCAGCACCGTGTGCAGGCGGCGCGCACCGATATTTTCCGTGCGCTCGTTGACCTCGTAGGCCACCTCGGCGATACGGCGGATACCATCCTCGCTAAACTGCAGCGCCAGCCCTTCGGTGGCGAGCAGGGCCCTCTGCTGCTCGGTGAGCGAGGCGGACGGCTCGGTGAGGATGCGCTCGAAATCCGCAGAGGAAAGTGAACCCAACTCAACGCGAATTGGCAGGCGTCCCTGCAACTCGGGAATCAGGTCCGAGGGTTTGGACAGATGGAAGGCACCGGAGGCGATAAACAGGATATGGTCTGTCTTGATCATGCCGTACTTGGTGTTGACGGTACTGCCCTCGATCAGCGGCAGCAGGTCGCGCTGCACGCCCTCGCGGGACACATCGGCACCACCACTCTCCTGGCGCTTGGCCACCTTGTCGATCTCGTCGATAAAGACAATCCCGTTTTGTTCCGCGGCGCGGATCGCACGGCCTTTCACATCCTCATCATTGACCAGTTTTGCGGCCTCCTCGTCGGTCAGCTGCTTGAGCGCCTGCCTGACCGGCAGCTTGCGCTTGCGTGTCTTGCCCTGGGACATATTCGAGAACATCCCCTGCAGCTGACTGGTCATCTCCTCCATACCCGGAGGGGCCATGATCTCCACCCCTATGGGCGCTACGGCCATATCGATCTCAACTTCCTTGTCATCCAACTCACCCTCGCGCAACTTCTTGCGAAACAGCTGGCGTGTGCTGCTGTCCTTTTCGCCGGGCTCTGTGCTGCGCGCCGGCGGCAGCAGGGCGTCGAGAATGCGCTCCTCCGCCGCATCCATCGCGCGCTGTTGGACCCCGACCATGGCCAGTTCGCGTTCCTGTTTCACCGCCATTTCCACCAGGTCGCGCACGATGGATTCCACATCGCGGCCCACATAACCCACTTCGGTGAATTTGGTTGCCTCCACCTTGATAAAGGGGGCATTGGCCAGCTTTGCCAGACGGCGGGCGATCTCGGTTTTTCCCACCCCGGTAGGGCCGATCATAAGGATATTTTTGGGAGTGATTTCGACACGCAGTTCCTCGTTCACCTGCATACGGCGCCAGCGGTTGCGCAGCGCAATGGCGACAGCGCGCTTGGCATCCTGCTGACCGACGATATGGCGATCGAGTTCATGGACGATTTCACGGGGAGTCATCTGGGACATACGGATTCCTGCAAAACATTCGGGCGGGCCTGGCGCGCTGCAACAGGCGCGGCATCTAAAAGGTCAATTCTTCGATGGTGTGGTTCTGATTGGTGTAAACGCAGATATCACCGGCAATTTTCAGGCCCTGTTCAACGATCGCACGTGCGTCCATTTCGGTATTGTCGAGCAGCGCCCGCGCAGCGGACTGGGCAAAGGGGCCACCGGAACCGATGGCGATCAGATCGTCCTCCGGCTGAATGACGTCACCGTTGCCTGTCACAATCAGGCTGGCACTGGCATCGGCCACCGCCAGCAGGGCTTCGAGGCGACGCAGGGCGCGGTCGGTGCGCCAGTCTTTGGCCAGCTCCACGGCAGCGCGGGTCAACTGGCCACCGTGGGCCTCCAGCTTGGCCTCGAAGCGCTCAAACAGGGTGAAGGCGTCCGCTGTACCGCCGGCAAAGCCGGCGATGACCTTGTCTTTGTACAGGCGGCGTACCTTGCGGGCATTGCCCTTCATGATGGTGTTTCCCAGGGATACCTGGCCGTCGCCGCCGATCACTACTGTGTTGTTGCGGCGGCAGGATAAAATGGTGGTTCCGCGATACTGTTCCAATGGAGACCTCTCGGGTTACGCGTGGGCTTCAGCAGCGGGCGTTAGGTGCCAGCGGTGCCGAACATTGCCTTTAAGCTAGGTAAATGAGGACGCAGCAGGTTGATTTCAACAACCACCAGTGCAATTGCGATACCGGGAGCCCCCATCCAGAACGGCTTTAATGGGCGGGGCGCTTCAACACCAACGGCATCAGGCTGTGCTCTGCCAGCACCTGGCGCGCCTTGGCCATGCGTGAGCGATTGCTGAAAGGCCCTACCAGCACCCGGTGCCAGGTGCCGCGGCTGTCGCTGGCGGACTCCACCTTGACATCCAGGTTGGCCAAGGTCAGCCGCGCGCGCAGGCGCTCGGCTTCCGCCGCCTCGCGAAAGGAGGCTGCCTGCAGAATATAAACCTGTTGGGGAGACGCACCGGTCTCGCGATGTGCCGAACCTTGCTCCCCCTGGTGGCGCGCGGACCTGGCCACCTTCGGCGGTGGCACCGAGACCTCGTTTTCCTTTAACAGGGTGTAGAAATCAAAGCGCGGCTGGGAGGGCGCCTCCGCCGCCGGCTCGGCCGCCTGTAACTGGTTGTCGCCAACACCCTTCCCGGCCCCGGCAATACCGTATTGGAAGAGCAGAAAAACCGCGAAGCCGCCGACAATATTGCCCAGGGCAAACCATCCCCAGGCGGGTTTACCCGCAGAATGTTGATTGCGACGGTTGGTTTTGCGACGGCTCATCGAAAGTCTCTTCCCCAGCTGGTCTGCCCGAACAGTGCATTGTACCGTCATTTCCGGCAAGAGCCCTGTACCCCGGCAATATTCAGGACAAATCCTGTGCATCCATATCCACCGCCCAGCGCAGGCGACGATTGGTGTTCCTCTCGGCCCAGGTCGATACCTGTGCCAGCAGGGGTTGCAATTGCGCGCGCTGCTGGGCAATCACCTGCACATAAAAGCGGAAGCGCCCCGACTTGCGCTCCAGCAGGGCCGGCACCGGCCCCAAATAAAGCAGTTGCGGAGAGGGCGGCGCCAAGGATTGCATAAACCGGCGCGCATCCTGCAAAAATGCCTCTGCCCAGGCGGGCTCCTCGCACTCCGCGCGCACCAGCGCCATGGCCCTTGCGGGGGGCAACTGTGCTGTGGTGCGATCCCTCAGCAACTGGCGTGCAAAATCACTATAGCCTTTCTCCAACAGCCTCTGCAGCAGCGGGTGCTCTGGATAACGGCTCTGCACCAGCACGCGCCCGCGCAGACTGCCGCGCCCAGCGCGACCCGCCACCTGCGCCAGCAACTGCCCGGTGCGCTCTGGGGCGCGGAAATCGGCACTGAACAGACCGCTGTCGGCATCCTGAATCACCACCAGGGTTACCCTCGGCAGGTGGTGCCCCTTCGCCAGCATCTGTGTCCCCAGCAGCAGACAGGGCAGGCCGTCCCGTGCCGGCGCCAGCAGTCTGTCCAGCGCCTGTTTACTGGCCGTGGTGTCCCGGTCGATGCGAATGACCGGGTAACTGGCAAAGCGCTGCAGTAACAGCTCCTCGCTGCGCTCAGTGCCGCCGCCGAGGGCGGAGATCGAGCGGCTGTGGCACTGGGGGCAGCTGTCTAGCAGCGGGCGACGGTAATCGCAGTGGTGGCAGCGCAGCTGGCGCTGGCGACGGTGCAGGGTCAACTTGCTGGAACAGTGCGCACAATCGGCGATCCAGCCGCAGTCGTCACAGGTCAGTGCCGGCGCGAAACCGCGTCGGTTGAGAAATACCAGGGCCTGCTCGCCCCGCGCCAGCGCATCGTCAATATGGCGCAGTGCCTGGGGCGCGAACCCCGCTTCCAGGGACTCGTGCAGGGTTGGCACCACATGGAGTTGCGGCGGGTGCGCATCGCCGGCACGCCGGCATAGGCGCAGGTGTCGGTAGCGGCCACTGAGGGCATTGTGCAGGGTTTCCAGTGCGGGCGTGGCGGAACCCAGCAGTACCGGTACATCGGTATCGCGCGCCAACACCACCGCCAGGTCTCGGGCGGAATAGCGCACGCCATCCTGCTGTTTAAAGGAGGCGTCGTGTTCCTCATCGACAATCACCAGCCCAAGCCTCGGCAGCGGGGTCATAATGACCGATCGGGTACCGATAACGATATCCGCCTGGCCTGCGGCAGCGGCGAGCCAGGATTGGGCGCGCTCGCCCTCGGCCAAACCGGAGTGCAGGGCGGCGATGCTGTGAGCGGGAAACCGGGCCGCGATACGCCTCAGGGTCTGTGGTGTGAGCCCTATTTCCGGTACCAACAGCAACGCCTGGCGCCCCGCAGCCAATACCCGCTCTATCAGGCGCAGGTAAATTTCCGTCTTGCCACTGCCGGTAACCCCCTCCAGCAAAGTGGCAGAGAAACCGCTGCAATCCATCGCATCCAGTACCTGCTGCTGCTCGCTGTTCAGCTTCGGCGCCGGAGAGGGCTCCGCCCCAGGCAATGGCGGCGGCACTGTGGGACCGGCAACCCATTCCACCAGCCCGCGCGCCTGCAGCGCACGGCCAGTGGCCGTTGAAAATCCCTGTGCCTTCAGGTGCGCACGACTCTGTCTGCCACTGCACAGCAGCCTCTGTAGCAGAGCCTGTTGCTTAGGCGCCCGCGTCAGTGCCGTGTCCGGCAGGCCTTTGCCCTCTGTGGTGAGCTGCAGCCACTGCTCAGCCCAGTGGTGGGCGGGCCTGCCCCTGCGCAGGGCGGCGGGCATGGCGGCTGCAAACACCTCTCCCACAGGTGCCTGGTAGTAATCGGCAATCCAGGAGAGGAATCTGCGGCTGTGCTCATCAAACAACGCCGTACTGTCGATTTGCTCCAGCGCGGGCTTCAGTTCCGCCAGTGGCGACTCCTCCGCGATAGCCACCAGTACCGCCACCAGTTTGCGCCCGGCAAAGGGCACCCACAGGCGCTGGCCCGGAGCCAGCGCCTGTGGTGAGAGACCCTCGGGGGGCAGATAATCAAACAGGCGCCGCAGCGGCACGGGTACCGCCAATTGTAAGATCACTCTCTGCTGAACCGCCTCTTGCACCCTGCCCCCGGTGGCTATTCCAAAAACCCTTAGTGTACCTGGCACGGTGAAATACAGGACGGTAAATTTTACTTGCGGACTCTAACTTTTAGAGTAAACTGACACAACTCTAAATATTAGAGTTTGTTAAAACAACCGGAGTGATCTTCATGACTGACCTGAACAATATCAGGGACAACCTGGACTATGTCAGCAGCGCCGTGCGCAGCGGCCCATCGCGGGGCGGTATACCCGCACTTTATTTTCTTTGGGGCCTATTGATTTTTATCGGCTTTACCCTGGCCGACTTCGCGCCGCAATTGACTGGCTTCTACTTCCTGATCGTGGGTCCCGCCGGCGGTCTGTTTAGCTGGTGGCTGGGTGCGCGCACGGGGCGGCGGGAGGGCGTGAATGATGCCGCCCTGGGGCAAAGATACGGTCTGCACTGGCTGGTAAGCGGCGCGGCCTTCCTGCTGGCTTTTATCTCCCTGATCAGTGCGCGGGAAGCGGCTGGACCCGAGCTGTTTCTGCTGGTTGCCGGACTGTCCTATAGCCTGGCTGGTGTGCACCTGGAGCGGCCATTGCTCTACAGCGGCCTTCTGATGCTGGCCTGCTACGGGGGCATGGTACTGATATCCCCCCCTTATGCCTGGACGCTGACGGGTCTGGTTGTGGGCATCTCGCTGCTGTGGGCCGGCTTCGCTCAGCGCGCAGAACACCACCGCGAGAGGTCACAATGAAAGCCCTGGGGGACTTAAACCCTGCCCTGGAACACCGGATACGCCTCGCCATCTGCGTGCTGTTGGCAAAGCACGGGGAAATCAGCTTTTCCCGCTTTAAGCAGCAACTGGCGGCAACAGATGGCAACCTCGGCGCCCAGTTGCGGCGGCTGGAGGAGCAGGGCTTTATCGATCTGCGCAAGGATCTATTAGAGCGCAAACCCGTCACCTGGTACCGCCTCACCACGGAAGGTAGAAAGGCGCTGGAACAACACCTGGAGGCCCTGCAACAATTGATTTCGGCAATGGACTAGACCCTGCGCAGGGAGAGGGCGGTAGGACTTGAACGCCGGCGCTAATCTGATAGTATGCGCCGACTTTTTAAACGGCCTGGAGCCACTCGGGTTCCTGTTCCAACGGCGATGCCGTGCCCGGCAATGATCGGGTGGCGGTATCGAAATGAGGCAATCATGAAAGCAGATATCCACCCTAATTACACCGACATCACTGCCACCTGCTCCTGCGGCAATGTGATCAAAACCCGCTCCACTCTGGGCAAAGACCTGCAGATCGATGTGTGCTCCCAGTGCCACCCTTTCTACACTGGCAAGCAGAAACAAGCGACCACTGGTGGCCGCGTGGACCGCTTCAAGCAGCGTTTTGGCAGCCGTATCGGCAAATAGTGCGCACGGCGGATCAAGGCGCTCACCGACGAAAGCGGCGAGCGCAGTAAAAAAAGCACCGAGGAGCGCCTTCGGTGCTTTTTTTATGTCTGGGTGTTTCCCGCCTGTACCGCTGCGCAACCAGGCAAAAACGATTCGGGACGCTTAAGATTGTGGGTAGTGATGATAAGCCTGTCCCTGAAAAGGGCGTATTTGGCGGCTCAACATTCCGCTTTTGGCCAACCGACAGGGGTCAGAGAGTAGGAATTAGCGGTCTGTCATGGCTTCGGCGCTTGTAGCCACAAGCGCCGCCGGTTATTCTCTGGGTCCCCGCAGTAACCGGGATAACACCGTGGTGTTACCCCCACAGTTTTCGAGAGAACAGTTCTCAAATGACGGATTCATTGCGCCAGGCAGCACTGGACTATCACGCGCTGCCCAGTCCCGGCAAACTATCAGTTGAACTGACCACCGCCGCCGAAACACAGGAAGACCTGTCTTTGGCCTACAGCCCCGGCGTGGCCGAACCGGTGCGCGAAATTGCCAAAAACCCCGAGGCAGCCTACCTCTATACCGGCAAGAGCAATCTGGTGGCTGTGATTACCAATGGCAGTGCCATTCTCGGTCTCGGCAACCTGGGGCCGCTCGCCTCCAAACCGGTCATGGAGGGGAAGTCGCTGCTGTTTAAGCGCTTTGCCGGGATCAACTCGGTGGATATCGAGGTGGATGCCAGCAGCCCGGAACAGTTTGTCCAGACCGTTGCCGCCATTGCCAATACCTTCGGCGGTATCAACCTGGAGGATATCAAGGCCCCGGAATGTTTCTATATCGAGGAGGCGTTGATCGAGCGCTGTCCGGTGCCGGTTTTCCATGACGATCAACACGGCACCGCCATAGTGACGGTGGCGGCGATGCTCAATGCACTGGAAATCCAGGATAAAAAAATCCATGCGGTGCGCATGGTCTGTCTCGGCGCCGGCGCTGCTGCAACCGCTTGCTGCAAACTGCTGCTGGCCGCCGGGGCCCGCAAAGAGCAGATCACCATGCTCGACAGCCGCGGGGTGATCCACTCCGGCCGCACCGACATCAATGCCTACAAGGGTGAGTGGGCAAGGGATACGGAGATGCGTACGCTCGACGATGCCATCACCGGCGCCGACGTATTTCTCGGGGTATCCGGCTCAGACCTGCTCTCCGCCGAGCAGTTGCAGCGCATGGCGCCCAAGCCAGTGGTTTTCGCCTGCTCCAACCCGAACCCCGAAATCAAACCGGAACTGGCCCACAGTGTGCGCAGCGACCTGGTCCTGGCCACCGGGCGCTCCGACTATCCCAACCAGGTGAACAACGTACTCTGCTTTCCTTTTATTTTTCGCGGAGCACTGGATGTGCGCGCGGCGCGCATCAATGAACAGATGAAATTAGCGGCAATCGACGCCATTCGTAAGATCGCCCATCTGCCGGTACCGGACTCAGTACGCGAAGGCTTCGGCGGCGTCGAGCTTACCTTCGGCCCCGGCTATATTCTGCCCAAGCCTACTGACCCACGCCTGCTGCCGGAAGTGGCCGCCGCTGTGGCCCGCGCCGCCGTGGACAGCGGTTGCGCATGCCTTCCCTTTCCCGAGCACTACCCACTGGAACCCCTTTAGGCATTGCCGCACAAAAATCCTCCTCTCAACCCGTTCCAGCAGGGGTTTGCCGCGCCTGTGCCAAAGGACTTCTTGAGCCACACCGCGCCCGTCGCTAAACTGCCTTCCTGTCACAGCATCAAAGTTGCCCAACATAATGATTCACGTGTATGTGCTGTCCAACCAGCACCAGCAGTTTCTGAGTAAAAGTGGCGAATGGCTGGACGGCCGTGAGCCGAGCAGGCTGTTCCGCAGTGAGCACAAGGATATCGCCATCAACCAGATGTTCGAGGCCAATACCCGTGATGTCAGCCTGCGCATTGAGTTATTGCAGTGCGATTTGAACAATAAGGGCCAGCCCCTGATTCCAGCAGAGGCTCTGGCAGCTGTCTCAGGCACCAGCCCTCAGGGCGAGCCGGAAATTCCCCCGGCGGCGCCGGAAGAGGTACCCCCGCAGCGCAATCCAGAACTGAACCCTCAACCAGAACCCGAGGTCGCGCCGGAGCAGGCACCCGAGGTCGCACCAGAGCCCGCCCCGGAGGAAACACCCGCACAACCCGACGAACGTAGATCCAAATCGGAGTCGACCGCCTGAACGGTCGCGCTTTCAGCTCCGGCACAAGCCACCCGACACAGCGATGAAAGTGTGCGTCCCGGAAGTACCAAGGAGATTCGAGTGCCAATTCCCCACCTAGCCGCCCTCGCGCAGGCCCAGCCTGTGCAACTGCTCAGGGGCATACGTCGCGGCCTGGAAAAAGAGAGCCTGCGGGTTGCCCGCGACGGCACCCTGGCACAGACACCGCACGCGCAGACACTGGGCTCGGCACTCACCCACGAGAGCATCACCACGGATTTTTCCGAAGCCCTGCTGGAGTTCATCACGCCGCCGGTAGCCACCCCAGAAGAGGCCCTGCACATTCTCGATCGCATTCACCGGTATACCTACAGTCAAATCGGCGACGAGCGCCTGTGGGTCAACAGCATGCCCTGTGCCATCGGCGCGGATAAGGATATTCCGGTGGCGCGCTACGGCGACTCCCACAGCGGCACCATGAAAACCATCTACCGCCTCGGCCTGGGGCTGCGCTATGGCCGTGCCATGCAAACCATCGCCGGCATCCACTACAATTTCTCCCTGCCAGACGGCTTCTGGCTGTGGCTGCACGAGTTTGAGAACAGCAGCGAATCCCTGCGCAGCTTCAAGACCCGCCGCTATTTCGACCTGATTCGCAATTTCCGCCGCAACTACTGGCTGTTGATCTATCTATTTGGCGCGGCGCCGGCGGTATGCTCTTCGTTTGTGGAGGGCCGCCAACACAAACTGGCCCCGTTCAACGGCGACAGCCACACCCTCTACGCCCCTCACGCCACCTCACTGCGCATGGGCGATCTGGGATACAACAGTGATGTACAACAATCCCTGATTGTTTGCTACAACGATCTGCGCAGCTATCTTTCCACCCTGTGCTCCGCCATCAGCCGCCCCTACAATCCCTACCGGGCGCTGGGTATAAAGGATGCAGACGGCCACTACCAACAGCTATCTGCCGGCATACTACAGATCGAAAATGAATTCTACTCGCCCATTCGCCCCAAAAACCCGACCAAGCGCGGCGAGACGGCGCTGTCTGCTCTGAACAATCGCGGCGTCGAGTATGTCGAGGTGCGCTGCCTCGACCTGAATCCTTTTGCGCCTCTCGGCATCGATGCACAGCAAATGCGTTTTCTCGACAGTTTCCTGTTGCACTGCCTGCTCACAGACAGCCCCAAAGCCAGCGACGCCGACTACCGGGCAACCCAGGAAAATCAACAGCGTATCGTCTATCGCGGCAACGAGGCGAAGTTGCCGTTAAACCACAATGGTACAGTGCGCGCACTCGGCGATTGGGGACTCCAGCTGCTCGATGAAATAGACACGGTTGCCGAGCTGCTCGACAGCGCCTGGGGCGGCAATCAGTACCGCAGTGCCGTGGATATACAGCGCGCCAAGGTTCGTGGCGAGACACCCACGCCATCACAACAGATACTGGCGGAATTGGAGGCGCAACAACTGAATTTCTTTCAGTGGGCCATGGAAAAAGCCGAACAGCACCGCCGCTATTTCCTCGACCGTCCGCTCAATAGCAACGCAGTGCGCGAATTCTCCCGCCTCGCGGAGAAATCTTTGCTCAGGCAGAAGCAGGTTGAAGCGGATGACAAAGGTTCTTTTGAAGACTTTCTCAGCCACTACTACGCACAATACCTCTGTTGCCAGGACTAGCGGCGACTGGCACCGGGTGAGGCGCCAATGACACCCCTGTGGATAACCCCATGAACTACCTGGCACACCTGCTGCTCTCCGGACCCGAGGCGCGCTGGCGCCTTGGCGGTCTGCTGGGCGACTTTGTGAAGGGTCCGCTGCACGGTGAGCGGCCAGCGTCCATTGAAGCGGGGATACGGCTGCACCGCCGTATTGATGCCGCCACCGCGGCCCACGAGGCCTATCGCGTTGCACTGCAGGTGCCGGACCCCAGGTGGCGCCGCTATGCCGGTATTGCCCTGGATATCTGGTTCGACCACCTGCTGGCACAGAACTGGCGCCAGTGGCACCCGCTGGATCTGGAGGACTTCTGCACCGGCTGCTGGAGAGACTTTCGCAGCGACAGACGGTATATTCCACCCCGTGCAATGGCATTTATTGACCGCGCAGAGCAATTGAAACTACTGCAGAACTACCGCCAGGAGCGGGTCGCCGGCCTCACCCTCGAACGTATCGGGCAACGCCTGCGCCACCCGGTTGCCCTGCAGGAAATGCTGCCCGAGCTGAACGCCGGGCGGGAGCAACTGGAACACAACTTCAACGCACTAATGACCGACTTGAATCTCGAAGCCGTCCGGTTTCGGCAGCACTATTCAGGATCTGACAAGCCATGACACTACCCAACCCGCGCATTACTTTTCTGTTGGTTTTTCTATTCGTTATTTTTCTGCTCGGCTGCGCTTTTTACCTGGAGTACGCGCGCGGCCTGGAGCCCTGCAAACTGTGTATCACTCAACGGGTGATGCTGCTCGGTGTTGGGCTCGTCTCTCTGATCGCCTTCCTACACAATCCCGACACCATCGGCAGGCGCGTTTACGGGCTGCTGGTCTCCATCTGGGCTGTGGGCGGGCTCTACTTCGCCGGACGCCAGCTGTGGCTGCAGTCCCTGCCGGAAGACCAGGTGCCCGCATGCGGTCCCGGTATCAGCTATATGCTCGACGCTTTCCCTGCGACCGATGTGTTCAGGGCGCTGCTCACCGGTGATGGTAACTGCGCCGAGGTGCAGTGGACCATGATGGGCCTGAGTATTCCGGGCTGGTCCGCACTGGGCTTTGCCGGGCTGATCCTGTTTGGCGGCTGGCAGGCATTCCGCAAACCCTGACAACAACCGGTGGCAACCGCGCCGCCCCTGGCGAGATGGCCTCACTTACTCCGTGCAACATAACCCAGTGGCTGGGCGGCGGCGCCATCCTGTTCGGGTGTGAGCGCCTCGGCGACTTCCTCAGCGACACGCTTTCCCTGCCCGTGCCCGGCGCTGTTGTTGGATTGCTGCTCCTGCTGTGTGGTTTGATGCTCTATGGCCGGGTCCCCCGCGGACTGGCCAGAATCAGCACACAGCTACTCTACCTGTTACCACTGTTATTACTGCCCGCCGCGGTGGGCGTTTTTTTCCTGCGCGACCTGACGATCTCCGACTGGTTCGCCCTGTGCACCGCCATTGTGTTTGGCACCCTGATCAGCCTGACCCTGAGCGCGCTGTTGCTGCGAAAGTTGTTGCACCAATCCACCGGAGCGGAAAGGCGTGACTGAGCTGTTACACAGCCCCCTGTTTGCCCTGGCCCTGAGCCTGGGGGCATTTTTGCTTGGCGTGACCCTTTACCGATACGTTGCCACGGTGCTTTTGCACCCTATTGTCACCGCCAGTTTGGTCGTGGTGGCAGTGCTCGTCATTCTGGATATCCCCTACCGCAGTTATCAAAATGCCAGTGGGCTGCTCTATGCCCTGCTCAGTCCTGCAGTAGTGGCCCTGGCGGTACCGCTCAAGCAAAACCTGGCTGTCATTCGCCGCGCCGGCTGGCCACTACTGGTGACGATCGCTGTCGGTGCCATTCTCGCCCCCGTCATCGCCATTGCCATCGCACTCCTGCTGGGCGCGGGCGAAACGGCCCTGTTGGCGCTCAGTGGAAAATCCATCACCACGCCCATTGCATTGGCGCTCGCGGAAAAAATGCACGCGGCGCTGAGTCTCACAGCGGGCATCGTGGTTTTTACCGGTATTGTCGGCGCCCTGGCGGGTCCGCCTTTGCTGCACCGCCTGGGTATCCGCGACGAACGCATCCTGGGGGTTGCCCTGGGCATCAACGCCCACGCTGTCGGCACTGCCCGCGCGCTGGAAATCAGTGCCCTGTGCGGTGCCTGCGCCGCCCTCGCCATGGGGCTCTGCGGCGCCCTGACTGCCATATTATTGCCACTGATTATCGGTATTCATTAATCCTCCGCTGTGTGCAGGCAGTGACCCATACACGCGCCCGTGTTCTGGCGTGGATTGTGCTCTTTGCCTTGCTGCCGGCGGAGCAATCCCTTATCTTGGCGAGGCCTTCGGAACCGGCAATAAAGCTGGTCGCGGGGGCGAGAGTGACAAAAGGAAATCCTGGAAATGCTGGAAAACTGTAAATCGGCACGCGAACGCTGGGGTGGTGTCAGCGAAATTATCGACCGATGGCTGCAATCACGGCAAACGCTATTGGTGAGCTTTTACCACCTTTTGGAAAAAAAGCAATTCAGTGAGAGCGACCTGGACACCGAAGGCAAGGTGCGCCAGTTGTGCCAACTGCTGGTGGATTATGTTTCAGCCGGTCACTTTGAAGTCTATGAACAACTGATGCGCGAAGGACAGGCATTCGATGACAAACAGGGACTGCAGAAAGCGCATGAACTCTATCGGGATATAGATACCACAACGGATATCGCTGTCGACTTCAATGACAAGTATCTGGAAACCGATGACCTGTCCAGCCTGGCTCCGGATCTCTCGCGACTGGGTGAGGCCCTGGAAACCCGCTTCAGTTCGGAAGACCGGATGATTGCCCTGCTGCACACCGCACACAAAAACTAGCCCGCTCCAGGCTGGAGCAGTGCTCCCACGGCGTCAGCCCGTTTTCGGTATGTACCCCGCTTCAGGTCAGCCACAATGAGCCGCGGCTGATCCCGGGGAATATCGATTGATCCACTGCCAACGAACAGGGGCGCCCTGTGAGCGCCCCTGTTAAGCAAAGTTCCGAAAGTCAAATCACTCAGACTGCGGCTCACTCTTTTTGTCTTCTTCTGTTTTCTCCGGCGCCTCAGCACTGCTGACATTGGCTTTGTGCAGTTCCACCTCAAAAATCAACGTCGCATTGGGGCCGATCTTGCCACCGGCACCCCCCGGGCCATAGGCGAGTTCAGAGGGAATATACAGCTCCCATTTCGAACCCTCTTTCATCAACTGCAGGGCTTCGGTCCACCCTTTGATCACACCGCTGACCGGAAACTGGACCGGCTCACCACGGGCATAGGAGCTGTCGAATTCCTCACCATTGATCAGGGTGCCCTTGTAATCCACTTCAACGGTGCTGTCGGCGCCGGGGGTGTTGCCAGAGCCTTCGGTAATCACCTTGTACTGAAGGCCGGAATCGGTGGTGATTACACCGTCCTTCTTGGCATTCTCTGTAAGGAAAGCCTCGCCTTCTTTCAGGTTTTTCTCGGCAGTTTCTTTAAATTCTTGCTCTTGCTGAGCCAGCATCTCCTGCTGTTTCTTCTGCATTTTTTCCTGGAAGGCGGCGATGGTCTGCTGCTTCTCCTCATCGGATAGGCGCGGTTCGCGGTCGCTGGCGACATCCTCAAGTGCCATCAACACCACCTGAGGGTCCAGCTTCACATCCTGGGCCTGGAGGCGCTTGGCCATATCTTCGGCAATGATATAGCTGACCTTCCTCTCCTGGGTGTCCAGGGCAATTTCTTTTTCCTGTTCCTGTTTGGATCCCTGCTTGTCACAGCCGGTCAGCACCAGGCCAAGGGCAATTGCTGCAGCCAAAGGGTATTTATTCATGGGTGTTGTCTCTTTGTCCGTATTGCGTTTATGGATTTGCGCTTGACCTTGGTCCAACGCCATCGGCGGTCTCCCGAGCGGCCCTGTACCAGCCCGAAGCCGCCAGGCGCACCTTATCCACCGGTGCGAACAAGTCTAACCCAAGGCGACTCCCAGTGCATACCGCAGACGCGCACACTGTGCAGGACACCACATCCCCCCGTAGGGTTCCGATTGGCACTGCTTAAAATGCACGACCTGCGCTTTTTTCACTGCGTTCGGCATACATTTTTTTTAAAAACAGCGCTATTATCAGTCACTCACCGGTTGTTGTTCCGGACTGTGTGAGATTCTTTCCGGTTTCGGAGCGATGCACAGTGCGCACGCCTCTACTTGAACGGTGTCGTTCGTGTTTAGGCAAGGCAAGTGCACTGCCCGGATGTGCCAATCGATAATAAACGTCAGGACATTTACTCATGGCTGCAAAACGAAAAGCTGTCAATCCGGTCGCAGAACTGGAAGCGCAAATATCCAAACTCACTGTCAAGCTGGATAAAGCCCGCAACAAAAAGGTTACCGATGCCGAAAAGGCGGTATTGAAAGCCGGAAAGGCTTTCACCACGGCAAAAGACAAACTGGCCGGGGCCAAGGCCAAACTCACAGGCGCCCGCACCGCGGCCAAAGCTAGCAAGACCGCCGCTACCAAAAAGCGCGTCGATAGCGCCAAGGCCAATGTCGAGAAGTGCAGCGAAACACTGCAGCTCGCCAGAGCCTCTTTCGCCGATGCGAAAGCACTGCAAGCCCTGGCGAAAGCCGAGCGCAAGGCAGCCGAGACCGTGCGCAAGGCCGCAGCCACAGCGGCGAGGCAACTTGGCAAGGCCCGGCCCAAGGCCAGCCAGTCCAAGTCCACAGTGGTGAAGAGGACCACGGCAAAAACCACCGTCAAAGCGACTACAGCGGCCAGTGCAAAGCCCACAAAAAAAATCGTCGCCAAAAAGCCCGTTGAGAAAACCACCAAAGCACGCAAGGCTGCGGCAAAGAGTGCAACTCCCAAAGCGAAAAAGCCGCTGACCAAGACTGAAAAGTCAGCAGCACCAGCGGTGAAAAAGGTCGCCAAACCTACCGCCAGCAAAGCGGCAGCCCCCAAGCCCAAGGCACCGGCAAAACCCGCGAAAACAGAAAAATCAGCGAGTGAAAAGCCCAAGAAGGCAGAACCCGGTCAAACAGCCGTATCGCAAAAGGCCAAACCCGATGTGAAAACCACCACCACTCCCAAGCAGGAACTGCCGTTGGAAACCACTCCCCCAACGCCAGGCATTACGCCAGCCACCCCTGCCAACAGCCTGTTTTCCGCGGAGGGGCACAGCGGTGAGTAATTGACCCGCATAGGCCAGCCCCACCACGCCGGCCGATCGCACTTCGCCCTGGGAGGACGCAAACGCCAAACACCGGTTGCGCTTGCGGCCCTCCCCAGGGCGCTGGACAATCCCGGCACTTTGTATTTTTTCTGCAATCCGTACTTCAGCCGCCTGACTGCCCGAGGCATATCCCACGCACAGCTACGGCAGCCGGGGAGCAGGGGGCTTACCCGGTACCCAGGCCTTTCGAACTCGCCAGATAGCTCTCTATCAGACCCACCCAACGGGCCTGTTCCTTTTCTAACAGACCGTATTGCTGAGCGGCCAGCTCCAGGGCCGGGCGATCACCCGACCAATCCCCAGCGCAATTTGTCCACAGCATCGCCAGTTGCAGGCGCTCCAGTTTGAGTTCGTAGCGCTTGCACATCTCGTAGACCCCCAAAACACGGGGGCACAGATACCCCAGTAGGCGGCGCAAATGCCGCAGGCTGCGGATCATTGATCGCCTCGGTAGCAAACTGCGATCGACCACCCGCCAGAGTTCATCACTCAACTGGCGCCCACAGACAGCGGCATAGCTCGCCCACAACATCATACATACGTCAGCACCCCGCCTGTCCTGACAGTGCAGCAGGAAAGTTTTCACATCATTGTGGTGATAAAACACCAGGCTGAACTGCCACAGGGGGTTTTCCTGCAGGAGAGATGGAGGTGCGGTTTGTGTCACGTTAGAATCCTCACTTTTTGTGCACCGGCGCCATCGGCGATGATGCCCGCTGCCGCCGCATAGCCTAGCATCCCTCGGGCTGTTTCCATGAGGTTTTTACAGTGATCAATTTGCAAGGTGTCTCCCTGCAGCGGGGGGCACGGGAACTGTTGCTCAGCGCGGATTGCCGCATTTTCCCCGGCCACAAGGTGGGGATTATCGGCGCGAATGGCTGTGGCAAGTCCACCCTGTTCCAGCTATTGCTCGGCCAGTTGGAGAGCGATGCCGGCCAGGTGGATTTGCCGAACACCTGGCGTATCGCCCATATGGCCCAAGAGGTCGAGGCCAGCGACCAGCCCGCCCTCGACTATGTCCTCGATGGCGACAGAGCACTGCGCCAGTTACAAAAACAGCTGGCGGCAGCGGAGAGCTGCAGTGATACCGATGGTCACGAGTTGGCAGAACTGCACGAGCGTATGGCGAGTATTGATGGCTACAGCGGACCGGCGCGGGCAGCGCAATTGCTCAGTGGCCTGGGATTCTCCCACACCGAGCAACAACGGCCGGTGCACAGTTTTTCCGGTGGCTGGCGCATCCGCCTCAATCTCGCGCGCGCTCTGATGTGCCCGGCAGATCTGATGCTGCTGGACGAACCCACCAACCACTTGGACCTCGATGCCACCCTGTGGCTGGAGCAGTGGCTGCAGCGCTTCCCCGGTACACTGCTGATGATTTCCCACGACCGGGATTTCCTCGACGCAGTTGTCGACGGCATTGTCAGTTTCGAGCGACAAAAACTGGTGTTCTACAGCGGCAACTACAGCGCTTTTGAGCGCGCACGCGCCGAGCGTCTGGCGCAGCAACAGCTTCAGTACGAAAAGCAGCGGGCCGAGCGCGCACATATGGAAGATTTCGTGCGGCGCTTTCGCGCCAAGGCCAGTAAAGCCAAACAGGCCCAGAGCCGTTTAAAGGCGCTGGACCGCATGGCCCGGATCGCCCCGGCCCATGTGGACTCTCCCTTCCAGTTCACTCTGCCGTGCGCAGAAAAAACCTCCAATCCCCTGGTCGACCTGCGTGAGGCAGACATCGGCTATACCGGTAAGGTCGTGGTCCATAAAGTGCAGCTGGGTATCCAGCCGGGCCGTCGTATCGGTTTGCTCGGCCCCAACGGCGCGGGCAAATCCTCACTGATCAAGACCCTTGCCGGGCAACTTCCCCCCCTGAGTGGCGAGCGCCAGTGCGGGGAGCACCTGGCGATTGGCTATTTTGCCCAACACCAGCTGGAAGCCCTCGACACTGCCGCCTCCCCGCTACTACACCTGCAGAGGCTGAGTACCGATGCCAGCGAACAGTCCCTGCGCGATTTTCTCGGCGGTTATGGTTTTGTTGGCGACCGGGTATTTGAGACCGTGGCGGGCTTTTCCGGAGGAGAAAAGGCACGCCTGGCCCTGGCGATCCTGGCCTGGCAAAAACCCAATCTGCTACTGCTGGACGAACCCACCAACCACCTGGACCTGGAAATGCGCCACGCCCTGACCCTGGCGCTGGCGGAGTTTTCCGGCGCTGTGGTGCTGGTTTCCCATGACCGCCACCTGCTCGCCAATACCGCCGATGAATTTATTCTGGTGGCAGATGGACGCGCCGAACCCTACAGCGGCGACCTGGAAGAGTATAAGCAGTGGCTATTGGGCTACAATCGCGAGAAAAAACGCCGCGGGGAAACAACACCGGACACTGCCGGGGACAACACCGGCCCGGTCGGGGACAAAAAAACCCAGCGGCGCACCGCCGCTGCACTGCGCGAGCAGTGGAAACCCCTGGCAAAAAAACTGAAAACCCTCGAGCACCAGTTGTCTTCAGCAGAGAAACAACTGTCCCAAACCCGGGAAAAACTCGCGGACGAAAGCCTTTACAGCGGCGGGCAGCATGAAGAGATCGCCCGACTCAACCAGGTGCAAACCGAACAGAGCGAGAGGCTCGCAGCGCTGGAATTGGAGTGGCTGGAAACTTCCGAACAGCTGGAGGCATTACGCGGTGAATAGCCTGCCCAAAAACGCTGTCGATGCGCGCCCGAACACGAGCCGGACCGGGTCAGAACCCGTCCAGCCCGCCAACGCCGGAAATGTTGTTTCCTGACCCAGCGGGCCGATGTACCCGCCCCGGGAAACCCAGCTCATCGGATACATCCATACTCATCCACGGCGATACCGATCGGGGTATTTGGACACTGGTCCAGATAGGTGGGCACCCCATCAAAATCCGAATCCAAAGGGCATCCATCGAGATGCACATCGATACCAACCGGCGTTTGCGGGCACTGATCGGTTGCATCGATAACCCCGTCGGCATCCTCGTCATACCAGAAATCCGGATATTCAACCCACTGGTAACCTACTGCAATACTGGCAAATCCATCCACCCCGCCCTCTTCTATACCCTGAAAAAGACGCACATCCGCACGCGCCTGCCAGCGCGGTCCCAGGCTGTATTTGATTCCGAGACCGAGATTAAACATCGTCTGGCGATCATCCCAATTGCAATCGTCTCCCGGATATTCAAGTTCGTAACGACAAACATCCGGATATTCATCCTCCCTGTCTGCATAGTAGCGATCCGGTGCATCATCGAACTCTATACGGATCTCACCGATACCAAAGGCAACATAGGGTTGCCAGCAAAAGTTACCGCAGAATTGTCCCGCGAACTGGTAGAGCAAATCCAGGTGATAATTGTACACTTCCACCTTCTCGGGAATTTCCTTGACATTCACCGTAAAGTAATCAACAACGCCTTCCATAGCCCAGTAATTGGTCATATTGAACCCGAGACCAAGGCCGACACCCGTGGTATCCCGCAGGGTGTAATCCTGAAATGGTGTGCCGTTGAGACGATCGTCGTGGAACCAGTATTTGCCGCCTTTCGCATAGAGATTGAGCGTTCCCACAAAGTCAGCATCCACTTGTGCACTCAACACAACAAATAAAAAAACGATACAGCGCAGCTTGGAAGCTACCATGTGATAATTTTCCATCCGTGGCACCAAATTCTATTAGGAATTCATTGCTGTCAAAATCACCTGGCAATGCACTGAAACCACGGACAGCAAATTGCCGTCACTCATTGCAGCGTGATTTTCACTCCCTGCCTGATTCGAACGCCTGTTTATCACACCGAACACCAAACTGCCGGGTGAGCACAGCCTCAAAGAGGTAACCGCCACTGACTGTAGGTCCCTGCAACTCAAAATGCTATCTAACGACGCTTTTGCACCTGGTTTGCTCAGGGGGAATTCAACGAAGCGGAAATCTCTGCCTCATTATCAGTTTGATAAAATTGCGATCAGTACTAGCAGCATAGACTGGAAAAAGCGCATAACGCCCGTAAACAGGACCAGCGCAAGTAATCCCGACGCCAAGTATCAATACCCGATCAAAAGCAATTCCGCTGAGGCCATATAGCGGATTTAACAACGGCGCTGACACTGCAACGCTGTTGTTTTTCCGGAAAAAAATCGCTGCCAAACTATGACAACCGCTTTTTTATGGCATTAAAAAAACAAGCGAAAAGCAATATTCAAGCGACAACGTGCTACCATACGCCTTGTCAGTCCGAGGGCAGGCTGCAACGGATGCGATGTTCAGATATACACAAAAACCGCTCTTCTGAAAAAACTGGACACCGTGGGGCACAGCAAGGCCACCGGGATACCAGTGGATCTCCGTGCATTTCCACAGTTATTGGTTCCTGGATAGCTGATGACAACCCGCCACACAGCCAATCCATTGTTTCTTGACTTAACAGCTGGTTTTCCAGGCAATAGAACAGTGTAGAAACTCCACTCGCGGGGGATGTGACCTATCTCCTCGCGCAGTTGCGATACCAGAAGCTGACAGGCTCCGAGCTGTTGACCCATTATTTTCCTTTCTTACCAAAGGATAAAAAGCAACCCGGCCTCCCGAATCGCTGATTTTTTCTTTGTTGTCAACCCAAGCCAGTGCGCCAAATCCACATAGCGGGTAATGTGCAACAACCCGCTCAAGCAAAAACCGGTTTTCATAGACGGACGACAAACGAGACGGGTTCGGCCGATGGTGATTCAAGGCGGGTTGAAAGTACGTTCTGGTATTGAGGAGTGGTATAAGGCCCTCGGCCATGCACTGGATAGCCACACCGGGATTTCAGTGAGACGTCAAAAAAAGCTGTCTTATGATTTTTTGCAGCACACTACCGCGGTTCTGATCCGATTTGACCAAAAACAAGATGGCCCGCTCGGAGGGATTCGAACCCCCGACTTCCACCTCCGGAGGGTGGCGCTCTATCCAGCTGAGCTACGAGCGGGTAGTGTGGGGCCTGGACCATCAACCCCTGTGGCCTGTTGGAAAGGGCCGATACCCCGTGATCCGCCCCCGGACGCACAAGAACAATGCTGTCTTCTGCCAGGGCAAGAGTGACTGCCGGTACGGAGTGGGCGGAGTATACAGAAGCAGTGCGGGGTGTGAAAGGCATTGTGTCGGCTCAACCGGCCTTTGGCAAGGACTGGTGGTGTGCTTATAATGCGTGGCGTTGAAGTACGCAGTGGTATGGGGTGAATTCTGTTCGGTCCTTTGAGGGGGGTAGTATGAAGAGTATTTTGGGTTTTGTGGCGGCACTGACCGTCAGTGCGGCTGCCGCAGTGGCCCAGTCTGTTGACCAGGAGATTGCCGAGCGTATTGCTCCGGCGGGCAAAACCTGTATGAAAGGTGAGGCATGTGCAGCAGCGGTAGCAGCGGCACCGGAGAGTGCCAGTGCCGCTGGACGCAGTGGCGAGCAGATCTACAACGCGAGCTGTTTCACCTGTCACGCAGCCGGCGTAGCGGGTGCACCCAAGCTCGGCGATGTGGCCGCCTGGGCGCCGCGGATCGCCAAGGGCATGGAGACGCTCTACAGCAACGCCATCAACGGTATCAATGCCATGCCGCCCAAAGGCCTGTGTATGGATTGCAGCGATGACGAAATCAAAGCGACCGTCGACTATATGGTGGAAAAAAGCAAGTAGCCGCTTACGCTACCCGGAGGCCGCTCAAGGAGCGGCCTTTTTTGTTCGCCGGTCATGGCCTATGCCCCACGAGAGTACCAGGCGCTGCTGGCGCAACAAGGATAAAGGTATCGCGCTGCGCGCACCTCAATCAAACATGCGCAACAACGACCCCAGGGTCTCCTCTCCCTTTGTCTGATTCTGCTGCGGCGTGGTTTTGCCGAATCCCTCCCGAATTACATCCTCCTCGGGCAATTCATCCAAAAAGCGGCTGGGCGTGGTGTCCTGAATTTCGCCGAACTGCTTGCGCTTGCCGGCCAGGGTCATCGTCAGCGTGCGCTGCGCGCGGGTGATACCGACGTAGGTGAGACGGCGCTCCTCTTCAATATTGTCATCTTCGATACTGTTGCGATGCGGCAGCAGGTTTTCCTCCATGCCGATCATAAAGACATGGGGGAATTCCAGGCCCTTGGCGGCGTGCAGCGTCATCAGACTGACCTTATCGGTAGCCTCCTCTTCCTCCTGGCGCTCCAGCATATCCCGCAGGATCAGCTTGGAGATGGCCTGTTCCAGGCGGATATCCTGCTCCAGTGCATCATCGGTGCCCGCCATGATCTTGTTGAGGGACTCCAGCAGCCAGTACACATTCTCCATGCGCTTCTCAGCCACTTTCTCACTGCTGGCGTTTTGCGCCAGCCAGCCGGCGTAGTCGATATCCTCCAGCATTTCGCGCAGGGCCTCGCTGGCAGTGGTTTCGCGGCAGTTGCGCTGTACACCCTCGAGCCACAGGGCAAAGCGGTTGAGACGTTCGTAGCCCTGTTCGTTAATCTGGGCCTTGAAGCCCAGTTCGCAACAGGCCTTGAACAGGGAGACCTCGCGACTTTTGGCATAGTGGCCCAGGGTTTCCAGGCTGCTGGTGCCAATCTGGCGGCGCGGGGTGTTGATAATCCTCAGGAAAGCGTTGTCATCGTCGGGATTCACCAGCAAGCGGAGGTAGGCCATCACGTCCTTGATCTCGGTGCGGGCGAAAAACGAGGTGCCCCCGGACATCTGGTAAGGGATTTGGTGTTCCTGCAGCTTCAGCTCCACCAAGCGCGCCTGGTGGTTACCGCGGTAGAGCACGGCGAAATCCCTGAATTTGCAGCCGCGACGGCTTTTTTGCAGGTAGATCTCGTTGGCGATGCGCTCGGCCTCGTCATTTTCGTTGATCATCCTGATCACGCGAATCTCTTCCCCCAGGCCGCGATCGGACCACAGCGCCTTGTCAAACTCATGGGGATTATGGGCGATCAACTGGTTGGCCACTTTGAGAATACGACTGGTGGAGCGGTAGTTTTGTTCCAGCTTGATCAGGCGCAGGCCGGGGAAATCGGTCTTGAGGGCAGTCATATTCTCCGGTCGCGCGCCGCGCCAGGCGTAGATGGACTGATCGTCGTCCCCCACCACCGTGAGACTGCCGCGATCCCCCAGCAGCAGTTTCACCAGCAGGTACTGGGCATTGTTGGTGTCCTGGTATTCGTCCACCAGCAGGTAGCGGATCTTCCTGCGCCAGCGCAGCAGCAACTCCGGGTCACTGTCGAACAGCTGCACCGGCAGCAGGATCAAGTCGTCGAAGTCCACCGCATTATACGCCTTGAGGGCCTCGCAGTAGCGATCGTAGGCAATGGCAATGGCCTGTTCACCGGGGCTCTGTGCCTGCTCCAGGGCCCGGCGCGGTGTGCGCATATCATTCTTCCAGTTGGAGATCTGGTTCTGCACCCGGTCGAGCAGGTCCGTATCCAGATCACCATCGCGCAGCATCAGCTCCTTGATCAAGGCGCGGGCGTCCTCGGCATCGAAGATGGAGAAGCCCGGCTTCAGGCCGGCAGCGCGATATTCCTTGCGCAGGATATTCAGGCCCAGGTTGTGGAAGGTGGATACGACAAGGCCATGACTTGCCCTGGAGCGCTTGCCATCCGGCCCCGCCAGCAGTTTGCCCACCCGCTCTTTCATTTCTCGCGCGGCCTTGTTGGTAAAGGTGAGGGCAGCGATATTGCGCGCGGCGTAGCCACACTGCTCGATCAGGTAAACGATCTTGCGGGTGATGACGCTGGTCTTGCCGGAGCCGGCACCGGCCAGTACCAGGCAGGGACTATCGACATATTTCACCGCTTCCGATTGGCGGGGATTGAGCTGGGTCATAGATGGGGCTACATGGTTGCGCGACGGAAAAGCGGGGGATTCTATCAGCCTTGGCTCGATTCCTCCCAGCACCCGTACGAAGGTTCGCCTGGGCGTGTACTTTGACGGTGGGATTGGCTATAAATGCGCCCTATTCTCTGCCTGTGTCATCCCATGCAACAACCCATTGCCGGTTATCATCTGGATGGAGAGGGTCACTGGGTAGCCGAGCTTGCCTGTGGCCACTGCCAGCATGTGCGCCACAATCCGCCCTGGACCAACCGGCCCTGGGTAATCACTGAGGCGGGGCGCGCATCCAGATTGGGCGTTCAACTCAACTGCAGGAAATGCGATGCGGGGCTGCCGCCCGATAAACTCGAAAAGGCGCTATAGCCATGACAAGAATCTGGGTCGATGCCGATGCCTGCCCGGTGGTCATCAAGGAAATTCTGTTCCGCGCTGCAGAGCGCACTGCAACAGAAATGACCCTGGTAGCAAACCAGGCAGTCAGGGTGCCGCCGTCCCGTTATATCCGCTCCCTGCAGGTGACCGCGGGCTTTGATGTGGCCGACAATGAAATTGTGCAGCGCTGTGCAGCCGGGGATCTGGTGATCACCAGCGATATCCCCCTGGCGGCGGAGGTCATTGATAAGGGCGCCGAGGCCCTGAACCCCCGCGGTGAACGCTACACCAAGGCCAATATCCGCGCGCGCCTGAATATGCGCGACTTTATGGATACCCTGCGTTCCAGCGGCGTGCATACCGGTGGCCCGCCGGCGCTCAGCCAGGCGGATCGCAAAGCCTTCGCCGATCAGTTGGACCGGTGGCTGGCAAAGTGCCGCAACGAATAAGCCTGGGGGTCAACATTGGACAGTTTCAGGCTGGAGCCAATGCGGGCAACACAATTCTCAACACTGATGTCCTGGCTGCCGGATCGACAGCAGTGCCAGCAGTGGGGCGGCCCGCAGTTCCGCTTTCCTTTCAATAGGGCATCTTTCCTTGAGGATTGCCGCTGGCCGGAGTTGCCAAGCTACGTTCTCCAGAACCGTGAGGGTAAACTGCTCGCCTTTGGCCAGTATTACCGACACCTGGGCCGCTGTCATTTGGGACGCTTGATTGTTTCTCCCAATCATCGCGGGACCGGGCTGGGAAGCACTCTGGTTACCCGGCTCGCACAAACCGGTATCAAAGCCTTGGAGGTCACTGAGTGCTCCTTATTTGTACTGCGCACTAATTTGGCAGCACGCAGACTTTATGAAAAGCTGGGCTTTGTGGTGACCGCCTATCCAGAGCAGCGTGAGTGGCTCGACGCCTGTGATTTTATGGTCGCCCCGGCCGAAGGTTTCAAGGAGAACAAATCATAAAATAGTTATTAACCAATGGCTGAACTAATACAACCAAACACCGAACGCCTGCAATTACGCCAGTGGCGAGAGGCAGACAAACCCGCTCTCGCCGTAATGAATACCGACCCCAGGGTAATGGCATTTTTTCCTGCACTACTCACACGGGGAGAAAGTGATGCGGGTGTCGATCGTAACAGTACATATATAGAAGAGTATGGCTGGGGCTTCTGGGCGCTGGAACTTAAAGAGAGCGGTGAATTTCTCGGCTTTGTCGGCATCAAACCAGTCCCCGATGATCTGCCGTTTGCCCCTGCGGTAGAAATTGGTTGGCGCTTGGCCCATCCCCACTGGGGCAAGGGCTACGCCACTGAAGCTGCGCGCGCATCCCTGGCGGTGGCCTTTGAACGTTTACAACTGGCCGAAGTGGCCTCCTTCACTGCCCTGCCAAATCTTCGCTCCCAGCGGGTGATGGAGCGCCTTGGTATGCAGCGGGATGCCCTGGTGTTTGCCCATCGCCAGGTGCCCGCTGAAAGCCCGCTGTCGCGTCACTGCCTGTATCGGTTGACCGCAAAAGACTGGGGCCAAATGGTCGCGGCGAAATAATAACACCAGCACAAAGCACTGTTATTGACCCTGAGCGTTTTTAATGGAGTCAGAGGTGAGTGGGCCAAGTGATTGGAGCCCTTTTTCCGGGCAATAAACTAATGCCTTTTCCGCTATGGTACATGGAGAAGGGGCAAGGTGTTAATCCGTGGGCGATAGGCAAAAAACAATCCCGGATGTCCGGGGAATCAATGCTCAATGCCTTGATGCACAACAAACCACTTCAGCAGCCGGTGGGAACTGAACTTGATGTTACCTGAAGCTTCACCTTGATTGTATTCCTTGCTAAAAGACATTGGGGTTGATCTGCTGCCCTAGCGTCCAACCAGTAAACCGGCGCAAGCGAAAAAAACCAATAAAAAGAGCGCGAAGAATATCGCTCTACCCACGAGACGCCCGGTAACGGAGCGCTCGCAGGTAATCCATCACTACAATAAACTTCAAAAAACAAAGAAGAACCGCATCATGACCGCGTAAATAAGAGAAAAACGCCACCTCCCAGTGCGGACAACATCGAGAGATGGCTAGCCCCAATAGATAACTAAGATATCTAGCGAGGCTGTCTTGAATGATACGCCATACACTCGTTCGCCTTCAATAAACGTCTCCCTGAAGGCGCGTTTTGCGAGTCACCCGGGCACCCGGGGGCGGAGTGTGCTGTGGCGTTGCGTGATGATTGGTGCGGTCTTTTACTTGAGCCGCGCACCGCTCCGGCTGTGCACGCTGCAATTTTCCCTTTGCTTTTTTTCCCACACGGATTACGCCTGCGGCGAGAGAAGCGGCGCTATGGGTTTTTGCCCGGCGTTTCTGTCACAGGCGACATAAGGAACCATTAAAAATGCCTATATTACCCTGTCGACTATTTCAGCCAATGGAACTGGAGGATTATTTCACCTTCACGCTGGTCGCCATCAAGGAGCATACGGTAGATCTGCACATTGCACCCGGTAAGGGTAACCGCGTGATGCGGGCCGTGCATTTCCTGCAGCTATTTGTCGATACTTTAATTAGTGTGAACAGGCCCTAGAAGAAAGTCTCGTATATTTTCGTGGTTTATAAGCAGGTAGTTCAGTGCAAGTGAACTACCACAATTTAGTCTATCTACAGGCTGCCCGAGTGGCGATGGCATTGGGCAGAGTGTCTTGAATTACCTGGCCGTTCTCGTCTTCGAACAGAATTGACATGCTGGTGAATTCTACTGGCACACATTGCAAAGGTATTCGCGCCACATTGTTAATAAGAAGTCCATGAGTTTCTGCTTGTACGACGCTACACTCCCCCTCAGCATCCTTGATGTTGACTGTGGTGGGGAAAATGACAAAAGGGTAAGCTTCTTGCAGATTTATTGTCCTGTCAACCAAGCGACAATTTGCATAGCTAAGACTGGTGAAAAAGTTGGAAAATATTATTAAAAAAATTGGCAATATTTTATTCATATTGTTATTCCCTTAACAAAGATATGGTTAATGTTGTGATTCAGCATAGAAAGCAAGGCAATCCATGTGCGCGTTTTATAACGCAGACTTTTTTCATTTCAAGGGAATTTCTCACAACTCTTTCTCAACCAAGCATCGCTTATTCAGTTTGATTAATAGGAATACAGTGGATCAGGCAGACTAAAGCTTTGATATGTCAATATATGCTATTGCTTGCATTAAAGAAGTTCTTTGAGAGTCCAGCTGTTTCCGCGAGCCCCCTTTAGTTGCTTCTTATACAGACGAAAAAAGAATCAGTCATTAGCTACCGCCAGCCCCGCTTTGCTTCCCCCGAATTTTTTGTAATCTCTAAAGTGTGTTTCTTGCTTTTCCTCTCGGTCACGGAGTGATCGCGACAATAAATTGAAATTCTCTTTATCTGCCTCAGATCAAATCTGTGCATAAGATAAGAATTGCTACAGACCTATACGTAAGCTACAACCTAAAAAAGTGGATGCGGCCTTTTCTGAAACCGAGGCGACCAAGAATCCCACCGATGCTGAAAAGTCGTTTATTGCGCTGTATAACGCCCCGGTGGATGCTCCCATTGTCAATCGGAATTCATTCGGTGATACGCAATTTGACTGGCTGATGGGTGCGCTGAACCCCGGTGACAGTGCCGCTGAGGTGATGAGGGAAGGGGGGAGCTACCGGGGAATATTCCTTTAAAGGTAATGGCTATGTCCGCGGTGGCATCTTTGACCCTATCCAGTTACAGCAGTCCGGCAACGTAATCAGCTTTGTGCTTAAAAAAGGAATGAAGAGATTGCACAAAAAATGCGCAAAGCTAGGCGTTGGACTCCAGTGTATTGTCATACGCCTTACTCCCCTGCTAGTGCTGATAGCCAAGTTACACTGCGTACTACAGTCATCGGTAATGCCGCCTGATGGTCACCTTCAATCACTACATGCTTCAAAGACAAGCTCTTATCATTTCTACTTTTTAGTATGGCAATCAGTTTTTCTGCATGCTCACCAAGCTCCTTTTCCAGAGAGCCATATGAAACGAAAACGTTTGCATTCAGGCTCTTCGTTTCTGATTCTGAATGAGATGCCAATTCAATTAGATGGGGTATATCACCCACAAGTGATGGGCTGCCGAGAATGTAGTTTTTAAAGGTATCCGGCTGAGTAAACAATATATAGGCGCCAAATTCACTTCCAAGTGAATATCCAAAAAAAGTGCGGTTACCAGGGTCGACTCGATAGTTCTTTTCTACATAATCAATTATGTCAGTACGAATAAAGTTTAAATGTTTACCGGCTTTTCCAAGTTGATATTTGGTTTGTATTTCCGGTTTGGCTGATTCCTTCATTGTGTAATCTCTATACCTGCTTACATGTATGCCAGCCTCTTTCTTTAAATCTGCATCAATATCCGTCTGCCATGAAATGCCGACCAGAATAACCTCCTCCATCAGAAACTCTGTTGAAGCAGACAGTATTTCGATATTCCATGCAGCATCCGGGAAATAAATAACAGGATATTTTGTAGCATTTTTTTCAAGATACCCCTCTGGCAGTTTTATATAAAGGTCATATTGCCACCCTGATACAGAATTCTTGACCGGTATTACATGGGTTCTGGGCATTTCATAGGGCTTTCCTTCACTCGCCTCAATACTCACCAGTGGAAGCAAAAACGAAAAAGTCAAAATAAGATTCTTTATCATATTATTTTCTCCTATCCAATACCATCGAAAGCAGCTGTTGCTTTGGCGGCGGCCTTTTACGCTAGCCTAGCGGTCATTGCAAAATCGAATAGCGCAATAGATGCCAGACGTCTGGTCTTGCCATGTAATTGTCAATGGATATATTGTGATCGTGACACTTCCACAAACCTTTGCCAACTTTTCTATAGATCCAGCACTGATACAAGAATGGAAATGATTGGGACTCGTACCGCTTTTATACCCAAAAATTAAATGCCTTTTTATAGCTGAATCCCATATCAATACCAACGTGCCCAAGCATTTAAAAATATTTATTACCCCTGAAATATAATATATACTGATCATCTAGGTCAGTATTTCTGGATTCTTTTCACACCCAACCATTAAAAAATCACTGTAAATCAATCTGATACAACATTTAAGCACTATCGAACCACCTAGAAGAATGCTCGCTACGACCAGTATCCCAAAAATCACCAATACATGTAATCCCTTTGGGTTTATTCAATTTTTAGGGGAAGCTGCCCGCTCTCTCGAAAATTACGGTCACGAAGTTTGCAATTTCGGCTCGCGTTTGGCCATTGTCTGTAAGGCTTGGTCACTATCCAGGCGTGGGTATTGTCCGTGCATCCTCTCTTGCCCATTGACACACCTTTGCAGCACAGCCCGCAACGATCGAACCTTACGCACCTACGGTGGCACCAGGGTGGAGCAAAAGAACACTGGCTTGCCGATTTGATTACGCTTACCTCCCCATAGTGGCTGTACGAGAAAAAGCACTTGTGTTAGTGTTCGGGCCTGCACAAACTTCCCCAATACCCCCTTTGCCAAACAGCGCTACGTTTCTTTATTCGGTGGCAGCTTGAATAGCCTGGTGATAGCTGGGGCGTGATCGGCTGTGCCCTCCCTCACCGAGTTCTTTTTCCCTGCGGGAAAACGGTTGGCCAAGGGGCCATAATGATTTGTGCTATTTCAACACAAAATAAAAATCATTGGTAATGGTATCCACGTTGATCGATTTTTGAGAGTTGCTTACTGTAGATAGTGACAATCTCTCCATCATAGGCCATCATCTCCCTCTTGGCCCAACCAGCGCGCAGCAACAAATTGTGTGCTTTGCTTGTGCCTGAATACAGTTTGGATGCACCGATATTGGCCGCAGTGGTTTCAATGCCTGCCAATAGCTGTGAACCAAGTCCACGGCCACGCATATTAGGAACGACATAGCCAGCCGCCGCCCAGGGGCCTAACTCTGGCCGAACTGCTATGGATTCCTGTTTCAAGGCCATAAACCCACTCGGCACACCGTTAACATAGGCCACCAAGCCTATTGGCAATTCATGCTTTCCGGCGTAGCTTTGTAAATCAGCTAACGCGTCACCGGGGCCGGATGGCCCATAGTGTGCAGGCCATTCACTTTCAAAGAATGCCACTAACTGCGGTATGTCTCCCTTTCTCTCACAAAGCGGCCTGATTGTAGTTCCATGGATCATCGGCAGGAAATTCCAATATCTTTAATTACCAGCCACACTGTCGCGTAGCAGTGTTTTTAGCAGGCCAGCCAGCTTGCCGGCGATAGTTGATCAACTTGTTAGGTGGAGTGATACCAATAAATAGTATAGACTTTGCTTAAAAAACCAATGCTTGAAGCAATATACACCAAACTTTGTTTTGAGGATTGATTACAATAGCCAATACGCAAGCCATGGACTACATGCATAACGGCCACTTGGATCCTGTAGATCAAGCCAGTACAGCCTGCTACAAACATTTCCCACCCCAAAATTCATAATGCGTCAAGGTGATTGAAATTCCGGCTCTTATTTGGTCTGATTCTTTGTACAAGCGCACCTGTAAATTTAAGAACTGGCCTGTCCTGCCTCGCGGTAACGCTGACTGCGATTGAGAAAGCACGTTCTTGGCAAAATAACTGCGCGGATGAAACTCCCTTTTTTGCGTATTCCAGAACCATTCGTTGTGATAGGGCAAAGGAGTGAGGCACATTAACTGGGTTCCCCTCCCAAGGATGTACAGAAAGTCCTCCTTGTCACAGCATCTATTGGAGCGGGGCAAGGGGTAGACTTTTTTATGCATTGCCGCAGGGGTTAAGCCTGCCGTACACCTGGAGTACCGGGTTGTGGGCAGAGCACATCCCGCCGATAATCACTGCATTCCAGGCACCAGGTAAAAGATAAAACGAGTCAATTCAATGCATTTCAGCACAATCACTGCCACAGCTCTGTCTGTGGTACTGGCAGGGATAACTTCCGCAACAGAGCTGGACCCACTGCCACAATTGGAGGCTTACAAGGTGCCAAAGTCCTGGCGGCAGCCGGTGGCGCCCCTGCGGATTGCAGCAAATACCTGGCAAATCGGTACACAGGGTATTACCGCTCTGCTACTCACTGGCAGTGAAGGGGCGATTTTGATCGATGGGGGTATGGCGCAAACTGCGGACCACCTGCTCGCAAACCTGGAGGTATTGGGGTTACAGCCCACTGACCTGAAACTGATACTGCACAGCCACGCCCATGCCGATCACGTCGGTTCCCTGGCGGCTGTGCAGCGTGCGACAGGCGCCCGAGTCGCAACCAATGCAGAATCCGCGCTTCTGATGGCCCGCGGTGGAGCTGATGATATCCACTTCGGGGACGGGATACTGTACTCGCCCATCAAGGCCGATCGCATACTGCATCAGGGCGAGGAGGTCGCTTTGGGCAATCTGCATCTGCGTGTACATTTTATTCCGGGCCATACCCCGGGCAGCATGGCCTGGACCTGGCATGACACGATCAATGGTAAAACAACACAACTCGCCTATGTGGACAGCCTGAGTGCACCGGGATATCAATTGACCAACAATAGCCGCTATCCCGATATTGTGCGGGACTACCAAACCAGTTTCGAGCGTGTGCGCAACCTGCCCTGCGAGCTGCTGATCACGCCCCATGCAACGGCCAGTGGCTGGGTATTTGGGAAGACCGCCACTCGGAAAACACCGCTTAGCTGCAAGCACTATGCGGATAAGGCAGAGAGGCAATTTCAAATCCAGCTAGAGGCAGAGCGTCAGGAATCGGCAGGAGGGCAATAACAACTTTCCAAATATCCTGGTCAAACGACATTGCGCTGTCTTCCCTCGAGCCGGAGTCTCGCTAGAAAATATTAACGCTGTTCACTGATATTTACACATCAATAAATCGGTCCCCGTTTTCCACTTCAAATATTACGTACGGAGATTTGCCGCGCTTGTTGCATGGTGATTAAGGCCGCCTCTCAGCGCAACCGGGGCAGCAAAAGTTTTCCGTTGACCTAACTTTTGCCTGATCGTATAGTTAACCATTAAGCTAAGTATTGTCAATGCGACAGTCGTGAAATCGATGTTCATCCTCCTGCGACCAGATCAGAGCCTATTGTGAGGGTTGCGGGAGAAATACCGTTATGGCTCAAGAGTCTGCACAACCAAACGGTCAACGGGCGTTTCTGGTTCTCTATCGACCTGGGCCTAACCGGGGTCAGTCAAAGCGTGTCTGGGAGCAGGCGCTTGGGGGCCATAACGACTGTCTCATCGACCAGTTTGAAAAGGGTGCGCGGAGGTTTGCGGGTCCATCCATGGATGATTGCGGCGGCAGTATCGTTGTCCAGATTGAAGACGTGAGAGGCGCCACACAGGTTGCTGATAGTGATCCAGCGCTCATCAGCGATGTCTTCGTCTTTGTAGTTCATCCGTGGTCTCTTGTGGACTGGGAAGCCGCACTGTCGCAATGCAATACCGCGAAAGAACCCGTCGATTCATAATCCAAGAGGAGTTAGTCAAACGTGAACTCAAAAATTCGTACATGTCTATGGTTTGAAAAGGGAGGTCTTGAGGCAGCGCACTTTTACACATCGCTTATCTCCAACAGCGCTCTCGACGATGACGAAAATTACGGATCGAGATACCCGCTTGTGGTCAACTTCACGCTTGCCGGTGCCCCGTATCAGATTCTGAACGGCGGTCCCCACTACAAGCCCTCACCAGCTGCTTCCATCTCCGTACTGACCGAGACTCAGGCCGAAACCGATCGCCTGTGGAATGCCCTCACAGAAGATGGCGGCGCCGAAGGCAGGTGCGCCTGGCTCACGGATCGCTGGGGCGTTAGCTGGCAGATTGTACCGAGGGCATTGCTTGAAATGTTTAAGTCGACGGACAGAAAAGCTGCTGAACGCGCAGAACAAGCCATGTTGGAAATGAACAAGATCGATATTGCCACTCTCGAAGCTGCCTACAATGGCGATTGATAGCCGCTGGAGGGCCTGCCAAGGCTACACCACACTCTGGCTCGAGATGACTTTTGAGGGCATTACCAACATTCAGCCATTGCCTATCGGTATTTGATCTATATACTTAGTCAAATGGATAACAATCACGAAAATCTGAATATGGTTTTCCAGGCACTGGCTGACCCGACGCGACGTGCTGTCATCCAGCAACTGACGGCTGGACCGGCCTCGGTTAGTGAGCTGGCTGAGCCGTTTGAAATGGCGCTGCCGTCATTCATGAAGCATATTGGTGTGCTGGAGGATGCGGGTTTGATCCATTCTAGGAAAATCGGTCGCGTGCGGACCTGTGAGATCAAACCCAAACAGCTGTCAGCTGCTGAAAAATGGCTCAACACACAAACTGTCCTTTGGGAGGGCCGGATGGAACGGATGGCGAGCTATGTCGAAGCACTTGCTGCAGAAGGTAAGGACAAATGAGATATGTAGGCGCTGGTACTGGCGCCCCACTCTCGAATTAGCCTGGCATACAGGGGTGTGCATATGAAGGATTCTATGCCCACTTTTCCCAGCTCGCTCTTTCCGTTCTCCGCCAATAGGATCAGCGCCCATGCGATGCCCACTACATGCGTCCTGTGCGGCATAGACGGCCCTATTGCACTCAAAACTGCAACAGAACGGATAGAGGGGGCGATCCTTTTGGTCCGCCCCCAAGTGCATCACCAGGTCAAGGCAGTCGGCTGCGCTCGTCTGCTCAACTTCGACGGCCTGGCATTTCCATTCTCTGATACATTGGCACGCTCGCTTGAAGGCCACCTTCAAGGGATTACGATCGACGCGCTGTGGGGGAGTGAGAAAAGACGATTGGAATTGCGCGAACAGCTCGCTCATAAACAGCCATTATGCCCGCCAGACATATCAGCTATTGTGTCTCATCTCGCACAAGATCCGATGTCGCGCATGACACAGATTGAGCTAGCAGAGAAACTGGGCATGGAGCGCACACAATCTCTCAGATACTTTAAGCAATTCACCGGGATGACGTTTCGCAGTTACAAGAGATGGCTTGGCATACAAAACGCTGCCTATCAATTGATTAGTGGGGATCTCGTTCGCAATGCCGCCCTGGACAACGGTTTTTCGGATACAGCGCATCTTTCTCGAAGTTTTCGCACTGTGCTTGGCATAACCCCGACAGACGGAATCGCAGGCTACCGGTGTGCTGTGAATGAAAAGCCGCACCCCGGACTTTTTGTAAATTAGCACGTTTATTCTACGAGGTAGCTGACTTTTTGGGCAACCTCTCTCTTTAGATCAAATAGGAGAGGACCCATGTCATGTCCACAAAAATAGCTGCCGGACAACGCTTAGACACAAAATCCGTTTTCGATCGGTATCATAAGGGATGGGAGGCCAGAGATCCCGGTTTAATTGCTTCGTTGCACTCAGCCGACACTGTTTTCCATATTCATGATGGCTCAGAGCCCATCACTGGGCGTCAATTGCTGAAAGCACAATGTGCGGGCCTATTTGAACAGTTCAAATTCTCAATCGAGAAAATTCGCTTACTTTGTGGTGATGACTTCTGGACTTTTGAATGGCTGATGGTGATGGAGCTGAACGATTGCAAAGGCGTGCTATTCACAGCAAAAGTCGAAATGCTTGATGTTGTGACGCTGAACCATGCCAGGGAAGTTTTACGCAAGGATGTGTATATGAACGGTGCTCAGCGAACAGGCGCCTTCACTCGGGCCGGCATAGAGGCAAAGCCTATGAGCAGGCCATTGACCTAATTGGGGAATGGTCAGTGGCGAATGATCCATCTGCACGCTTCCTTTTTCGTACCCACTCGAACCACGAGCGGCTCCCATTGATTTGAAACCCGTCAAATAGGCTGTGTAGCCTAGGGAAGTACCATCGTGCCGCCCATCAGTTATCCATTGAACTAACTATTGCATTCCACTATAGTTAGCCACATGGATAACTATAGTGATTTTCTAAATTCAGCCTTTCAGGCTTTGACAGACCCCACGCGGCGCTCCGTGGTTCAGCACCTTGCAGAAACCCCGGTAGGTGTGAAGACTCTGGCGCTATCTTTCGACATGTCGCTGCCAGCGTTCATGCAGTACCTCCTGGTGCTGGAAGACAGCGGCCTTATCGCCTCCGACAAAGCCGGGAGCCTGCGTATCTGCCGCCTTACTCCAGGGCGAATTGAGAATGCGGAGAGCTGGTTGTCCGATCAGCGCGCTGTTTGGGAGCAGCAGACAGACCGATTGGCAATGTATGTCGAACACGTATCCGTAAAGGAGGAGTCATGAGTAATTCCGATTTAGACCTCACGGTCCGCCGAGCGATCGAAGCGCCGCGTGCCGTGGTCTGGACAGCATGGAAAGACCCCAAGCACTTCGTGAATTGGTGGGCGCCAGCGCCCGTGGTCACGATTTCCAACAAGCACGAATTTTATACCGGCGGCGGCTTCGATACGACCATGAGGCTTGAAGACGGCACCGTTATGGAAGGCGGAGAGGGCTGCTTTCTTCAGGTGATCGAAAATGAGCGGATCGTGTTTACCGACGCCCTCCAGGGTGGCTGGCGACCGAACGAAGAAGGGTTCTTTTCGGCCATTATCACCCTTGAGGATCACCCTGATGGAACGCTCTACACAGCAACCGCGTTACACAAAAACCGCGAAAACTGTGAAAAGCACGAAGAAATGGGCTTTGTCGTCGGCTGGGAAACCGCCCTCGGCCAGCTTGCAAAGATTGCAGAGGAGTTAGCATGAGCGAGCAGTTGACCCACGACACCATTTCGATCAGCAAGACAATCAAAGCAACGGTGGAACAGGTGTTTGCCGCCTGGGAAGATCCGAATGCCCGCACGATATGGGGCCCACCCTCAGACGATGAGGCGATCGAATTTGTCGAGAATGACTTTCGCGTTGGCGGCATTGACGTTCATCTATGCGGCCAAAAGGACGACCTGCGGTTCCAGGTTGAAACCCGCTACTACGAAATCAATAGCCCTAACCTGCTGATATTTACCGAATGCGTTAAATCCGAAAACGCTCCCTTGAGCACTTCTCTGATCACCGTCGCAATCGCCGGCAACGGAAGCCTGACAGAGCTGAGTGTGACCATACAGATCGCCTCCCTGGTCGGATCGGACATGATCAAGGGAACGCGCAGCGGTTGGCAGATCGCCATCTCGAATTTGGCTGCACACCTAGAAACTTCAACGAGAGAAACCCAATGAGTGAGCACACCAATGGCCAAAGTTAGAGTTGAGGGGTTCACAGTTTCGCTTGATGGTTACGGTGCTGGGCCAACCAAAGCCACGATATCCTGCTTGGAGTTGGTGGTAGCGAGTTGCACGAGTGGCTAATCACCACGCGGACCTTTCAGCAAAGGCTGTTCGGCTCAGACAGTGGAACGACAGGTGTCGATGATGACTTCGCCGCCCGAGGCTTCAGGAATATTGGCGCATGGATCCTCGGAAGAAACCTGTTCGCGCCAAGCAGGGGCGCCTGGTCGGACATGGATTGGAAAGGCTGGTGGGGGAATTCGCCTCCCTATCATGGCCCGACCTTCATACTCACGCATCACGAGCGCGACCCTATCGAAATGAAAGACGGAACCACCTTTTACTTTGTCACGGGCGGAATACTGCAAGCGCTCGATCGTGCAATCGCGTCCGCAAGCGGCTCGGATGTTCGTGTTGGTGGTGGTGCAAACACCATCCGGCAGTTTCTCGGCGCAGACCTGATCGATGAAATGCATATGGCGATCGCGCCAGTATTGCTGGGCAGCGGCGAACGGCTGTTCGAAGAAATTGATCTTCGCGCCCTGGGCTACGAGTGCGATCAGTTCGTTCCTACAGAAAACGCCACTCATGTGGTGCTCAACAAATCACACGGAAATCGGCCTGGCCGAATGGAGTTTTAAGATGCTGGTCTTGGTGCTGATCAAAGCAACGGAGGCCTCTGAGGCAGGCAAAATGCCTTCACAGGAGGCTCGGGATGCAATGGAACGCTTCAACGAGAAACTTCTCGATGCAGGGATCCGCCGCATGGCGGCCGGCCTCAAGCCTTCGGCCGAAGGCAAACGCCTTGTATCTGACGGTCACGCTGTATCAATCGTCGATGGTCCTTTCCTGGAGCGTGAACATCTCGTCTCCGGTTTCTGGCTCTGGGAAGTGCACAACACGGCCGAAGCGATGGCATGGGCCGCCCAGTGTCCGAACCCAATGGAAGGCGCGTATGAAATTGAACTCCGGCCCCTTTACGGCGCTTCTGATTTAGGGGAGGGCGCCGGATGAGTGAAACCGTAACGCCGGATGGTCTAACCGACACAATAAGCCAACTGAAAGAAGCGCATGCGGATGGTATCGCCGAAGCGCACGCTGCGTTGCAGGTCGCTATGTCGGGTCATGAAGGATGTTTACGCACCGATGAGCCGCTTCAGGTGGATTGGGCAGATGCCGTGTGGGCAGACTTCGTAGATCTGCTCTCGCATAAGAACAATCACGTTCGATCCATCGCCGGGCATATGCTTTCCAATCTGTCCTATAGCACCGATCCAGTACGCGTACTTCGTGATTTTGGCGAACTTGAAGCGGTTACGCATGATGAGAAATTCGTGACGGCTCGCCACGTGTTGCAGTCACTGTGGAAGGTCGGTCTTTCTGCTGGAAAGCTCAGAGCCAGGTATCTGCAGTCGTGCAGGGATCGTTACGGTTTTTGTCCATCCGAAAAGAACGCCACGCTTATTCGCTACGACATCCTTGTTGGCATGCGATCACTGTTCGACATCACTGCGGATGTGTCGCTCAGAGAGTTGGCAGGAGAGCTAATCGCACTGGAAACAGACGAGAAGTACAGGAAGAAATACGCAGCCGCATGGCGCGATGCAATGCAGGAGAGCGCCAAGTGACGGACCAGGTTGTTGAAATCTACCCCCTGCAGGGCGGCTGCACATGCGGAAAGATCCGATACCAGATCGAAACCAGGCCGCTTTTTACCCATTGCTGTCACTGCACCTGGTGTCAACGGGAAACCGGCTCGGCCTTCGTGTTGAACGCCATGATCGAAGCCGATCGCGTGACGCTTCTCCAGGGCGACCCTCAGTGCTTTGTCACGCCATCAAATAGCGGTAAGGGCCAGAAAATCTGGCGGTGCGGATCATGCCATGTCGCCCTCTGGAGCAACTATTTCGGCGCCGGCGACAAAGTATATTTCATCCGCGTAGGGACGCTCGACAATCCAAACACGTTACCGCCAGATATCCATATTTTTACCAGTACAAAACAGGATTGGGTGGTCATAGCGGACGGTCAACTGACCGTCGATAAATTCTATGATCGCGAACGTTGCTGGCCGGAAGAGAGCTTGCTTCGCCGCGAACGGCTTCACTCGTCCAACGGTCGGTGAGGAGATGAAACAGCCATGACCATGATTTCAAACATAGAGGAATTTTTTGCAAAGGGCTGCGGACGCTGTGATCGGTTCTCAACGACCGATTGCTCGGCCAGAAAATGGGAGGCCGGGCTCATTGCGCTGCGCCGGATATGTCAAAGCTTGGATCTGGAAGAGGCGGTGAAGTGGGGGCAGCCTTGTTACGACTTCGCTGGCCGAAACATCGCGATCATTGGCGCGTACCAAGACAAGTTTGTGCTGAGCTTCTTTGACGCCGTTTTGATGAAAGATCCGGATGGGGTCCTTGAAAAGCCGGGACCGAACACACAGTACGCCAGCACAATCTACTTCGCTACTGACGAGCAAGTCGGGGAAATGGAAGAAACTCTTCGCGCCTATTTAGATGAGGCGAAGAGCTATGCCGCAGCGGGCATTAAGCCTCCAAAAATAAAACGCGATATCGAGATCCCGGAGGAACTGGTGGAAGCCATGGACGTCGACCCCGAGCTTGCGGAAGCGTTTCAAGCCTTAACGCCGGGTCGGCAGCGAAGCTACGCCATCAACCTGAATTCAGCCAAGAAATCGGAAACGCGCATTTCGAGAATAGCGAAGTTTCGCGACAAGATAATTGCCGGCAAAGGCGCCATGGAACGATAGGTGAAGAACACGGATGGACAATCCACATCAGAGCAACAAGGCTTTCAAACCAGGTCAGGCGATCCTTGTCGAACCTGAAAGCGGACGCTCCTACGACATGGGCCGTATCGCAGCAACCTTCAAAGCTGATGGTGAAGAGACCGCAGATCAGTTTTCCGTGTCGGAATGGTGGATTGAACCGAATACCGCGGGCTTCGGCGCGCACTCGCACGAGACTGAGACCGAGCTGTTCTATGTGTTGGACGGCACGATGTCGTTCCTGGTGGGCGAACAGTGGCAAGACGCCCAAAAGGGCGCCGTCATCTTCATCCCTCCCGGTATCCAGCACGATTTTGAAAACCGTGGTGATCAGCGCGCCGGCGTTCTCAACATATTCCTGGGCGGGCCGTTTGAGGAGAACATGCCCAAAATCGTGGAGTGGTTCGCACAGAACCCGCCTGCTCAAATCCAAACCCGGAGGGGATCATGACTGAAATGCAAAGCAGCGAAACAAGGGAAATTTCCGGCGTAGCGCGGCGCATCGTGTCGCTAAAAGCCTGGCAGGAAGACCTCCGTGAAATCCGCAAGGCCGAAAAAGAGCTTACGCTTGCGCATGATCGGGTGGCGGCAAAACGCCGGCATTCAGCGTGGATGAAGGTCGACCGTAATTATGACTTTGCAGGCCCCGAAGGCTCCGCCACCCTGGCTGACCTATTCGATGGCCGCGCGCAGCTAATCGTCTACCACCACATGTTGAAGCCCTCCGATCCAAGCCCGTGCGTCGGCTGTTGCATGGTGGCTGATCAGCTTCCTCATCTCTCCCATCTGCACGCACGAGATACCTCGCTCGTCTTTGTTTCAAAAGCGCCGACCGTCGAGATCGAGGCGTTCCAGAAACGCATGGGATGGTCAATCCCCTGGTTCGAGACCAAGGACAGCTTCAACCCCGACTTTGATGTGTCCCCCACAGGATTTGGTCTCAACATTTTCTATCGCGATGGCGACGACATCTACCGCACTTATTTCACCAAGGGCCGCGGTCTCGAGACGCTTGGGACGGTGTGGACTTTTCTCGATCTGACGCCTCTCGGCCGCCAGGAAAACTGGGAAAACGCACCCAGTGGCACTCAACAGAGCAAACCATATCATTGGTGGCGAAGGCACAACGAATATGACTGAAACGAGGATCACAAACTCTGCTGACGGCACACCGATCGCTTTCGAGGTTGCCGGCGTTGGCGATCCCATTGTCCTGGTGGAGCCTGCCGGCCACTTTCGGGGTTTCTCGGCATTCGATGAATTGCGGCCTTTGCTGACCGACCGCTTCACTGTTTACAGTTTTGACCGGCGTGGGCGCGGTGACAGTGGAGACGCATCAGTATATTACCCGTCGCGTGAGGTCGAAGACCTTGCGGTAATTCTTGGCATTATTGAACGACCGGCCTTCGTCTATGGATACTCGTCCGGTGCGCTTTTGGCTCTGCACTGTGCTGCGAAAGGGCTGCCTATTCAAAAACTGGCACTGTTAGAGCCTCCGCTTCAGGCGCCGGGGTCAGGTCCCGATCCGCTGACCCAGGAACTCGCAGTGCTGGTTGGCGAGGGGCGATACGCGGATGCGGTCGAGTACTTTCATCTCAGCATTGGCGTTCCCGCCGAACATGTAACACAGATGCAGGGGTCGGAAGCTTTCGAAAAGATGACAGTCATTGCGCCTACGCTCGTCTACGACTGCCGAATTTCGGAGGCAACCGATGCAGAATTGCTTGGTGCAGTGCACGTCCCGACTCTCGTCCTCGATAGCCAGGGCAGCACGGACAATCTCACCGGATGGGCAGCCAGTGTGGCGCGACAATTGCCAAATGCAACGCATCGCAGCCTTCCGGGACAATGGCACAGCGGGGACAGCAACGTTCTCGCGGCAGCACTGGTTAAGTATTTTCAGGAACCGAATAGGTCATGAATTCAACCTTGCTGGAAGACTATCTGGCTGGCGCGCTTGCTCACCATAGGAACGGGCTTCGACTTCTCCATGACACGATCTCGGCTGTCGTTCCCGAGACCGCACTTGTCACCCGAAGGAACGTCCCGGCGTTCCGATATCGGGGCCGAACACTCGTAAGCATCGGGGATGCCCGTCATCATGTGTCGTTGTACATCATGCAGGGTAAGACCATCGAAAAGCACGCAGATGTACTGAAAGCCTTCGATACCTCGCGCACCGTCATACGCTTCAATCCCGAACAGATTCCAACTGCCGTTGTGACCCAGCTCGTGCATGCCCGCAAAGCTGAAATAGATGAGTTGGAGGGTTCATGATGCGAGGCCTGACCGAATTGCAAGCCTTGTCACCACATTAATTGAACCGGAAAAATATATATGACTGATACCAACCAATTAACAATAGAAACGGATGAGTGGACGCCCGTCTCATACGAGAACTGCGAGCAGGTAAGCGGCCCGTTCTTTCACGGCACAAAAGCAAGCTTGGCAGTCGGTGATCTTTTGAGACCTGGCCATCCATGTAACTTCGAAGAAGATCGAGCTTTGAAGCACATTTACTTCGCCGCCCGTATGGAGGCTGCCATTTGGGGAGCGGAACTTGCGACCTCGCTCTCGGGTTTGGCAGGCCGTGGCTACATCTATGTTGTTGAGCCAACCGGACAGTTTGAGGACGATCCAAATGTCACCAACAAGCGGTTTCCCGGGAACCCAACGCGGTCTTATCGCACCCACAAGCCACTAAAAATTGTGGGGATGGTCGATGAATGGGACGGCCACACCCCTGAAGAATTGCAGGCCATGCTGGATTCATTGGCCAACCTCAGGAGTCAGGGTCTCGCTGTTATTGTGGACTAGGGAGCTTGACGGTTTTGCAAAGGCTCTGACCAGCGGGCTAGGGCCAGGCAACCTTTACGCGACCTGCCTACCTTATCGCGGGTTTTGCGGCCGAATAGGGGACTGACAATCAGTTATTCATTGACCTAACTGTTGTGTCTTATTATAGTTATCTAAATGGCTAACTATAGCTTTGCTTTCGTCATTGAAACCAAAGAACAATATATGACCCATAGCGAACAAATCACAATCGAGACTGTCGTCGGCGTGCCGCCTGCAGTGGCATGGAAGGCCTTCAACTCACCTGATGCCATCACGCAGTGGAACCAGGCGTCGCCGGATTGGCACTGTCCTTCAGCCGATGTCGATCTGCGTAGAGGCGGAAGGCTTGTCACCCGCATGGAAGCGCGAGACGGCTGTTTTGGCTTTGACTACTCCGGCACTTTCGAAGAGGTCGATGCGCCCAATGCCGTGACGCTGCGCCTTGGCGATGATCGCCGTACCCGGACGACTTTTGAAGCCGACGGCGATGGCACCCGGGTTGGGACAGGCTTCGATGCAGAAGCGCCCAATCCTTCCGACATTCAACGTGACAGCTGGCAGGCAATTCTCGACAGCTACGCGGCCTATGTTGAACGTACGGGCTAAAGCAAACTTCAGCTCGGACGATGATCCATGATTGATTATCTAAAGACAGCATTATCTTGCGACCCGGACCGCACCGGATGAAATGGACAATCGCTATCGAGCGGCGGCCTCCACAAATCTATGGCTTCACCGATCTCGACAGGTCGCAGCCCGACGCCTGGCCTACCTTGACAAGCCAGCGCACGCGCGGATATTACCAGGAGCGGCCCGCATGCGGCTGGCAGTTACCTCAAGGCCAGTCAGCCTAAAACGTGAGAGACATAACAGGATGCTGAATACCGTTTCCAAAAACCAGATCACAATCATCCGCCGCTGCAAGGCGCCCCGCGAGTTGGTCTGGAGGGTTTGGACAGATCCGGATCATGTCGCGAAATGGTGGGGACCATTCGGATCGGAGCACACGACCAGCATGGTCGAGCTCAAGGTGGGCGGCATTTATTATGTGGGCATGCGCGCGCCGGACGGCTCTGAACATCCAAGCCGCGGTGTCATCTCCGAACTGATACCGTTCGAGAAAATTGTCATTATGGGCGACCCAAACGCTTTGGACGCTTGCGGCGCCGGATTGCCGCCCAAGGCTGTCGTGACGATTTTATTCGAAGACGACAGTCCGGGGACGACTGTGACCCTGGATGCTGTCTTCGATAGCGAGGCGGCCCGTATTGCAGCTGAGGACAGCGATTACCTGATCAACTGGACTGCGACACTCGACGCGCTCGATGCCTACTTAGCAAAGATCATGGAAGAACCTTTAGAAAGCACGAAATCGCAATAAGAAAACCCTCGATAAAAGTGGCCCAGACAATCTTGGCGAAGGCATGAGCTGCTTTCGGCTCAGATCTTGACCATTACAGAACGCATTGTTCACCACGTTTTTAAATGACGCCTTATGAAGCCCAAAACCATTTCAGCTTTCAATAAATCGCAGAATGAGGAAGACAAGAAAATTTGCGACAGACTAAAGCGAGTAATTGATCACCATCTTCCCGAGGCTGAGAGCAAAATTTGGCACGCTCACCCTGTCTGGTTTTTGGATGGCAACCCAACCGTAGGCTACAGCAAGCTGAAAGATTGCATCAGGCTGATGTTTTGGAGCGGGGCCGACTTTGGCGAAGTGAACCTGAAGCCTGGTACCGGTAAATTCAAGGATGCATCTGCTCGCTATACAAATATCGATCAGATCAATGCCGACGATCTGGAAAGGTGGCTCGGTAAAGCCAGGATGATCCAGTGGGACTACAGAAACATTCAACGCAAAGGCAAGCTATCACGAATTAGCTGAACTCCAGATCACACCCTCCATATATGGAGGCGAATAATGACAAACAGGCTGTATTTCAGCGTGCAATGGTGGACTCGACGACCACCAGAGCGACGAGATAGTGGGTTATTTTAAGAGTTTCTGTCTAAATCACCCGACTAGGCGTTCGTTTTTGAGAAACATACCAACTAGTTTGTATATTTCACATATGCCTCGATCAACGAAAGAAGACCCCGAACGGGGAAACGCGAAGGCGAGACTGCTGGAAGCGGCGCGCGATGTGGTTCGCCAGCAAGGCTATTCGGGGACTACAGTTGACGAGCCGTGCGAAGCTGCCGGTGTCACGAAGGGTGCATTTTTCCATCACTGCAAAAACAGTGAAGCACTCGGCGTGGCAGCTGCGGAGTTTTGGGCTGATACGACTTCGGCGATGCTCGAGGCTGCGCCTTATCACGAACTGGATGATCCGTTTGAGCGTATTCTGGCACACCTCGATTTTCATCGCTCGTTGATCGAGGGTGACCTTGCCGAATGGACCTGTCTAGTGGGGACCATGACTCAAGAAATCTACCAGGCGCCCCCTGCTATTCGCAACGCCTGTGCAGACAGCATATTCGGGCACGCCGAAACCCTCGAACCCGATATCCAAGCGGCGCTTGAGAGCAACGACCATCTTCGTCGGTATATCGAACTTCTTTTTCGCCCACCAACAGCAAAGGAGACGCTCTCGTGAGTGAACGACCGAACTCTCGCATGTGTATCTTCTTCGAAAGCCAAGCCGAAGAAGCCACCAGATTTTACGCCGAAACGATTCCGGACACGCATATCGACGAGGTGCAGTCCATCGGCAACGGAATGCACCTGGTACATTTTACGGTGATGGGAACCCCATATATGGCGCTTGACGGCAACAGTTCCTATCAATCGCGTCCGGATCATTCGATCGCCCTCACGACGCTTGACCAGGAAGAAACGGATCGCCTCTGGGCAGTCTTAACCGAAGGGGGCAGTGAAGGGTCTTGTGGTTGGTGTGCTGATCGCTTTGGCGTCCATTGGCAGGTTACACCGGCCGGTATGACCAAACTCTTGAGCGACCCGGATCGCGAAGCCGCTGGCCGTGCTCAGGCGGCAATGATGAACATGAAGAAAATCGATCTTGCGGCGATGCAATCGGCGTTTGATCAAACGGCATAGGAATGAACACAATGCCTAACGATCATGCGGACATTGCGGCTCTGTGCCAACGCCTGGGTGACGCACATCGAGACAAAGACGCGGATGCGATTGTCGACTGCTATGCGCCTGATGCTGTTGTCTATTCACTCGCCCCGCCGTTAAAGAGCACCATGCAGTGCAAGGACATTGCAGCGTGGCTTGAGACCTGGGACGGGCCGATCCATGTGGATGCCCGGGACATGGATATGGTTGTCGGCGGGGACCTCGCCTGGGTGACTGCCCTCAACCATATGACCGGCACGAAAGTCGACGGCAAGCAAGTGGATTTGTGGTTTAGGTCAACCTTGTGTTTTCGCAAGAATCACGGCGTTTGGAAGATCGTTCATGACCACGCATCGACGCCGTTTTACATGGACGGTTCGCTCCGTGCGGCCGTCGATCTCCGGCCGTCATAGCTCGGAAAGGCTGAAAGAGGGTCATATGCGAGAGAGCGATCTAAAAATGCGGACTGCCCATTGTAAATGCGGGGCAGTCACGTTCGAGACGAGCGGCGACCCGATAATGACAGTCGCCTGTTATTGCTCAGACTGTCAGGCCGCAGGCGCACAACTGGAAGCCCTGCAAAGTGCTGCACCAATTCTTGAGCCTGACGGCGGCACCGAGTTTCTGATGCAGCGAAAGGACAGAATACGGTGCTTATCCGGCGCAGTGTATCTCAAGGAACACAGACTCTCTCCCGATTCAGGGTCGCGTCGCGTTTTCGCAGACTGCTGCAATTCGGTCATGTTTCTAGAGCTGAATAACGGGCATTGGCTTTCGGTTTACGCGCGGCGATTTAATCCGGAGGAACGACCGCCGATTCAGATACGAACAATGACAGCCGATCGGCCCGAGGGTGTAGAGTTCAGCGACGACATTCCAAGCCCGGATAAACACACAGTTTCCTTCATGTGGAAGCTCTTTGCCGCCTGGGCCGCGATGGGATTCAAAGCCCCAAAAATCGATTATATGGAAGATTGAACCATGACTCTCGCCAATGAAAAAATCGAGATCGAAAATATCCATACACCGGGCCGAACTGAGCGTGTCAACAAGGTCAAATACATGACCATGCGTGCAGCGCTGTTGCCGGTCCTGCCAACCGAAGGCCCGGGTATTACAATAGCAGACGCCAAAAAGAGACTATTGGAAAACCTCTCACAAGCGGTATTCCCTGGTGGTGAAAAGGCTGGTTGGTGGTTGAAGGCGGTGCAGCTCGATCTGGAAGCAAAAGGCATCATAGCCCGTGGCTCTGTCAGACCTGTTCGGATTTACCGCGTACAGAACTAACAAGACGGCTTCAGGTGAAAAAGTATCATCCGAGCGTCCATCGGGATTCTGGATCAAGGCTATTGACCGCGCGTAGGATACCAGCATTGACAACCTTCACGCGAAAGCCGGTTTTAGTCAGCGAGGGTGGCAGGTGCCCAATACGCTTGCGTCTTCGGGCGGAATACTCTCGCATGACGCGCTGATCGACGCTTTTCATCTAATGCCGACAATCACTGAACTTCGTCAGACAATAAAGGCTTTGTCTGGAATGCGCTTTCTCTTGGAAACTGGCCGATGTCCAGATATCGGAAAATGGGCGCTACACATGCGCACGCTTCGGCTCCCCAAAATAAGTACGTCAGGGGGCGATGACAGGCATTGAGGAAAGCGGGTACATGATGACTGTCAGAGTTCTAAAAAAATGCACGCAAATCTGGGCATCTGATATCGTCGATCCCACTGATCGAACTTCACGCCAGCACATCCGTTGCGCCTTATGAAGGCAGGTTCTTTGCATACCTACAGGAATGAAAGTCAAATCGTCCTGGCTAACCGACATGCCAGATACATATTGTGATGCGCTGCAAGTAGCACACCCCCGACTCCAGAAAACCCTCGCCTATCCTTGATAGGGCCAGCCAGAATTTGGAATTGTTTAAAAGAAAATGATGCACCCGACAGGATTCGAACTTGTGGCCTACACCTTGAAGGGTACGCCTCTGCAGCAGTCTAGGTTTCGGGGGACAATGCCTGCAAAATGCTGGCCGTTGGGTCCACCTGGTTCATGGTATAAAAATGTAACCCCGGCGCGCCGCCCTCCAACAGGGTTTCACATAAATCCGTTACCACCTCGAGCCCCAGTTTGCGGATATCCTCCAGATTGCGGTAGCTCTCCATGCGCTTTTTCAACCACCTTGGAATTTCCGCGCCACAGTTGCGGGAAAACCGCATCAAGCTATCAAAATTGTTTATTGGCATAATACCGGGATAAATCGGTGCATCGATGCCGGCTTTTTCACACTGATCAATAAAGTAGAAATAGGAATCGGGGTTGTAGAAATACTGGGTAAGCGCACTGTCAGCACCCGCTTCAAACTTGGCTTTCAAATAGCGGATATCGTCACCATAGCTATTGGATTCCGGATGTATTTCCGGATAGGCAGCCACCTCCAGATGAAAGTGGTCTCCACTGTGTCGGCGGATAAAAGCCACCAGTTCATTGGCATACACCAACTGTGCAACGGCACCCATACCGGAGGGCATATCGCCACGCAGGGCCACTATGCGGGTGACACCGGCTTCCCGGTACAGATTCAACAATCCGAGAATGGTTTCTTCATTATCTCCACCAAACGACAGGTGCGGTGCGATGGAGATACCATCGCGGCACATATCGGTGACAATACCGGCAGTGGTCTCGCGCGTGGTGCCGCCGGCACCATAGGTCACGGAAAAAAACTCGGGATCAAATGCCTGCAGTATTTCACGGGTCCGGTACAGTTTGGCACGGCCATCGGCCGTTTTTGGGGGGAAAAATTCAAAGCTGATCCGAATGGGATCTTTCATTGTCTGTTCCAGTCCCTGTGGCATCCAGGTACCGGTAAAACCGGCACCTTTTACCAGGATATCAGTATTTATAACTTTCGGGCTTGTAGGGGCCGTCCACAGAGACCCCAATATAGTTGGCCTGCTGTTCGGTCATGCGGGTAATGACACCGCCAAAGCCCTCCACCATATAGCGTGCCACCTCTTCATCGAGACGCTTCGGCAGTACTCTGACATACAGGGCCGGCACTTTCTGGTCTGCAGGCAGATCGGCAAACTTCTCTTGAAACAGATGAATCTGCGCGAGAACCTGGTTGGCAAATGAACCATCCATGATGCGACTGGGGTGGCCGGTGGCATTGCCGAGATTGACCAGGCGGCCCTCGGAAAGCAGCAGCAGGTGATCATTGTTTTCCCTGTTGCGCACCACTTTGTGTACCTGCGGCTTCACTTCCTGCCACTGCCAGTGCTCGCGCATAAAAGCGGTATCAATTTCGTTGTCGAAGTGGCCGATGTTCGACACCACAGCGCCACTCTTGAGGGCCGCCAGCATGTGCGCATCACAGACGTTGGCATTACCGGTGGTGGTAACAATCAGGTCCGTATTGGCAAGCAGCTGTGTATTGATGCCCTCAGCCGTACCGGTATTGATACCGTCGATGTAGGGGGAAACCAGTTCGAAGCCGTCCATACAGGCCTGCATGGCGCAGATAGGGTCCACTTCGGAAACCTTTACAATCATTCCCTCCTGGCGCAGGGAGGCAGCGGAGCCTTTGCCCACGTCTCCATAGCCAATCACCAGCGCCTTTTTCCCAGCCAGCAAGTGGTCGGTAGCGCGCTTGATGGCATCGTTCAGGCTGTGGCGACATCCATACTTGTTGTCGTTTTTGCTCTTGGTGACGGAATCATTGACATTGATTGCGGGCACTTTCAGTGTGCCCTCGCGCAACATATCCTGCAGGCGGTGCACGCCGGTGGTAGTCTCTTCACTGACCCCATGGCACTGATCGAGAATATGCGGATAGTTGCGGTGCAGCAGCTCCGTGAGGTCACCGCCATCATCGAGAATCATATTCGGCTGCCAGCCGGCAACATCCGCACCCACGGTACGCTGCAAGCACCACGCGTATTCGTCCTCGGTCTCGCCTTTCCAGGCAAATACCGGTATACCGCGCGCGGCAATTGCGGCCGCAGCGTGGTCCTGGGTGGAAAAAATATTGCAGGAAGACCAGCGCACTTCGGCACCCAGCGCAACAAGCGTTTCGATCAGCACCGCGGTCTGGATGGTCATATGGATACAACCCATGATGCGCGCTCCGACCAGTGGCTGCTCTGCGTGGTATTTTTCCCGCAGAGTCATCAGTGCCGGCATTTCACCCTCGGCAATCTCGATTTCACGGCGGCCCCATTCGGCCAGGGAAATATCCGCGATCTTAAAATCCTTAAATTCAGTGCTCATCTGATTCATGCTTTTTCAGGTCCAGTAACAGGGTTTTTCACAGGGGCGCTTACCGCCCGCATTTCAGTGTTTCTTGCTGCAGAGCCAGAGATTAGTCAACGCAGCTAAAGCCCGGCCTGGGCACGCAAGGCGTCTGCCTTGTCCGTTTTCTCCCATGGGAAGGCGGTAAAGGTTTCACTGTGCTGCTGCCCGTCGCCGTCCATCCAGTTGTAGGTATGTGTAGCGGGGTCGCGACCGAAATGGCCGTAAGCCGCCGTTAGCTGGTACATGGGGTGCAACAGATCCAGGGACTTGGAAATGGCGAAAGGGCGCAGGTCGAAATTCTCGCGCACCAGTTCCACCAGTTTGTCCTCCGGGACCATGCCGGTGCCAAAGGTGTTGATGGCAACGGAGGTGGGTTCAGCGACACCGATGGCGTAGGACACCTGGATTTCACAACGCTTGGCCAGGCCCGCCGCGACAATATTCTTGGCTACATAGCGGCCCGCATAAGCCGCGGAGCGGTCCACCTTGGAAGGGTCCTTGCCAGAGAAGGCACCGCCACCGTGGCGCGCTGAACCACCATAGGTATCCACGATAATCTTGCGCCCTGTGAGACCACAGTCACCCATTGGGCCACCGATCACAAAATTGCCTGTGGGGTTGATATGGTACTTGGTGTCGGCGTGCAGCCATTCCAGTGGCAGGGTGTGATGTACAATCAGCTCCATAACCGCTTCGCGCAAATCCGTCTGGCTCACATCCGGATTGTGCTGGGTGGAGAGCACCACCGCATCAATGGCACAGGGGCGGCCCTGCTCGTTATAGCGGAAAGTCAGCTGGCTCTTGGCATCCGGGCGCAACCACGGCAGCAGGCCGGACTTGCGCACTTCTGCCTGACGCTCCACTAAGCGGTGCGAATAATAAATCGGTGCCGGCATAAAAGTGGGGGTTTCATTGGTGGCGTAGCCAAACATCAGCCCCTGATCACCCGCGCCCTGATCTTCAGGCTTGGCGCGATCAACACCCTGAGCGATATCTACAGACTGCTTGCCGATCACATTGATCACGCCACAGGTTTCGCCGTCATAGCCCACATCGGAAGAGGTATAACCAATATCGGTGATCACCTTGCGCACCAGTTCTTCCAGGTCGACCCAGGCAGAAGTGGAGATCTCCCCGGCAATCACTGCAATGCCCGTTTTTACCAGAGTTTCACAGGCCACACGGGCCTGTTTGTCACGGGCCAGCAGAGCATCCAGTACCGCATCGGAAATCTGGTCGGCAATCTTGTCCGGGTGTCCTTCGGAAACGGATTCCGAAGTAAACAGTGTGTATTCACTCATGTGGGGGTCTCCATTGATTCCATCTTGGGCGGTTGTATAAATTCTGTTTCTGTCAACGCCTGCCCAATACCTTCAGGGCTTGATAAATTCGCGTATCTGGATCTGAAAACCATTGCGCAGGGCACTGTAGACACTGCGCCCGTCCTTCAGATCGGCGCTCTGCGCCCAGTCGCTCAACTGTTGCGGGGCAAATCCCAGCCACAGGTCCCCACAGGCCTCTCTGGCCCAGTCCTGCGCGTGTTCCTGCAACTCGGCCACCAGCAGGCGCCCACCACTTTTCAGGGCGCTGTGCAGGTCGTAAAAAATCCGGGCGGGGTCCGGTGTGTGGTGCAGCACCATATTCACCACAATGGTGTCGGCACTGTCCGGGCGCGCTGCGGCTGCACGGGTGTCGCTGCAGACAAACTCGATATTGTTCAGGCCGTGCCCACCGGCAAAAATCCGCGCGCGCGCCAGCATGGCGGACGACAGGTCCAGCGCCGTCACTGTGTCAAAGCGCTGCGACAGCTCCTGCAAAAACTCCCCCTCTCCGGGGCCCACCTCTATCGCATGCCCCCCGGGGTGCAGCAGCTGGGCAACCTGCGGACCATATACCCCATAGCCGGCAATCAATTCCTGCTGCTCGCGGAAACGGTTGCCGTTGTCGGCAAAGAAGCGCCGCGAGGCCTCGGCCCGCTCCTCGGAAATACGCGCTACCGACTGAACCCGCCCAGCGGACAGGGGCAGTAGGTCCAGATCGGTAAACAGCTGCATCAGCAGCGCAGAACTGCCGGTGCGCCGATAAAAGAGGTTGTTACCCTCGCGCCGCTTACTGACCAGACCGGCCTGGGCGAGCACCTTCAGGTGGTGGCTCAGGGCCGGTTGGCGCAGATCGAAGATATGGCACAACTCCAGCACACTGTAGGAATCCCGGCTGAGCAGGCGCAATATCTCAAGCCGCAAGGGGTCACCGGCCGCTTTCAGGGTCGCCGCCAAGCGGGAAATTCCCGTGCCGGGGCCGGGTTCCGAGAGGGAATGGGATTCAGGCATGGAAGCGAGTCTAGCAAGCGCACGGCACTATATCAAAATTTTTTGATATAGATTGATAAAATTATTTTGATGCAGGTGAGTTATGGCCTCTCCGATCACCATTTGAACCATTGTTGCTGCGCTTTTATTGGCAATTTCTCCGCCAAGGCTTTGCGCAGAGCGGGCCTTTACGGGAGAATACGCCCCCGTTTTAGTGACCCCACGGAAATCTGCCCACAGAGCAGCGCCGCGGTCCCTCCCAGAACCAGAGAGTCCTCCTTATGTCTTCTATCCCCTCGCGCGCGCACAAGGCCAATGCCATCCGGGCCCTGTCCATGGATGCAGTTCAAAAAGCCAATAGCGGTCACCCCGGTGCACCTATGGGTATGGCAGATATCGCCGAAGTGCTCTGGAATGACTACCTGAAACACAATCCGGCCAATCCCGAATGGGCCGATCGCGACCGCTTTGTGCTGTCCAACGGTCACGGCTCGATGCTGTTGTATTCCCTGCTGCACCTGTCCGGTTACGACCTGCCACTTGAAGAACTGAAGAATTTCCGCCAGCTGCACGCCAAGACCCCAGGGCATCCGGAACACGGTTATGCGCCCGGAATTGAAACCACCACCGGCCCACTTGGCCAGGGCATTACCAATGCGGTCGGCATGGCGCTGGCAGAAAAAGTGCTGGCAGCCCAGTTTAACCGCCCCGGTTACGAATTGATCGATCACCGCACCTATGCATTTATTGGCGACGGCTGCCTGATGGAAGGGATCTCCCATGAGGCCTGTTCTCTCGCCGGCACCCTGGGTCTGGGCAAGCTGATCGTCTTTTACGACGATAACGGTATCTCCATTGACGGTGAAGTCGAGGGCTGGTTTACCGACGATACACCCAAGCGCTTCGAATCCTACGGTTGGCATGTGATCCCCGATATCGACGGCCACGATGTCACAGCCATCAAGGCTGCGATCGAAAAGGCGCGCACCCATACCGACAAGCCCTCCATTATCTGCTGCAAGACCGTCATAGGCTTCGGCTCACCCAATAAGCAGGGCCGCGAGGAGTGCCACGGTGCACCGCTGGGCGAGGATGAGATTGCGCTGGTGCGCGAAACTCTGGACTGGCCCCACGCTCCCTTCGAGATTCCCGAAGCGATCTATGCAGGCTGGGATGCCAGGGCCAAAGGAGAAGCCCAGGAAGACGAGTGGAACGATATCCTCGCAGACTATCGCGAAGCATTCCCGGAACTGGCCGCCGAGTTTGAGCGCCGCATGGGAGGTGAGCTGCCGGCAGACTTCCCGGTGAAAGCCGACGCCTACATCAAACAGTGCCAGGAGCAGGCTCAGAACATCGCCTCTCGCAAGGCGAGCCAGAATACCCTGAACGCCTACGGGCCGGTGCTGCCGGAATTACTCGGCGGCTCCGCGGATCTTGCCGGTTCTAACCTCACCCTCTGGTCCGGCTCCAGGGCGATCAGTGCAGAGGATGCCTCCGGTAACTACGTATACTATGGCGTACGCGAGTTCGGGATGAGTGCCATAATGAACGGCATTGCCCTGCACGGTGGCTTTGTCCCCTACGGTGCCACCTTCCTGATGTTTATGGAGTACGCACGCAATGCGGTGCGCATGGCCGCACTGATGAAACAGCGTGCAATCTTCGTCTACACCCATGATTCCATCGGCCTCGGCGAAGACGGCCCCACCCACCAGCCGGTAGAACAGCTGAGTGCACTGCGTTCAACCCCCAACCTGCATACCTGGCGCCCCTGTGACGCCACCGAATCCGCTGTGAGCTGGAAAATGGCCATTGCGCGGAAAAAGGGCCCCAGCACACTGGTCTTCAGCCGCCAGGGCCTGGCGCCGCAAAGCCGCAGTGCTGCGCAACTGGCACAGATAGAAAAAGGCGGCTATGTCCTGTCTGATTGCGATGGCACTCCGGCTGCGATCATTATCGCCACCGGCTCGGAGGTGGCGCTGGCCATGGCGGCACAGGAAAAACTGGCGGGCAGAAAAGTGCGTGTGGTTTCCATGCCCTGCGCCGAGGTTTTTATGGAACAGGACGAATCCTACCGCGAGTCCGTACTGCCCTCTGCGGTGCGCGCACGCCTGGCGGTGGAAGCCAGCCACAAAGATTACTGGTACAAGTTCGTCGGTTTCGATGGTGCAATTATCGGAATGCAGACGTTTGGTGAATCCGCCCCCGGCGCCGAGCTGATGCGTTATTTCGGATTCACTGTGGACAATGTTGTGGAAGCCGTAAAGAAACTGCTGTAGTTATCTCGGCTATTGGCGCTGTCTCCCGATATCGGCTCGAATGGCAAACCTGCTGCCACTCCAGTTGGCGACGGTTGCTCCAGCGCCCCCTGTAACTTCAACCTGGCAACACTGTTATGACGATTCGACTCGCCATCAATGGCTATGGCCGCATCGGCCGCTCCGTACTGCGTGCCCTCTACGAATCCGGTGCCCGGGCTACCTTGCAGATTGTTGCCATCAATGAGCTTGCCGACTGTGCCACCATCGCGCACCTGACCAAATACGATTCAGTACACGGGCGCTTCAACGGCGAAGTGTCTGCGGAAAAAGATACGCTAGTGGTCAATGGCGATCGCATCGCTGTCACGCACAGCGAACGGCTGGAAGACCTGCAGTGGCACAGAAACAATGTGGATATTGTACTGGAGTGTACTGGCAGCTTTAAGGAGCGCAAGCACGCAGAGTTACACCTGGCTGCCGGTGCCAAGCGGGTTTTATTTTCCCAACCCGCCAGCCGCGATGTGGATGCCACCATTGTCTATGGCGTCAATGACCAGATCCTCAGCGGTAAAGAAAGGATTATTTCTACTGCCTCCTGTACCACCAACTGCAGTGTACCGGTGATTGCGGCTCTGGATAGAGCATTCTGTATTGAAGCCGGAGTGATTACAACCATCCACTCCGCCATGAACGATCAACCGGTGAGTGATGCCTACCACCATACCGACCTGAGAAAAACCCGCTCCGCCGTTGCTTCGATTATCCCCATCGACACCGCACTGGCCCAGGGTATCGAGCGTATTCTCCCCCATTTGGCCGGGAAATTCGAAGCCCAGGCCATGCGTGTGCCCACCGTCAATGTCTCCGCCATTGATCTGTCTGTACAATTGCAAAAAACTGTCAGCCAATCTTCAGTGAATGCCCTGCTTGAATCGGCAGCCGCAAAAAACTTTAAAGGCGTACTGGGTTTTACCGAAGAGCCCCTGGCTTCCTGTGATTTTAATCACGACCCGCGCTCCGGCATTATCGATGCCAGTCAAACGCGGGTGGCCGGAGGTAAGCTGGTGAAGATTTTAATCTGGTTTGACAACGAATGGGGCTTTGCAAATCGCATGCTGGATGTGGCCAGGCAGATCACTTGAACAGCTTACCTTGCCCATTTGGTTAAAATAACCCGCCATCCACATAGCCCGAATTTTTTGCCCTGTAAAACCGGGACGGACCAGGAAGTCTCTGGCACGAGACCGGGATTCCATACTGTGTCCGCCATGTCAATTTACATTACGCTTGTCCACTGAAAATCTCCGAGCGCTGGATACCTTCGATTCGGAACCGGAACCAGACACTGTCACAGCAGGCGATTCACGTTCCGGTTCCGGGTCGTGGGGGGGTAATGCACTGGCCTTTAGGGTATTTGGCCGACACCAGAATTGGAAATTCCCCGCTACTGAGAGGGACTGCTCAGATGTACTAAACTGCCCGTACACTGTGTTGACAGTGCCCGCTCGGTGACAAGACGGTTTAGTTATTGACCTCTAGTCCCTGAAATACAGCTTACACCTGCACTGTGTGAGGAAAACGATGCTGATACCCCGTCAACCAGTCCCGAGGCTGGTATTGGAAACTCTCGCTTCGGGTACCTTTGATCTCACCAGGGACAATCCCCAGTTCGCAACGCTGGTTGTTTTTTATCGTGGTCTGCATTGCCCTATCTGCGCAACCTACCTGAAGGAGCTGGGCCGTGTGTCCCCGGAATGCTTAGAAAGGGGTGTCAAGACCATTGCAATTTCCTCTGACAATGAAAATCGCGCCAATAAGATGGCGGAAAAGGTTGGCTTTCCAGAATTACGTATTGGGTACGACTTACCACTGTCAGTGGCAAAGCAGTGGGGGCTTTACCTTTCATCGGGCCACGGCAAGACTTCTATCGGCATTGAGGAGCCGGCACTCTTCTCTGAACCAGGGGTTTTTTTGGTTCGAAAGGATTGCACGCTCTATTTCGCCATCGTTCAAACCATGCCCTTCGTTCGCCCGCATTTTAAGGAAATACTCGGTGCACTCCAATTTGTGCAAGAGAACCATTACCCGGCACGGGGCGAATACACCGGGCCGGTCTGACCCCAGCAGGTTTGCGGATACGCATGCAATTTGATCCCTGCCTGGGTTTGAGAAAGGTATCGTGCGGAAAGAACGCAAATATGATCCGCTTCGAGGTTCTCCGTATTGTGAAACTACGACTCAAGTGATTGATAGAGCTCCCAAGCACTTCTTTCAACCCACTTTTCAATCATTTTTCCTTCCCTGACTACGGAAATAGTAATTCCGGACAGGTCTATTGGCCGAAGGTTTTTATCCGTACCCATAAAGCCCATATTTTGCCCAGTAATTTGCCAACGGCTGACAACCTTTTCCGCACTGGAAAAGATGTCGTGAACAATAAATCTGAGATCATTGATCCTGGACTGAAAATTCGCCACCCACCTGGAAAATGCATCAATACCAGCAATGTCTTTTCCCGCAGAGTGAATCACAAAAGCCGGGGCTATAAATGCTGGAATTTTATTTAATTGTTGCTTATCCCAAACCTGTATCCAAAAATCAGTTACAAGCTTTTCCTCTTCTGTTTTCATCGCTCATATACCTCCTGTTAAAATGAAGGATTGGCATTATACAAAACAACAACAAGGCTGTTTTCCAGCTTAAATACCGTCGTCCTTCTGTATCCTGTGCTTGCTGTACTGCTGCATCTATTACATCAACGCCACAGAGTGTCAGTCTCTCTTTTTCAAAAGCAGGTTGCGCCCTGTTGATTCGGCTCATTTTTCTTTAAACAGTTAACCAGGTCCACCAGCTCTCTGGCAGTTTTACCATCAATCCTTTCGATCCCGAAATGAGATTCAGTACCATACCAATCCAGGGAACGATTGAACTTGTCAAGATCGCGCTCTTGCAGCCCGGCCTTGACCTGTGCCAGGTTGGTCAGGCCGCTTTCAGGATCGTATTGGAGGACGGGGCCTTGCTCCGGAAGCGTATTAACATAGATCTTGTAGGAAGGCCGCTCTTCCAGGCCACAGGCAAACAGGGTAAAAACAATTAAAGCTGAGAGGATATACCTTTTCATATCGCCCTCACGCTACCGGCCAGAACCAGACAGTCGCCTTTTCATAGTGACGACCGTTGCGGATACTGAATTCAAACCAGGTTCTGAATTTTGTTAATCTGCTCCCGTTCCAGAGATCAATATGGTCGCCCCGATTACCGGGTCCATAATAGTCTTTGAAGAAGACGATTCCCTTCTTTCCAATGATCTTCTGAAACCCTTTTGACGCTTCAAAACCCACTCGTTGCTTGAAGGGAGAGAAAGGACCTTTTAGCCAATTGGCCAATTCCTCTGCGCGGAGGATATGAGCGGGTTTATGCCCATACCAACAACGGGCGCCCTTAAAGGTATCCAGTGTTACTCCCGATTTTTGCAGGGAGACCCCCATTCGGATTGCGCATTGATTAGTATATGTCCTTTTCCCATCCATGGTGCACGGCGCGTCATCCGAGAATATCGAGGCGCCAATGGTCGGGTGATTGCTCCATAGTTTGTCAAACATTACAAGCTCTTCCCTGATACTTGAAAAGACCGGATTTTAAACCATCAATTACCTTTCAAACAGAGATGTAATTCCCATTGGCGCAGATTTGGTTAAACACAAAACTGGTTAATTTTTCGAAATAATTCAAACAGCACAGACTATGGATGATTTCTTAGATTCAATAAGCACCTGGGCCATCCAGGAGAGGGGGGATACGCACCTTACGCTGTCACAATGCAGGGCGGCCCGATACCATCTAAAGCGGCGAGTGCGAATCACTGCGGGTTATCTGCAATAGTTAAATTTTTTGCGATGCAATACATTTCAGTCATTAACAGAAATTGTAAACAAAAAGTCAAAACACCTTTCCTTTGAAACCACTGACTTCTCAAAGCCGCCTCCGCCATTGACAGGAGGCGGTAACCTTCTTATTTAGTTGGGTAGTCGCGGATCTGCTTCGACATAAAAATTTTCCGAGAAGGTAGTGGTTTTATTGCAACCAGGTACTGTTGAGCTCGCCGTCACGGTAATGGTAAACCAGCCGATAGAAGCGGATTTGATAACCACAGCGCCCCCAGTGTTATCACCCAGTATTTGACCATAGTTGACCGACCAAACATAGTTAGGGCCTGCCATGCCTGCCAAACTGTATCGGCCAAAAGGGTGCATTGGCGGGTAGAACGCAGGGATGTTCTCCACAATATCCAGTACCGGAGGCGCAGTGCAGGGTTCGGGACCGCCATCGGTTTCACATTGGGTCACTTGTCCATTACAACTCACATAGTCAGAGCCCGTAAAACAGGACGCATTGGTTCCTTCACAGCTCACAATAGAATTATCCGGACATTGCAGTTGAACACTGCAGTCCCCTTCTAAAACATTGCCCTGGCTGAAGTGAGTGAATCCCAGAAAAAGGATTGAAACAGCCAAGTAATTAAATTTATTTGATTTTTTTAACATTTGCCTAGCCTGTCATTTATTCTTTTAATGATAGAAAAGTGTTTTTTCAATTCTTGTGCCCACTTCAAAAACACAGCTCAAGCATATGCCACACAATACCGCATAACAACAGTATGTATCCTCAGGATCATACAGGAATCCTTTTCTATTCTCTTCTGTATAACGATTAGGTTGATTATCTTCTCAAGTGGTACTTTTATGATAAATAAAGGCACCCCCAGTTAGAAATATGAGTAGTGCATCAAGCTATCACCTGTTCGTCTTTTCCATATATGGCTATATACTCCACCTAACACATTAACTTCCGTCTTTGGAATCGTTTGCCCAGAATCTGAGAGATACATCTTGAAGAGACAGAGAGCGAAAACTATCTTCGATTACTTGCTGACGGGAATCAATTCGGTCAGTTACCTATCGACAAAAGCTCCGGGTATGCGCGTGAAGACAAAAAAGGAACTGGCATGACCGCTGGACAGTCGTGCCGGAAGAAATAACCTGGCGGATGGCTTCCATGAACCCAATGGAATTGGTATACGATAGCGTGAATATTATTGCGTCAATATTTATATCTGAATCCAATTCTCCAATTGATTAAACCATCAAATACCTATGACCGGAAAAAAACTTTCAGAAAAAGAGCTGGATAAGCTCGAAAAAATAATAAAAAAAACCATGCCTAAAGAACTAAGAACTTGGTTAGTCAATCAAACTCAAAAAAGCGTTATTCTGACATGTACGCACCACAATAGAACCTACAAGATTGTGAGTGGCTATAAAACTATTTATAACCGCTACAAAAGACTTCTCAATAATCGAAGAAAAAAACTGCACTATAGTGCAGTAGAACACATGATTTTTCTAGGCCATCAACCCCAGGCTCAAGATCTTGGGTATTTCTATTTAGACCCTATCCGTATGGAAGTTATTGAGTTTAGTGATTACTGCGAAAAAATAGGTAGCATTGGATATTTCACAGATATCTTCCATCCATAATATATAAAGTTATTTTTATTTTCGGCAACAATAAAATTTCCACGCTCAGGCATTTGTACTGGAAAACATCTATAGAATAAATTGCAGCGACGCTTAAAGGCCCAACTTGGACCAGATTTCATCCACTTTTTTGACAATTCCTGAATCCCGCTCAATCGGACTGCCCCATTCCCTGTCCGTCTCACCGGGCCATTTGTTGGTGGCATCCAACCCCATTTTTGAGCCGAGTCCCGATACCGGTGAGGCGAAATCCAGATAATCAATCGGCGTATTCTCTATCATCACCGTATCCCGCACCGGGTCCATACGTGTGGTGATGGCCCAGATCACCTCTTTCCAGTCCCGCGCATTCACATCCTCATCGGTGACAACCACTATTTTGGTGTACATAAACTGGCGCAGGAAAGACCAGATTCCCATCATCACACGTTTGGGATGCCCGATATACTGTTTTTTCATGGTCACCACTGCCAAACGGTAGGAACAGCCTTCGGGCGGCAAATAGAAATCGACGATTTCAGGAAACTGCTTTTGCAGTATTGGCACAAACACCTCATTCAGTGCTTCTCCCAGAATCGCCGGTTCGTCCGGTGGGCGCCCAGTATAGGTACTGTGATAAATGGGGTTGTTGCGATGGGTGATTTTTTCCACGGTAAATACCGGGAAGCGGTCCACTTCATTGTAGTAGCCTGTGTGATCCCCGAAGGGGCCTTCATCGGCAGTGTCCCCGGGGTAGAGAAAGCCTTCCAAAACGTACTCGGCACTGGCCGGTACCTGCAGATCGCATGAAAGGGCATTTGTCACTTCGGTTTTATCCCCGCGCAGCAGACCCGCAAACGCGTATTCGGACAGAGCATCCGGTACCGGGGTCACAGCACCAAGAATGGTAGCGGGATCTGCACCGAGGGCCACAGCCACCGGATAGGGGTCACCGGGGTGCTTTTTACACCAGTCGCGGTAATCCAGAGCACCACCGCGGTGGCTGAGCCAACGCATAATCAAACGGTTTTTACCAATCAGCTGCATGCGGTAAATGCCGAGATTCTGGCGTTTCTTTTCAGGCCCACGGGTAATGACCAATGGCCAGGTCACCAGGGGAGCCACATCCCCTGGCCAGCAGGTTTGGATCGGCAATGTGTGCAGGTCCACCGCATCTTTATCCAGTACAACCTGTTGGCAGGGAGAATCCCGCACCACCTTTGGCCCCATATTGAGCACCTGCTTGAACAGCGGCAGCTTCTCCCATGCATCGCGCAGATTCTCCGGCGGCTGAGGCTCCTTGAGAAACGCGAGTAATTCGCCAACCGCTCGCAACTCCTCCACACTTTCCCGTCCCATACCCAAAGCCACACGCTCCGGGGTGCCGAACAGGTTGGCAAGCACGGGGACATCAGAACCCACCGGGTTCTCAAACAGCAGTGCCGGCCCACCAGAGCGCAACACACGGTCCGAGATTTCTGTCATTTCCAGGTGCGGGTCAACGGGATAGCGAATACGTTTCAACAGGTCACGCTTTTCCAGCAACGTGATGAAGTCGCGCAGGTCTCTGTATTTCATGGGCTAACAGGTGAAGAAAAACCGGCGGTCAGTGTAAAACAGAAGATGCAAAATAGGGAGTGGCTCCCTGGCAGGGTGGCTGAGCGGAGGGGGAGAAACGGCCCGCAAGCGATACCCAGCGGGCCGAAAAAATCTTAAGCTTTTCGCTAGCTTAGAACTTAGAAGCGGGGGCGACGCGGACGGTCTTCGCGAGGCTTGGCTTCGTTAACGCGAATGTTACGGCCGGACATCGGCTGATCGTTCATCTCTTCAATTGCTTTGCGCGCTTCGTCGTCGTTGGGCATTTCTACGAAACCGAAGCCCTTAGAGCGGCCAGTTTCACGGTCGGTGATAACAGTAGCCCGAGAGATTTCTCCGAAAGCACCGAAAGCTTCGTGCAGGTCGTCAGAGGTTACCGCGTAGGCCAGATTTCCAATATAGATATTCACAAAAGGTTCTCACTAGATATGTGGGCTGTCGTGCAGTCACAAATGGAAACCAGCTCCACCAGATTATCCATTTGAGATTGGCCCTTACGGAATTACTCCTGAGCCAATTCAGTCGGGCGCCGCTCAATCACTTGCCTATCCAGCGCCACTCTGTGGAGCTTTATATGCCTATTTGCTCGCCTTTTCAACAACAATCAATCCAAATAATCACCCGATGCAATCCCAGGCACATAAAAAATGCCGATACCAGCGCCTGATATTTGCTGAAAATTACTTACGTTTCATGGACAGGAAGAACTCATCGTTTGTCTTGAAGTCTTTCAACTTATCCACCAGGAACTCCGTCGCGGCCAAATCCTCCATATCGTGGAGCAGTTTGCGCAGAATCCACACCCGCTGCAGCTCGCCCTCTGGCATCAGCAGCTCCTCTCGACGCGTACCGGAACGGCGAACGTTAATCGCAGGGTAGACGCGTTTTTCAGCAATCTTGCGATCCAGCTGCAATTCCATATTACCGGTACCTTTGAACTCCTCGAAAATCACCTCATCCATCTTCGAACCAGTATCAATCAGTGCAGTAGCAATAATAGACAGGCTTCCACCCTCTTCAATATTGCGCGCAGCACCGAAGAAGCGCTTGGGGCGCTCCAGCGCGTGGGCGTCCACACCGCCGGTGAGCACTTTACCCGAGCTTGGCACCGTTGTGTTATATGCCCGCGCCAGACGGGTAATAGAATCCAACAGAATAACGACGTCCTTCTTGTGCTCAACCAGGCGTTTGGCCTTCTCGATCACCATTTCAGCAACCTGGACATGGCGCGCCGGCGGCTCGTCAAAAGTAGAGGCCACCACCTCACCGCGAACAGAGCGCTGCATTTCAGTCACTTCTTCCGGGCGCTCATCAATCAGAAGGACGATCAGATGACACTCGGGGTTATTGCGGGTAATGGCCTGGGCCATATTCTGCAGCATAATGGTCTTACCGGCCTTAGGTGGTGCCACAATCAAACCGCGCTGGCCCTTACCAATCGGCGCCACAAGATCGATAATACGACCAATAAGGTCTTCGGAAGAACCGTTGCCGCACTCCAGGGTAAGGCTTTCATTAGGGAAAAGCGGGGTCAGGTTTTCAAACAGAATCTTGTTTCTGGCATTCTCCGGCTTGTCAAAATTAATTTCGTTAACTTTCAATAAAGCAAAATATCTCTCACCTTCTTTGGGTGGACGAATTTTTCCCGAAATCGAATCCCCTGTACGCAAATTAAAACGGCGAATCTGACTTGGGGAAACGTAAATATCATCCGGTCCCGCGAGATACGAAGAGTCTGCGGAACGTAAAAATCCAAAACCATCTTGGAGGATTTCCAATACGCCATCTCCATAAATATCTTCACCACTTTTGGCATGGCGCTTTAGGATATTGAAAATAATATCCTGTTTGCGCGACCGGGCCAGGTTTTCCAGGCCCATACCTTTGGCTATTTCGATTAACTCTTCAATGGGTTTGGTTTTTAATTCGGATAGATTCATACCAATTGCTTATTAAGGTTTCTGTTGTCATTTGGCGCGGACACGCCGGAAATTTTTCGAGGAGGGGTTTTAAAAATTAAAAGGTTGCTCTTCTATTTTGCCAAAACACCAAAGTGCCCTTGTCCATCCAGAGCGCAGTATTCGTCAAGCTTATGCGCCCCATCGTCAAATCTGGAGCAGTATCACATAAGCTCAATCCGAGGAATATAGACGCCGGGAATGGTCAGAGACCCTGTGGAGGGGCGTTTATTTCAGCTGGCCACCAGTTGATTCATAGCCGCCGGGCTATTACAGAATTACAGCCAGTATAACGGGTGTATTCCATCCTGCAAGCAAATTTACCCTCTTTACAGGATGGAACCACCGGGATTACAACTGGCTGTCAATAAATTCCGTCAGTTGGGCACGGGACAGAGCGCCAACCTTGGTGCCTTCCACGTTGCCGCCTTTGAACAGCAACAGAGTGGGAATACCGCGCACATTGTATGTCGCGGGGCTCTCCTTGTTGGTATCCACATCGACTTTGACAATTTTCAGCTTGTCTCCATAGTGCTCTGCAAGGTCATCCAGCACCGGGGCAATCATCTTGCAGGGACCACACCACTGTGCCCAGAAATCCACCAATACGGGGCTTTCAGCCTTGAGTACCTCCGCTTCAAAATCGGCGTCAGTTACATTGATGATTGCGTGCTCGCTCATATTGCTTTCCTGTTCTCTAGTTACTCAGTGCGGGGCCACTCGGAAGCATCAGCGCACGATGCCGGCCGCAGAAATACAGCCGGAGTATGCCAGCTAACGCGTTGATTGGGGCGCTGACACAGAATTCAAGGTCCGGCGCAGGTACCTCACGGCTGTTCCAGAAAGCGTTGCAGAATCTCATCGAGATAATCAAAGCCAAAGGCACTGGCGGCAATACGTCGCTCAAGGGGCTCTACCAGATCCATGGCCACCAGTGTCGGCCAATGCCGCGACAGCACCTCCAGGGACTGTCCGGTATAGCGCTCAAAACTGTACAGGGGCACACCCTCAACCAAACGCAGGGCGTTCATCAAAAACTCCAGCGGCAGGTCTCCCGCCTCAATCGGATCGACCTGCGGTGCAGCCAGCTCTGTATACAGTAACTCGCGGGCAGGCGCAATCGCCAGGTAGTCCCGCGGGGTGCGCGTGCGCCGTGTACGCAATACCTGGCCATCCCGTGGCAGTGTGACTTTGCCGTGTGCCCCGGCTCCGATGCCCAGATAGTCGCCAAATGACCAATAATTGAGGTTGTGGCGGGATTCCAGCCCCTCTCCGCTGTAGGCGGATATCTCGTAACGGAGATAACCCCGTGAAGTGAGGAACGCACGCCCACTGCCCTGCATACCGGCAATCCGTTCCGGGCCCGGTGTGGAGGGCGGCGCACTGTAGAAGGCGGTATTGGGTTCAATGGTGAGCTGGTACCAGGAGATATGCTCCGGTGCCAGGGACACCGCGCGGTGCAGATCTTCCAGAGCTTGCGCTTCCGTCTGTTGTGGCAGACCGTGCATCAGGTCCAGGTTGATATTGTCAAACCCGGCCCTGCGCGCCATGGCCAGGGCGCTGACGGCCTCTTCGCCGCTGTGGATGCGGCCTAAGCGGTGCAAGTGGTCGGTATTAAAACTCTGCACCCCGATCGACAGACGGTTGACACCGGCGGCACGGTAACCGGTAAACTTTGCCTGTTCGAAGGTGCCCGGATTTGCCTCCAGGGTAATCTCGATGTCCCTGGCAAAGCCCACAAGAGCTTCGGCCATCGCCAGGATCTGCCCGATGGCCTCTGGGGAAAACAGGCTCGGGGTACCGCCGCCAAAGAAAATCGACTGCAGCTTGCGCCCCTGCACCCAGGGTAGCTGGCTCTTCAGGTCGCGGCGCAACTGCGCCACATAGTCCGCCTGGGGCAGGGCGTAGTCGGTATCCGTGTGGTCACGGGCGGCCTGGTGGGAATTAAAATCGCAATAGGGGCATTTGCGTACACACCAGGGAATATGCACGTAGAGACTGACAGGGGGCAGAGCAAGGCTGTTGTCGTTAGCCGGCAAAGTTGGCTCCCAGCATGGCTTGGCGCCAAATGACCTCAAACTTTGCGAGAGCCTGGGCGCGGTGGCTAAGGCGATTCTTCACTTCCTGCGGCAACTGCGCCGAGGTCAAGCCTTCGGCGGCCACATAGAACAGGGGATCATAGCCAAAGCCGTGCTTCCCGGCCGGCGCGTCGAGTATACGCCCGCGCCACTGTGCACAGCACACCAGAGGTACCGGGTCATCGAAACGGCGCACAAAAGCCAGGGCGCAATGAAAACTGGCACCGCGTAAATGCTCTTCGACTCCCCGCAGTGCCTCGAGCAGCTTGCAATTATTGCGCGCATCTGTGGCCCCTTCGCCGGAGTAACGGGCCGAATAGATGCCCGGAGCGCCACCCAGTGCGTCCACCGCCAGGCCCGAGTCATCTGCCAGTGCCGGCAGACCGCTGATACGGCTCGCATGGCGGGCTTTAATCAGGGCATTTTCAATAAAACTGAGCCCCGTTTCCTGCACTGCGGGCACACCGAAGGCTGACTGCGGCAAAACCTCTATTTCCCAGGTGCCAAAAAGCTGGGAAAACTCTCGCAACTTGCCGGTGTTACCGCTGGCAAGAACAATGCTTTTCACCTTACCTCACCAACTAAAAAGCGGGCGCCAGGCCCGCAGGAAATCCCATTCAACAGTGTCATTTTCCCGGTACCAGGCACCGCTGGGGACCGGCGGCGGGACCGTTCAGGGCCTGTCCAGCTTACGGCGAAACGTGACTGTCTCTTTTTTGCCGTTGGGCAGACTGACATCCACGTTGAAGGTGAGCGTCTCCTCGTCTTCAAAGCGCAGGGCTGCCAGATAGTAGACCGCATCTCCCTCTCGGATCTCGGTGAACTTCAGCGGCCTCGACTGCTGGATCAGGTTTGTCGCCGAACCCGACATCTCAGCACTGAGGCCGTGGGTCCCACCCTCTTTTTTTACCACCGTCACATTGACGAAGGCGCGGTCCTTGGCCCGCACCAGTTGGTACTTCTGAGCAATATCTGGCTGGATAAAGTCGCTGTTGAAGACCGAATAGACCACCCGGTAATCGCCAAAATCCTCATGGTTCTTGATCAGCCGGGCCTGTTGCGCGGCAGCGCTGGACATCCAGAAAAGCAGGGCCAGTGTGGCGGCTGCGACAGGAATGGGTTTCACGCTTCACCTCCAATGGTTTTGGGCACCGACCGGCAAACGGGGTCAGCACTGTATCCCGGTGGCGCGCTCACAACCCATAAGCACCCACCCCAAGCGGCTCGCCGTGCCCGTGATAGGGATACAAGACATGGCGCCGGAATCATTATTAGGCAGCGCATCATTGGTCACCGGACTACTAGTTTAGCGAGTCAGATGGTAGATCGCGGTCTCACCAAATAAATTGGGTAAATACTCTTTAAAAATCCCGCCCGGCATAGATTCGCATACTACCTGGCGATGCAAAATAGTCCAACTGCGCTCCCTGCACAACACCTCGAAATCCCGGAAAGTACAAAAATGAATATTGGGTGTGTCATACCATTCATAAGGTAATAGGTCGGAAACCGGCATGCGCCCGGAGAAGGCCAGATGCCAGCGGGCTCTCCACTGACCGAAATTGGGGAAGGTGATGATGCAATCGCGCCCCACCCGCAGCATCTCCTCTACAACCAGGTGAGGGTGTCTGAGTGTTTGCAGGGCCTGGGTCATCACCACCGTATCAAAGCTCCCATCGGAAAAATTGCCGAGACCCGCATCCAGGTTCTGCTCAACCACATTCACACCGCGCTCTACACAGCGGGTGATCTGTCCCGGGTCAATCTCCAACCCATAGCCTGTCACACCCCTGTTCTTGCCCAATTGCTCCAGCAGCGCACCGTCGCCACAACCCAGGTCGAGTACACAGCTGCCGTGCGTTATCCATTCCTGGATCACATCCAAATCTATTCGCATCCGCGCATCTCCTCCGCCACCCGCTGCATATAGGCGAGAAAGAGAGTTTCGTAGCGCTCACTCGGCAGCAGAAAAGCATCGTGGCCCATGGCCGACTCAATTTCCGCATAGCTCACAGGTATATTGGCGTGCATCAATGCATCCGCAATCTCCCGCGAACGCTGTGGCGCAAAGCGCCAGTCGGACGTGAAGGCAACCAACAGGAAACGGCAGCGGGCATTGGCAAATGCGGCCACAGGGTCGTCACCGTACTCCCGTGCGAGGTCGAAAAAGTCTAGGGCACGGGTCATCAGAATATAGGTGTTGGGATCGAAACTGCTGGAGAAGGTATCGCCCTGGTGGCGCAGATAGCTCTGTATCTGGAACTCCACTTCCTCAGTACCCTGCTGGAAACTGCCGGTGCGCAATTCCCGACCAAACCTGCGCCCCAAACCATCGTCGGAAAGATAGGTGATATGGCCTATCATACGCGCCACTGCGAGGCCGCGACGGGGTAACTTTTTCCGCTCCAAATAGCGCCCCTCGCAAAAATCCGGGTCTGAAGTGATGGCCTGGCGAGCGGTCTCATTGAAAGCGATATTCTGCGCCGACAATTTCATCGCCGAGGCAATCACCACACAGTGGCGCAACCGCTCTGGATATTCCAGTGACCAGCGCATGGCCTGCATGCCGCCCAGGCTGCCACCGATCACCACCGCCCACTGCTCGATTCCCAACAGGTCCGCAAGGCGCGCCTGGCTGTGTACCCAATCGCGCACCCGCAGAGCGGGAAAATCCGGCCCCCAGGGTTTGCCGGTGTCAGGATTGATGGAAACCGGCCCGGTGGAGCCATGGCAGCCGCCCAGGTTATTGGGGGCAACCACAAAAAATGTATTGGTATCAATCGGTTTACCGGGGCCGATATAGTGATCCCACCAGCCCGGCCGCTTGTCATCGGGGCTGTGCCGCCCGGCGGCGTGGTGGTGACCCGAGAGGGCATGACAGATGAGTACCGCATTGCTCTTCTGGGCATTCAGCACACCGTAGGTTTCGTACACCAGGGTATAGTCCTGCAGAATGCGCCCGCAGGCCAGGGACAATGGTTCGATAAACCTGTGGCGCTTGGGGGCGACAAGACCTACAGAGCCCGTGGCGTTGGCACTCTGATCCTCCTCAGGCGTAGTGGGGTTTTCCGTGAACAAGGCGTTTATATCTGTCGATTACTTGGAGGCTGGCAACTACCGGAGCAGCAAGTGTACGGGAGCGCCGCAGCGGATGACAATCGAAGAATCCACCCGTGGAAACCGCCTGCCCTGTTCAGCAGCTGAGAGAGGTCTTCAGTGGCGTGACATTACGCGCGCGGGGTGCCCGAGCCAGCGGTTGAGGAGTGGAAGCGCTGTGGCGAAGCAACGCCTCCAGTGCCGACAGGGCCCCGTCGTTACGCAGCACCTCTTCCTCCAGGCTGCGCAGATTGGTGCGCCGACTGCGGCTTTTCTGTTTCAACTCGGTAAGCTTGATCAATTGTCGGTTCAACAGATGCTTCTGGTACTGGGCATGTTGCTTGAGGGGGTCCAGGGCCCGCTCCAGCCAGGCCTCTGCGGCACTGCTCATCTCACCGTAGAGCCGTCTCACCTCACTGGCGAGGGTCGCGATAAAGCGCTCGCTCAGTCGATTGCGCCGCGCCAGTAACAATTGCGGTGAGCGTCGTAGCTGGGCCGCCTGACCGTGCAGGCCACGCAGAGTGGCACGGAATTGTCGAATATTGAAATACTCTCCGGTACTGGCCGCCTTCTTCAGACTGGAGCGCTCGAAAACAGCATCCAAAAGACGATTGACCTGGTTGACCTCGCGCTCAAGATTAGAGAGCTGGTGATCGACACCCACCATAAAACTCTCGATGGCTTTGGCCAATCCCATGGGCGTCCAGCGTTTGTGCAATGCTTTGCTGGTGTCTTCGATCAATAGCTGCAGCTGGTGGCTGGAAATTGGGGCCAATAGAGACGGGCTCCGACGCATCAGCATGCGCTGGCTGGATTTGAGCGTGAGCAGCTCCTGGTGACACAGCTTGTGCTGTTCACGTACCGTCTGCTGCAACTGGCTCAGCTCCGCCAGTTGCTCCCGGGTACTGGTGCTGTTTCGCTGCAGGTGTGTCAGCGCCGCGCGACCACTGTTGAGACGGCGTTTGAGCAGATCGCGGGTATCTGCCATCAAAGTCAGGGCCTGGTGCAGGGCGCGGTGCTCTGCCATCTTCTGGCGGTGTTCCAGCAGGCGCTGCACCAGGAGAGTTTCAAAATCGGCAAAGCGGCTGTTGCGCATAAGTGCCACATCACTTTGCTGTCGCGCCAGCAGCGCCATTTTCGCCGATACAGCAGTGACACTTTCCCGGGGCAGCGACAATAGACCGGCGACCTGGGCGCGCATTCGCTGCAACAAAATCTCGACATCCTCATCGGGGTCCTCCCAGAGAACATCCACTTTATTCAGCAGTGCCATCACCGCCGTGCCGCGATGATTGCGCAGGGGTGCCAGGTGGGTCTCCCACATATGCATATCGGTACCACTGACGCCGGCGTCCGCGGCGAGCAGGAAGGCCACCGCCTGGGCCCCGGGCAGGGTGCCGAGTGTCAGCTCGGGCTCATTGCCAAGGGCGTTTAGACCCGGTGTGTCGATGATGCGCAACCCCTGATCCAGCAGCGGGTGTGGCAGGCAGATCAGGGCATAGCGCCAGGCGGGAATCTCTACTAGTTTGCCATTGTCATCCAGGTGGCGGCGGTCAAAGCCGTATCGCGCCGCCTCCTCCGGTTTCACCGACTTGGTCGCGGCAACCTTCAACAGGGCTGCGCGGGTGGCCTCGGGATCATTGGCATCGAACTCGTGGGTGACCCATTTTTGTGGAATGCGGCGGAAACTCTCCAGGCTGGTATTGGTGGCGAGGGTTTCGATCGGCAGCAGGCGCAAGCTGGCGTACTCGGCGCCATCGTTGAAGATCTCCGTGGGGCACATGGTAGTGCGCCCGGGTTTGGAGGGCAGCAAGCGCTTGTCGTAAGTCTGTGACAACAGCGCATTGATCAGTTCAGTTTTGCCTCGGGAAAATTCCCCCACCAGAACAAGGGTAAACTGGTCTTCGGTGAGCAGAGTGCGCGCCTGCTGCACAGCCTGGCGGGCCCCTGCAGAATTGGGGAAGTAGCGCTCCAGCCACTCGCTGAAAAGGGCAAACTGGCAGTCCAGATTCTTTTTCCAGCGATCGTAGTCCGCAATATGCTGGCGTAAAAGTGCGTCTTCCATGTCAAGGCGTTCTTATTGTTGACAACCTGGATACAGATCCCCCGCCCGTTGCAGCCGGCGGGAGCCAACCGCTTCCAGTATAAGGGCCCGACGCTCGGGCAAATGCGACCCAGTGCGCAGCGCAAGAAATCTTCCCTGCGCACCATCCTTCACAAGCCGGGGATATGCCAAAACAGCTGGTACACAAAAGCGGGCATATTGGCCATCTGCGCAAAACCCAGCAACAGTTTGTCTGCCACTGTCAGCAGGATAAACACGAAAATCGGGCTGATATCAATCACCCCCAGAGGCGGTATCAACCTGCGCACCGGGGCACAGAAGGGCTCCAGCAGCTGGCGCAGCAACATCAGTGCTGGATGGCCACTGTGGGGGGCAATCCAACTGAATACGATGGAAATCAGCAGGCCGATAAACACCACCGCGATCACCGTGGCAACACAGCCGATCAAAGACCACAGCAGCGCACTGAGAGGGTTAAACAACCCAAAGCCGGCCAACAGTCCACAGGCCAATATCATCGCCAGTCCCACCAGCAGCGCCAGCACCACCGAAGCCATATCAACGCCAAGTACCCCGGGAACCACCTTGCGCAGGGGCAACAGCAGTGGATTAGTGATCTTGACGATCCCCTGGGAAATGGGGTTGTAGAAATCCGCACGGGCCAGCTGCAGTAACAAGCGCATCAACACCGCAAACAGGTACAGGATACCCAGGGTCGCCACCAGGAAGACGCCGATATTGCTGAAGGTATTTGTCATTGAAAACCCCTGAAGCGTGACTGATAGGCGATGCTGCCTGCATCACCCAATTGATTGATAATCCTAGCGGTCCAATTCCCGCTCCATCTCTGAAGCGCGTTCGGCGCAATCGCGCATGGCCTCGGCCACCAGATGGAAGAGTCCCCCCTGCTCAAAACGCTTTACGGCACACTCTGTGGTACCACCCGGTGACATCACATTGCGCTTCAGCTTGGCCACATCCTCTTCGCTGGCCATGGCCAGTTTGGCGGCACCCAGGGCAGTTTGCAACACGAGGCGCTCCGCATCGGCGCGGGCAAATCCGCTGGCGACAGAGGCCTCAATCATGGCCTCCATAAACAGGAAAAAATAGGCTGGGGCAGAGCCCGCCACAGCAATGATCTGGTTGATTTCACACTCTTCCCGGACCCACAGGAAAATCCCCACCGCATTGGCAATCCGCTCGGTGATGGCGCGATGCTCAGCGGTCACGCCTGCGCCCGCATACAAACCGGTCGCCCCCGTCTGCACCAGCGCCGGGGTATTGGGCATGGCGCGCACGATGGGCAGGTGCTCACCGAGCCAGCGCCGATAGGCAGCCAGGGGTATGCCGGCTGCAAAACTGATGATCAGCGGATTGTGCCCGTCCAGGTGCGAACGCAGACCCGTGCACAAGTCGCGCATCGCCTGGGGCTTGACCGACAATACAATCACATCCGCATCACCGATCGCGGCAAGAGTATCACTGTGCGCCGCCACACCGTGGCATTTCGCAAACGCTGCCAGCTTTTGGGGATCGCGCCCGGTTGCCACAATCCTGTCCGCCGGGTAGCCGGCCGCCAACAGGCCGCCGATCACCGCACCGCCCATATTGCCGGCACCGCCGATAAAAACGATTTTGGGATCTGTCGCAGTCACTCGGATTACCTCGGCAAGCACCCAGCTCACCTGCTGTAAATTTCAACACTGTTTCCCCTGTTGAGGATTCCGTTAATATGTGGCCATCTCATTCCAATAACAAGAGAGCTGTGCCTGCGCGGGCCAGCCAAGGAGAACACTATGTACCAGTGGCGCTCTTTAATCACTGCCGTATTGCTCGGTGCATCGGGCCTGGCCAGTGCGGTGGAGAGCCGTACGGAAAACAACGGCCAGTTGCTGCTGGAAGATGTCCCCTCCATTCCCCAGAGCATTGTCGACAGGCTGAACCGCTACCAGAACGTGCGCTCGGCCAGTTTCCGCGGCTGGGATATGGAGGGCATCGGCCTGTTTGTCAGCACCCGTTTTGGCGAGGTGAACCAACTGCACAAGGTGGAGCGCGCCGGTGGTGCCCGCCGCCAACTGACCTTTTTTGAAGAACCGATCAGCACCGTGGCCACCCGTCCGGAACACCGGCAGCTGGCTTTCACCATGGATGCCGGTGGCAACGAATATGCGCAGATCTTCCTGTTCGATATCGGCAGCGGCAAGCACAAGATGATGACCGACGGCGAATCCCGCAACGGTGCCTTGCTGTGGAACAAACAGGGGTCTGCCCTGGCTTACCAGAGCACCCGTCGCAACGGCAGCGCCAACGATATCTGGCTGAGCACCTTTGACGGTGATACCCAAAAGGACCGCCTGATCGTGAAGGCCGAGGACGGCAGCTGGTGGGGTCCCGCCGGTTTCTCCCAATCCGGCAACCAGCTGCTGGTGCTGCAATACCTCTCCTCGACGCGCTCCCTGGCCCACCTGCTGGATCTCGACAGCGGCGCACTGACACTGGTAGCCGGAGGTGGTGAAGACGACTCGCGCAACTTTCCCGCGGGCTTTAGCCACGACGACCGCTCTGTCTACCTGATAAGCGACCGAGGTGGCGAATTCACCCAACTGATTCGCAAGGACCTGGCCAGTGGCGATGAAAAAGTGATTAGCGCAGATATTCCCTGGGACATCAGCAATTTTGTACTGAGCAAAGATGGCCGTCGCGGCGCCTTCACAGCCAACGAGAACGGCTTATCCGCGCTCTACCTGTACGATCCGCGCGACGACCGCTACAGCAGAGTGGATGCCCTGCCCATCGGGGTTATCGGCGGCATTGAATTCACGCCGCGGGGCGACAAACTGGCACTTTCCCTGAACACACCAAAGACCCCCACCGACACCTTTGTGCTTGCCCTTGGCCGGCATCCGCTGTCCAGTGGCAATCTCACCCGCTGGACCTACAGCGAAGTGGGCGGCCTGAATACCGGCAAATTTGTCGAGCCGGAACTGGTGCACTACCCCACTTTCGATACAGTCGACAGCAAGGCCCGCGAGATTCCCGCCTTCGTATACAGGCCGCGCGGGGCCGAGGGCCCGGTACCGGTCATTATTTCCATCCACGGGGGACCGGAGGGCCAGTACCGCCCGGTGTTCTCCAGTACCTACCAACTGTGGCTGGAAGCGCTGGGTGCCGCGGTCATCGCGCCCAATGTGCGGGGTTCCGCTGGCTACGGCAAAAGTTACCTGGCCATGGATAACGGCTATAAGCGCGAGGACTCGGTCAAGGACATCGGTGCCCTGCTGGACTGGATCGCCACACAGCCTGATCTGGATGCGGAGCGGGTCGCCGTGTTCGGTGGCAGCTACGGCGGCTATATGGTACTGGCCGCCGGTATGCACTACTCCGATCGACTCAAGGCAGCAGTGGATATCGTGGGCATTTCCAACTTTGTCACCTTCCTGACCAACACCAAGAGTTACCGCCGCGACCTGCGTCGGGTGGAATACGGTGATGAGCGCGACCCGCAAATGCGCGCCTTTCTGGAGAACATCAGCCCCAATAACAATGTGGAAAAAATCCAGGTGCCCATGTTTGTGGTGCAGGGGCAAAACGACCCCCGCGTGCCCGTTACCGAAGCGGAGCAGATTGTGGCAGCCCTGCGCGAAAACGGCAACGAAGTGTGGTACATGAATGCGCTGAACGAAGGGCACGGCTATCGCAAGAAGGAAAACCGCGATGCCTTTACCCAGGCCACCGCGCTATTTTTTGCCACCTACCTGCTCAAAGAGGAACAGAAAAAGAATCTGGCGCAATCCCGGCCTTGATCCCGGTACATTTGATCCCTCCACGGCCCTGCGGGGCCGTTTTTACTGCAGGACTTCTACCCCAGCACCTAGAGCCCATGCCCGCTGGATGGCGAGGATACCTCTGACAGAGAGCACAACGGGCTTGCAATAACAGTATTCCCGGCGCCGGAAAAGAGCGCAGATCACGGTACACAGACTATTTCCGCACGCCAAAAATATCTGTGCCGATGCGCACAATGGTGGCACCACAGGCGATCGCCATCTCCATATCCGCCGACATTCCCATCGACAGGGTATCCAGGGGCTGTTCGGGAAATTGCTCGCGCAATGCCTGCAGCAGGCGCGCCAGTTCGGCAAAAGGCCCGCACTGTTGCGCCGGGTCCCGCTGCGCCGCAGGAATCGCCATCAGCCCGCGCAAGCGCAATCCCGGCAGCGGCACCACGGCCTGTGCCAGCGCTGCCACTGCCTGCGGGGCAACGCCAGACTTGCTGTGCTCCCCATCAATATTCACCTGCAGGCAGATATTCAGCGGTGGCTGTGTATGCGGACGCTGTGCGGACAGGCGCTGGGCGATTTTCAGTCGATCCACGCTATGTACCCACTGGAAGTGCCCGGCCACCGCACGGGTTTTGTTGGACTGCAGTGGTCCAATAAAATGCCAGCAAATATCCAGGTCCGCCAGTCTGTCCTGCTTTTGCAGGGCCTCCTGCAGGTAGTTTTCGCCAAAGTGGTGCTGGCCGGCCTCGTAGGCGATGCGCAGCGCCTCCGCCGGTTGCGTTTTGGAAACCGCCAGCAGGGTGATTTCTGCAGGGTTGCGAGCGCAGTTGTTGCAGCATGTCACAATCCGCTCACCGACTGCATTCAGGTTTTCGACGATGGTCTCTTTGCGCATATACTGGGGCCCGTACCGAATTGAGCGGCAATTTTACCTGAGCCAAAACAAGAACCTAAGGTAGCAGTATGGATATCACGGAACTCCTCGCCTTCAGCGCCAAGCAAAACGCCTCAGACCTGCACCTCTCCGCCGGCTTGCCGCCGATGATCCGCGTGGACGGCGATGTGCGCCGCATCAATCTGCCGGCAATGGAGCACAAGCAGGTGCACGGCCTGATCTACGAGATCATGAACGACAAGCAGCGCAAGGACTACGAGGAAATTCTGGAGACAGACTTTTCCTTCGAAGTGCCCGGAGTGGCGCGCTTTCGTGTCAATGCGTTTAATCACAACCGCGGCGCCGGTGCCGTTTTCCGGACCATCCCCTCCAAGGTACTCACCATGGAAGACCTGGGAATGGGACAGGTATTCAAACAGATTTCAGACACCCCCCGCGGCCTGGTGCTGGTCACGGGCCCCACCGGTTCCGGCAAGTCCACCACCCTGGCGGCGATGATGGATTACATCAATGACAACAAATATGAGCACATCCTCACCATTGAAGATCCGATCGAATTTGTGCACGAATCCAAAAAGTGCCTGGTGAACCAGCGCGAGGTGCACCGGGATACCCACGGTTTTGCCGAAGCGCTGCGTTCGGCACTGCGTGAAGACCCGGATATTATCCTGGTGGGTGAGATGCGGGATTTGGAAACCATTCGCCTGGCACTCACCGCTGCGGAAACCGGCCATCTGGTCTTCGGTACCCTGCACACCACTTCCGCAGCCAAAACCATCGACCGGGTTGTGGATGTCTTTCCGGCACAGGAAAAGGCCATGGTGCGCTCCATGCTGTCAGAGTCCCTGCAGGCGGTTATCTCCCAGACTCTACTCAAGAAAACCGGCGGCGGTCGTGTCGCCGCCCACGAAATCATGCGCGGCACTCCGGCAATTCGAAACCTGATCCGCGAGGACAAGATCGCCCAGATGTATTCCGCCATCCAGACCGGTGCCAGCACCGGCATGCAGACCATGGATCAATGTCTGGAAGATCTGGTGGCGCGCCGTATCGTCAGCCGAGAAGTTGCGCGGGAAAAAGCCAAGATGCCGGAGAACTTCTAAGCGTCAATTCTACCCGGGCCACAGGCGGGGCCCATCACTTCAAGCATAAATTGCGGTAACCACCATGGAAATTGAAAGACTTCTACAACTGGTTGTAGAGAAAGGCGCTTCGGATCTGTTTATCACCGCTGGCATACCACCCTCCATCAAACTGCACGGCCGCGTGGCGCCCGTTAGCAGCACCTCGCTCACGCCGGAGAAGGCACGCGAACTGGTGGTGGGCACCATGAGTGAAAAGCAGCGGCGCGAATTTGCCGAGAAAAAAGAGCTGAATTTCGCCATTGCGGTGCGCAATGTAGGCCGTTTCCGGGTCTCGGCATTTTTCCAGCGCAACCTGGTGGGTATGGTACTGCGCCGCATCGAGACTAAGATCCCCACTATCGACGGGCTCGGCCTGCCGGATGTGCTCAAAGACCTGGCCATGACCAAGCGCGGCCTGATTATTTTTGTGGGCGCCACCGGCACCGGTAAATCCACCTCGCTGGCTTCCATGATCGGTCACCGCAATGAGAACTCCAAAGGTCATATCATCACCATTGAAGACCCCATTGAGTTTATCCACCAGCACCGCGGCTGTATTGTGACCCAGCGCGAGGTGGGCCTGGATACCGAATCCTTCGAAGTGGCCCTGAAAAACACCCTGCGCCAGGCACCGGATGTGATCCTGATTGGAGAGGTGCGCTCGCGGGAGACCATGGACCACGCCATCGCCTTCGCCGAGACCGGCCACCTGTGCCTGTGCACCCTGCACGCCAACAACGCCAACCAGGCCCTCGACCGCATCATCCATTTCTTCCCCGCGGACCGCCACGAGCAGATGTTTATGGACCTGTCACTGAACCTGAAGGCGATGGTCGCACAGCAACTGGTACCGACACCGGATGGGGACGGCCGCCGCGCCTGTCTGGAAATCATGATCAACACCCCGTTGATGTCAGACCTGATCCGCAAGGGCGAGGTGCACAAAATGAAGGAACTGATGAAGCGCTCCGGCGAGCAGGGTATGCAGACCTTTGATCAGGCCCTCTACGAACTCTACGACCGCGGTGAGATCACCTACGAGGATGCCCTCGCCCACGCGGACTCCTCCAACGACCTGCGCCTGATGATCAAGCTCAAATCCGAATCCGATGCCGAATACTTAAACAGCGCCGCAGGTGAATTGAGCCTGCAAAATGATTCGGAATACGGTGATGGTGGACCGCAACTGTATTAAGCACCCTTTTGAATTCGGCGGAAAACAAGGCGTTTGCTGTCGATTGGGATACCCAATCTGACAGCTTCTTCTCCCGCTTAGGCAAACACTATATTCCTTTGAGACCCCGCGATCCAGGTAGCAGCAGCGCTGGCAGAAACCTTGGGAACACCGGCGTTACCCTTCTGAAAACAATACCCTCACAGGCTTGGAAAATGCTTTCAAACAGTGAAAAAAAGATTGCGCTTATCACCGGCGGAAGCCGCGGAATCGGCGCCGCCACGGCGCGGTTACTTGCCCAGCGCGGCTATCATATCGCCTTCAGTTACCGGGATCGGAAAGAATCGGCCGAATCCCTGCTCAGTGAACTTCACGCCATTGGCGTTCCGGCAATCGCCGTGCGCGCAGATATTGCCTTTAAGGTCGATATCCTGCATTTATTCAGGGAAGTGGACCGGCAGCTCGGCCCCCTGCAATACCTGGTGAACAATGCTGGAATCCTCAAACCGCAAATGCGTGTTGAGGCAATGGATGCAGAACGCATTAACCAGATCCTCACCACCAATATCACAGGCACCCTACTCTGCTGCCGCGAAGCTATAAAAAGAATGTCACCCAAACATGGTGGTAAGGGAGGCGCCATCGTCAATATTTCCTCCGGTGCCAGCCGTTCGGGATCACCCAATGAATATATCGACTATGCGGCCAGTAAAGGCGCGGTCGACACCCTGACTATCGGCCTCAGCCAGGAAATTGCCAGCGAGGGAATTCGGGTAAATGGCGTACGACCCGGTTTTATCCACACAGAAATGCACGCAGAGGGCGGGGAGCCCGACAGGATAGAGCGGCTAAAATCCTCAATTCCCCTCGGACGGGGCGGCCAACCGGAAGAAGTGGCTACAGCGGCCGCCTGGCTTCTCGGCGATGAGTCTGCATTTACCACGGGCGCATTTATTGACGTTACGGGCGGGAGATAGGGTAGGCGTTTATGTCCGAAGCCCTGTTTTCCCTGATCGCAGCCACCGGCCTGCTGCTCGGCTCTCCCGGCCCTGCCCCACTTGCGCTGGCTGCTTCGGGAGCCACTTTTGGCATGAGGGAAAGTACCGGTTTTTTGATCGGTATCCTGCTCGGGCTGTGCGTAGCGATTGTTGGTGCCACTGCCGGTGTGGCGGCACTGCTGTCGGCCTGGCCCCAGGCCCGTTTTGCTGTACAGGTGGGTGGAGCACTCTATATTGGCTACATTGCGCTCACAATCGCTACGGCTCCCGTAGGGGAGCGGGGCCAATCGGCTAAAACCCGGGCGCCCTCACTGCTGGATGGATTTATCCTGAATCTGCTCAATCCAAAAGCCTACGCCGCTTTTTTAGCCATTTTCTCCCAGTTCCTGCTTCCGATTGAAGGGCGTGGCCCAAGCTATATCGCAACGGGATTGATCTGCCTGCTGGTTGCTGCGGTGGTGGATTTTATCTGGCTGGCTCTCGGCGGCAGTCTGCGGCCCGTTTTCCACAAACCATTACCGGCGAGGATCACCAGGGTGAGCCTTGCACTGCTGATGTTAGCCGCGGTAGCGACGGTATTCCTGCGTTGAAAGCGTGCCGGGTGCTCAGCACAGCTCTGCAACCAGGGCCTTTACGGACGACAACATGCGCCGGCTCACCAACGGTGCCTCTGTCACTCCCTCCAGCTCTACCCGGTAATGGCCGCCCTCCTTACGCAGGCCAACGATATACTCCCGGGCCACCAGGGTGCTGCGGTGCACGCGCACAAAGCGCGCGCCGAACTCGCGCTCCAACTCCTTCAGGGATTCATCCAGGATCGTTTCACCGGCGGGGTGATGGGCCAGGACATATTTACTGTCGGCAATCAGGCAGCGGATGGCGTTCACCGGCAAGAGTTCCACCCCCAGACGGCTCACAGCCTTGATACGGTTGCGGCCAGGGAATTCCTGTGTGCCCTGCAACAGTTTTTGCTGGGGTTTGCTGAGGCGCTGCACCTTTGCCATTGCCTGGCGCAGCTGTTCGATACTGACTGGCTTGAGTAAGTAGCCAACCGCCGAGGTAGCAAACGCGGGCAGGGCCAATTCATCGTGGGCAGTGCAAAAAATGATTGCCGGCGGGCAGTCGCGGGCAGCCAGCTGCTGCGCCAGCGCCAGGCCACAGCCGCCGGGCATTTCAATATCGAGTAAAACAAGATCCGGATCCAGTAATTGCACCTGTAAAAGTGCGGACTCGCTATCCGCGGCTTCACCCACCAGCGAGCATTGCTCGATGGTACCCAGTTGCCGTTGCAGGCGCATACGGGCCAGGGGCTCGTCATCGACAATCAGGACTCGCAACTGGGTCACTGCGTCACCTCGGTATGCCTTTTGCTTTTCATCGCGACCTCTGTTCCCCGCTGAGCCGACTCCCTCGGCAGCAAGGGTAGCTGCAAGACCACCCGATAGTGGTCGTTCTCCCGACCGGCGGTAAACCTGAAGCGATCACCGTAATAGGCCGCGAGACGCTGGCGGATATTCTCCATGGCCATACCATTGCTTTCCCTGCAAAGGCGCACAGTTTCCTGCGGCAGGGGGTTGACGATAGTGATGCTGAGGGCGCCGTCCCGGGCTCTGCATTGCACTGTGATTTCTCCACCCTTGCGCAACTGCGCCACGCCGTGCAGAACAGCGTTTTCAAGCAGGGGCTGCAGCAGCAGACTGGGCAGTTGGATTCCCTCCAGCCCTGCCTCCAGCTGCCACTGCTGCCTCAGGCGCCCCCCCAGCCGCAGCGCCTCTATCTCCAGGTAGCGCCGGGCCAGAGTGACCTCCTGTTGCAGGGGTACCAGCCTGGATTCGGCAAGGCTGGCGCGAAACAGCGTGCATAAATCCTCCACCAGCCGCTCGGCGCGGTCCGGGTCCACAGCGATCAGACTGGCCAGGCTGTTCATACTGTTAAACAGAAAATGCGGGCGGATACGGGACTGCAACGCTGCGATGCGCGCACCCAGCTCTGCCTGCTGCTGGTTGACAAGCTGCTGCTGCAGGTAGGCATAGCGCAGTACCACGCCGGCGCAGATAGCACCCAGGAGACAGTCGCCAGCAAACCCCCACCAGTCAAAACCGGCCTGCAACAAGTGCGCGCGCAGGGCGCGCTGGATCGCCATAACAGCGCCCAATACAGCGAGCACCGCAGTGAAACTGAGCCCGACGGCCCGTTTGTGGGACAACCGGGACAAATAGGGGCGCAGGCGACACAAGACCGCTGCCGAGGGCAGTATCACCCACTGGACCAACAGCGACACCAGCCCCAGGCGCTGCCAGTTGAATTCACGCAATCCATCCAGAGCCAGTACCAGCACCAGGGCCAGCAGCTCCCCCATCAGTACCAGTGCCACCAGAGCGGTGGCACTGCACAGGTCCGGCAGAAAAGGGAGCGTATTGGAAATCGCAGAATCCTTGTCATTAACATCAGGTTTTCGAATTTTCTGCGATATAATGCCCGGCGGCCTGGGAAATGACATGCAGTTGTTATTCTTGATTGTCCTTAAACTCACAGGGCAAGATACCACCAAGCTCCCCGGTCTTTCACCTCACTGCAGCCAGGAAAACCATGAGCAATCACAAAGTCCCCACCAGCTCCGCCAACAACCCGGCCGCCAAACCCTGGGGCGGTCGCTTCAGCGAGGCCACCGATACCTTTGTCGAGCGGTTTACCGCCTCGGTCTCCTTCGATCAACGTATGGCACTGGAGGATATCCAGGGCTCCCTTGCCCATGCGCAGATGTTGTCGGAGGTTGGGGTATTGAGCGATGGGGAGTACCGTAAAATCGCCACTGGCCTGGGGGACATCGCCGAGGAAATTAAAACCGGGACATTTCCCTGGTCGGTGCAACTGGAGGACGTGCATATGAATATCGAGGCGCGCCTGACCGAGCGTATCGGCCCCATCGGCAAAAAACTGCACACCGGTCGCTCCCGCAACGACCAGGTGGCAACGGATATTCGCCTGTGGCTGCGCGGCCATATTGACCGGATCGCCGCCGAACTGACCCGCCTGCAATCGGGACTGGTAGCGCTGGCCGAACGCGAGGCCGATACCATCATGCCGGGCTTCACCCACCTGCAGAGTGCGCAGCCGGTGACCTTCGGCCACCACCTGCTGGCCTGGAACGCCATGCTCACCCGGGATTTCGAGCGCCTGATGGATTGCCGCAAGCGCCTGAACCGCTCGCCCCTGGGCGCCGCCGCACTGGCCGGCACCAGCTACCCGATTAACCGCGCCCGCACCGCCGAACTGCTGGGCTTCGATGCGCCCAGCGAGAATGCCCTGGACGCGGTCAGTGACCGGGATTTCGCCATCGAATTCTGCGCCTTCGCCGCACTGCTGCTCACCCATCTGTCCCGTGCCAGCGAGGAACTGGTGCTCTGGGCTTCCAGCCAGTTCGATTTTATCGATCTGCCGGACCGTTTCTGCACCGGCTCCTCCATTATGCCGCAGAAGAAAAATCCGGACGTGCCGGAATTGGTGCGCGGCAAGACCGGTCGCGTCAACGGCCACCTGGTGGCTCTGCTGACCCTGATGAAAAGCCAACCGCTGGCGTACAACAAGGACAATCAGGAGGACAAGGAGCCGCTATTCGACACCGCCGATACCGCACTGGACTGCCTGCGCGCCTTTGCGGATATGGTGCCGGCACTGCAGGCAAAAAGAAGCAATATGCTCAAGGCTGCGGCCAGGGGATTCTCCACCGCCACAGACCTGGCCGACTATCTGGTACGCAAGGGCGTTGCCTTCCGGGATGCCCATGAGATTGTCGGCCAGTCGGTGTCTTTTGCCATCGAACAGGACAAGGACCTGGCAGAACTGAGTTTGCACCAACTGCAGCAATTCAGTGGAGAAATTGGTGAGGACGTGTTTGCCGTGCTCACTCTGGAGGGCTCCGTCGCTGCCCGTAGCCACATTGGCGGTACCGCGCCGGTGCAGGTGCGCAAGGCCTGCGCCCAGGCGAGAAGCGCGATCGCACTGCGCACTGTGCCTTCCGGGACCGGCCTACAGGGACAGTGCCAATGACACCGGCTCCCCCTGCTGATCGCTCAAGACACGATCCAGCAGCGCTGGCAGGTTTTCACCGGTGCTAGCGCATGTCCAACCAGCAGGGGCGAAAGCCAGATGGTAACCACCGGACTTGGCCGCCACCCAAAGTTCGCAACTGGCCGATTGGCGCGAGATAATAACCTGGCTGCCATTGTCCTCCAGTGTCAGGGTCAACACGGCGCCATTGCGCTCGAAGTCAATATCCCAGGCGCAGTTATCCACAGCGTCCTCGATCGCCATCAGGGTGTGTTCAACAGCTGCGTCGTATCTGGTCTGGCTCATGTTTTGTAACTTCTGTGAGGGTCTGCTTGGTAGAAATTTCCGGGCCGCTATACTATCAGGCTTTTGCCGAACACCGCTTGGCGAGCCCAGGCGCAGGATGTCATCCATGTCGAAAATACCGTTTCTCTCCCTCCTGGCTCTCCTGGCCAGTGCCGCTCTGGCCGCCAGTTGCGGCCAGAAAGGTCCGCTCTACCTGCCCCAGGCCCCCGCTTCGCCGGCTCCGAGTATTACCACCGGACCACCATCCACCGTACCCACCAGCACCACAGCGACGCAGCCGGGTGAACCTGAGGAGGAGGATCGCAACAACGGGGAATCCCCAGCGGAGCAAGAAACACTGAAATGAGCGAGTTCAGTTACCGCGACGGCAGCCTGTGGGCGGAACAGGTTTCCCTGGAAGCGATCGCCGGGCGTTTCGGCACCCCAACCTACGTATACAGCCGCGCGCACTTTGCGCGGCAATACCAAGCTTATGCCAATGCCCTCGGCAGTCATCCCGGCCTGATCTGTTACGCGGTCAAGGCCAATAGCAACCTGGGCATCCTGTCTCTTCTGGCACAGCTGGGTGCCGGCTTTGATATTGTCTCCGGAGGCGAGTTGGAGAGGGTACTGCTGGCCGGCGGTGACCCCTCCCGTGTGGTTTTCTCCGGTGTGGGGAAAACGGCCGATGAGATGCGCCGCGCCCTCGAGGTGGGTGTGCACTGCTTCAATATTGAATCCGAAGCGGAAATGCACCGCCTGGAGCAGGTGGCGGCAGAGTGCGAGACCGTGGCCCCCATCTCACTGCGAGTGAATCCGGATGTCGATGCCCAAACCCATCCCTATATTTCCACTGGCCTTAAGGAAAACAAGTTTGGTATCGCCATTGCACACGCCCTGGACACCTACGCGCGCGCGGCAAACTCCGCACATTTGAACGTGATCGGTGTGGACTGCCATATCGGCTCCCAACTCACCGAGATAGCGCCTTTCCTGGACGCCCTGGATCGACTGCTGGAACTGGTCGACCGGCTCATTGAGCAGGGCATCCAGTTGGAACATCTGGATCTGGGCGGTGGACTGGGTGTGCGCTATCGGGGAGAGGAACCGCCACCGGTGGCGGACTATCTGATGGCGGTACTCGAACGCATCGGCGATCGCAACCTGGGCCTGATTCTGGAGCCGGGGCGCTCCATCGCTGCCAACGGTGGCGTACTGTTAACCCGGGTCGATTACCTGAAGCGCACGGAGGAACACAACTTCGCCATTGTCGACGCCGCCATGAACGACAACCTGCGCCCGGCCCTGTACCAAGCCTGGCAGGATATTGTACCGGTTACACCGAATCAGGGAGAGAGCGCCCTGTGGGATATTGTCGGCCCGGTGTGTGAAACCGGTGATTTTCTCGGCAAGAACCGCACCCTGTGCCTGAGGGAGGGGCAGCTGCTGGCTGTGCTCTCCACCGGCGCCTATGGGTTTACCATGAGTTCAAATTACAACAGCCGCACCCGTGCGGCAGAGGTACTGGTGGACGGTGGCAACACCTATCTGGTACGGGCGCGGGAAACTTTTGTCGATATGGTACGGGGGGAGAGCCCGGTACCGGAAAAAATCTGACCCCCTGCGGCGAAATCGGTGTCAGAATATGAAGAACAGTGGCGCAATCGGCAACCCAGGGAGCACCTGTCCAGTCATGCCGAAAACGCGACACAGAGGGTGCCGCCAGCGTGAAGCTGCGAGACCATGTACTACCTGCTGACCCACTTGTCTTCGCCAGAACTTCTCGCGCGACAGCCGGTGTATTCAGGGATAATGCTTCGTCTACCCAATACCACACCCACAGAGAAATGCCATGCGTGTTAAATTCAGCAAGATGCACGGGCTCGGCAACGATTTTGTCATGCTCGACGGCGTTAGTCAGAGAATTCGGCTATCGCCCGACAAGGTCCGTCGAATTGCCGACCGCCGCCTGGGCATCGGCTGCGACCAGGTACTTCTGGTGGAACCACCCCGGCATCCCGATACGGATTTCTGCTACCGGATCTTTAATGCCGACGGTGGAGAGGTGGAGAACTGCGGTAATGGCGCCCGCTGTTTTGCACGCTTTGTGCACGAGCGACGCCTTACCGGCAAACAGCACCTGAACGTGGAAATCGCCAGTGGCACCCTGCAGCTCAACCTTATGGACGCTGACCAGGTCGAGGTGAATATGGGAGCGCCACTTCTGGAGCCGGAACAAATTCCCTTCAGGGCCGATCGCCGTGCGGAAAGCTATCCCCTGGAGGTCAACGGCGAGACCTTTACCATCGGCGCCGTATCCATGGGCAACCCCCACGCCGTGCTATTGGTTGAGGATATTCAGCTGGCTCCGGTGCGCGAGCTGGGCCCCCTGTTGGCAGTACACTCGCGCTTTCCCCAGGGCGTGAATGTGGGCTTTTTGCAAATCGAGACCCCCAGCAGGGCGCATCTGCGGGTATTCGAACGGGGCGTGGGCGAAACCCGTGCCTGTGGCACTGGCGCCTGCGCCGCCATGGTCTACGCACACCAGCGGGAGCTGGTGGAGGACAAGGTGGACATGCATCTGCCGGGTGGCGCCCTGACAATCCACTGGAGTGGACCGGGTCAGCCAGTTACTATGAAGGGGCCCGCAATCACGGTTTTTCACGGGCAAATTATTCTCTGAATAACAATACCGGCAGGGTGGCAGTCCATTCGCACTTCCCGGGGATTTCGCGCACCTGTCACCAGAGGGTGCCCGCCCGCTGAAGTGGCAACTGCAACTCAGGTCCGCACAGATATCGAACACATCAAAATGGAACAAACAGACGCCAAGCATTCCCTTGACGAGATTGCCTCCGATACCCACAAGGAGGCCCAGCGCAATGAAAAGCTGCTCGCGCGCCAAGTTGCCCGCTACCTGATACAAAACCCCGAGTTCTTTGTCGAGCGGATGGACCTGCTGGAGACCATCAAATTGCCGCGGGAGAATGGCAAGACCGTGTCTTTGATGACACACCAGACCAACCTGTTGCGCGAGCGCAATATCGAGATGCGTCAGCGGCTCGACCAGCTGCTGCACAACGCCCGCGAAAACGACCAGTTATTTTTCAACAGCCGCCGCCTGATTCTGGCCCTGCTGGAGGCGCAGAGCGTGAGCGAGGCCACCGAGATCCTCTATGCCAGCTTTTCTGCCGACTTCAAAGTGCAATTCACCACCCTGACCCTGTTTGACCCCCCACCTGGGGCGCGCGGCAGCCTGGGCCAGGCAAAAACCAGTTCCAGCACCAGTGCTCAAACCGCTATTGGAGGAATTCTGCGCAATGGCCGCCCTGTTTGTGGCATTCTACGCCCGATAGAGCGAGCATACCTGTTTGCGGGGCAGGGGCAACAGGTGGCCTCTGCCGCAGTGGTGCCGCTGGGCGGCCAATTGGGAGTGCTTGCGACAGGTTCTTCCGACCCGCAATACTATCGTTCCAGCCTCGGCACACTGTTTATTTCCTACATCGCCGAGGTACTCGAACGCCTGCTGCCAAGGTTGTTGGAGCGCTAAGTGGAGAGCGATTTTACAGGGTTTCTACCAGCAAGCCAACGGGTCTCTCAGGGCTGGCAACAAACGTGCACCGTCACCCTGTAGGAGGGGTGAACTTGTTGCGGGGCTAAATCGGGCGGCTACCGTATTTGGGCTGTGGCTTGCGCGGGGGATCGGCGCTGACATCCGGATCAATTTCGCTGATTGCGCCACCACCTGCGAGAAACTCCTCCACATCGGCACTGAGTTGACTCCTGGCGCGCTCGCGGGAGGTGACACTGCGTTCTTCGGCAAATTCCTCGGCGTCCTTACTGCGAGAGTTCTTGCCCTGATCATCGTAACCATCTTTCATAGCTAAAACCCTGTAACCTTGACTCCTGTTACAGAGGGAGTACCTCTGCGCCACCTTTTCCCGTGGCGTATAAGAAACCGAAAGCCAGTTCGAGTGACAATCCCGTGCCCCATCAAAAGTGGCGAATAATATATAGGCACTTCCTATCTGCGCTGCCAGCCATGAGAGCGTAAGCCGTAGAGTTTTTTGTTGGGACAAAAACTGCGGAATATTGCCATTTGTTATGGGGATTTCAGCGAAAGAAGGGCAGCGGGTGTTTGCCTGCATCACGCAAATGGCAGCATCGGTAATGGCCGGGAAAAGAAAAGCCCCCAGGGGGCTTATAGAGCTAGTTGGCGCTAATTTTTTATTTGGCCCTTGATTATTGGTGGGCCCAGCTACACTGCCTCCCTGCCCGTTTCACCGGTGCGAATACGAATCACCTCCTCCAAGGCGGTAATGAAGATTTTACCGTCACCGATTTTGCCTGTCTGGGCGGCCTTCGTAATGGCCTCAACAGCGGAATCCACCATATCGTCATCCAGAGCCAGCTCCAGTTTGACTTTGGGCAGGAAGTCCACCACATACTCTGCACCGCGGTAGAGTTCCGTATGTCCTTTCTGGCGGCCAAAGCCTTTCACTTCAGTTACTGTCATCCCCTGCACGCCCACTTCCGATAGGGCTGTGCGTACATCATCCAGTTTGAAAGGTTTAACAACGGCCGTTATCAATTTCATTTTGTCTATTCCCCCTTTTGTGTCCTCTCTGCAAAAACCGCGGTCAGGCTGCCACCTGGCAGGTCTTTCAGAACAACTAATTACTCATGAACTCCGGGTAAGCTTCCATTCCGCATTCCGCCAAGTCAACACCCTCCTGCTCTTCGTCCTCGCTGACACGGATACCGGTCACCCACTTGAGCAGGTACCAAACCATCAGGGAAGCGGAAAAGACCCAGAGGAAAATGGTTACGGCGCCTATTATCTGGCCGCTCATAGTGGCGTCTTTATTCGTGAGCGGCACCAGCATCAGGCCGAGCACACCAATCACACCGTGTACGGAAATTGCGCCAACCGGATCATCTATTCTCAGCTTATCCAACGTGATAATAGAGAAAACCACAATAACACCGGCGATCATGCCGAACAGAGTTGCCTGTAGTGCAGTCGGTGTGGCGGGCTCGGCGGTAATGGCCACGAGACCGGCCAATGCCCCATTGAGCAGCATCGTCAGGTCAGCTTTGCCAAAAAGGATGCGCGCAGCGATCAGGGCGGCGATAGCCCCTCCGGCTGCAGCGGTATTGGTATTGACAAATACCATGGACACCGTGTGTGCATTGGCAGCATCGCCCAGTTTCAGTACCGAACCGCCATTAAAGCCAAACCAACCCATCCACAGGATAAAAGTACCCAAGGTTGCCAGCGGCAGGTTTGCACCGGGAATCGCATAGACCTGACCATTGGGGCCATACTTGCCCTTGCGCGCGCCCAACACCAGAACACCAGCCAGTGCAGCAGCTGCCCCAGCCATATGTACAATGCCGGAACCGGCAAAGTCAGAGAAACCGAGATCATCCAGGTTGTACAGTCCGAAAACGTCTTTTCCACCCCAGGTCCAGGAGCCCTCAAGCGGGTAAATAAAACCTGTCAGGACAACGGCAAACGCCAGGAAACTCCACAGCTTCATACGCTCGGCCACGGCACCGGATACGATGGACATTGCCGTGGCAACAAATACTACCTGGAAGAAAAAGTCGGAGGCCCCGGAATATACGGCGTCACCCTCAAAGCCTTTCCCAGCGGACTCCACCAGCACATTTTCAAGGCTGAGGATCTCAATACCGGAAAGCATCCAGTTGCCACCATACATAATAGCGTAACCGGTCATCAGATACATGATGCACGCAATTGCAAACAGTGCGACATTCTTAGTAAGAATCTCCGTGGTATTTTTTGAACGTACCAGGCCCGCCTCCAGCATTGCAAAACCGGCAGCCATCCACATCACCAGCGCGCCACACATCAAAAAATAAAAGGTATCAATTGCATATTGCAACTGATAGATTTGGTTCTCCATTTTCCTCTCCGTTCAAATCTGAATATTTCTTAACAGTATGTTTTGAAAATTATGGCCCTAAATAGCATTGCTTCCGGTTTCTCCGGTGCGTATACGCACTACCTGTTCAAGGTTGGCTACAAAAATTTTGCCATCGCCAATCTTTCCGTTTTGCGCACTGGAGCCGATGACTTCCAGCACCCCATCCAGTTGTTGCTCAGTAACCGCTATTTGCAGCATGGTTTTGGGCAGGAAATCCACTGCGTATTCTGCACCGCGATATAGTTCCGTATGTCCTTTTTGCCGGCCAAATCCCTTAACCTCACTGACAGTCACGCCATTTATACCCGCCCCTCTCAAAGCATCCCGTACTGCAACCAGTTTAAAAGGTTTAATAATTGCAGTGATCAGCTTCATAGCCCCCCCTATAAAAATAATGCCCGCAACTACTTGCGGACGCTTGTCTTACCAAGTGTAGTTTGCGCCAGCGAGCAGCGTTGGCTCACACCAGTTGGTGTCAAAACACGCTCTGTCGCTTATATCTGTGCCAACAAAAGCAGCACTCAGATTCAGACTGCCAAACTCTTTACTAAGGGTTGCGGAATAATCGATGTAGGAGTCAAATTGGTATAGGAAAATTTCCTCAGAAAAAATATTCAAACCAATGTGAAGATCCAAACTCAGATCAGATGGCAGAGAAAAACTATACTCCACGTAAGGATAATAAAAAGCGCCAGACTCAGCCCAATAGTCATCGGAGTAAGCAAAACCCAGCGTTAGATTCGAGAATTTTAGACTGCCATATATTTCCTGATAATCCTCATCACGATCACTGCCATGATAAGCGTAATAGATATAGCCAATATCGTAGCGCATGGAGTGATTAACTTCCGCAGAGTAACCCCCATAGAAATCCTGTTCATAATCAGTTTCGTCACTGCCGTAATCGAAATCCACTTGTGAAACCCAAGTGCCCACATAAAAACCATTGCCAACCTCCAGATCTATTCCCGCCTGTATTGCCAGTTGCCCATCGCTTTGACTAATACCGCGAAACCTGTAGTCCGAGACCAGACCAGCATTGACACTAAAACCAGGGTCATTTTTCTGGGCAAAAGCTGTATCGCTAAGAGCCAGGGCAGCGCCAGTGAAGGCAGTGGCAATTTTGTGCATTTTCGTTTTCACCTTTGATCCTCCAAGAGTTTATGCATCTGAGTTTTTTGATTCCTGTAATGGCGCCGCCTGCAATCGGTCCTGTACTGTCGGGTAGACAGAGGGTTTATTGCGTCTTGTGAACCGCTAGCTTCCCAGACACCCAGTGATCGTAAATGGCACACCTACCCGGATAACTGCAGAGTTGATGCCAAAGCTGCAACACTGCATAAAATCAATGGGTTGGACAAAAAAAAGGGTGTTGGAATAAATACGAACAGTGCGCCAACAAAGCGGTACGCACCAAGTTGGTTCTATCGTCCGAAACATGCACCGACATGGTGAGGCTCAAAAAGGACAACGGCCAGAATGGTGCACCCTGAATGACTTTTGCGGCGAAATGCTGTGGGTTACAATCCGGTGCCAATAGCGACGAATTTCTGAGCGAGGAGTTGCCTGTGGCTGCGGATAAACTGCAACAGCTACTGAAAGAACTACAACAACAAGGCGCTGTAGTCAGCAGTGACCTGCGCAGTGCCCTGGAGGTGTCCCTGGACAGGTTGCCCCTAGTATCCCAGCGCGAGTTCGATACCCAGGTGGATATTCTGCGACGTACCCGGGAAAAACTGGCGCGCCTGGAGGACAAAGTGGAAATGCTGGAACAGGCCCTGACCCTAGGAAACAACAAACCCGAAACCTGAGTTCTCGGTGGGATATTTGCAGGAGGACATTGTGAACCTCTCCGTTACCCATGCCCGCGCACAACTCGGAGTCTCTGCCCCATTGGTCACAGTCGAGACACATCTGGCCAATGGACTTCCCGCCTTCCATATTGTCGGCCTGCCTGAGACAGCGGTGAGAGAGAGCCGCGACCGGGTACGCAGTGCCCTGATCAATAGCCATTTCGAATTTCCCCAGCGCCGTATTACGGTCAATCTCGCGCCCGCTGACCTGCCCAAAGAAGGCGGGCGCTACGACCTGGCGATCGCCATCGGTATCCTTGCCGCCTCCGGCCAGGTACCCTGCGAACCTCTGGAACAATACGAATTTCTCGGCGAACTGGCGCTCACCGGCACTTTGCGCGAGGTCAGTGGCGCCCTGCCTGCAGCTATCGCCAGCACCCTTGCCCATCGCAAACTGGTGGTGCCGCAGGCGTGTGGTGCCGATGCCGCCCTGGCGGGAGGCGAAGTCGGCAGCGCCGCTTCACTATTGCAGGTATGTGCTGAGCTACATGGGCGTGTACCCCTGCCCCGCGCCATCCCCAAGCCGCAAGAAACCAATGTGCACTGTGCCGATCTTGTCGATGTACGCGGCCAGTTAAAAGCCCGGCGCGCCCTGGAAGTGGCTGCAGCTGGAGGCCACAACTTGCTTTTCTACGGCCCCCCCGGCACCGGCAAAACCATGCTGGCCAGCCGTCTGCCGGGCATACTGCCGCCGCTCACAGCCGCCGAGCTGATTGAGGTTTCCGCTGTGTACTCCAGCGCGGGCCTGTCGCACCAGAATCGGCGCCCTTTCCGCGCGCCTCATCATAGCGCCTCGCCCGTCGCACTGGTGGGAGGTGGCAGTACACCAAAACCCGGGGAGGTCTCGCTGGCCCATCGCGGAGTCCTGTTCCTGGATGAAATGCCGGAGTTTCCCCGCCAGGCACTGGAAATACTGCGCGAGCCCCTGGAGAACGGTGAAGTGCGTATCTCCCGCGCACAAGCCCAGGTCACCTTTCCCGCCAGCTTCCAGCTAGTGGGCGCCATGAACCCCTGCCCCTGTGGGTATTTGGGGGAGAATCGCTGTCGCTGCTCACCGGACCAGATTGGCCGCTACCGCAACAAACTTTCCGGACCACTACTGGACCGCATTGACATGCAGGTGGAGGTCAGCGCCATGAACGCCGCCCAATTGCAGGACACCCCCACTGGCGAACCCTCTACCGTGGTGCGCACTCGGGTGTGCACCGCCCGTGAAAGACAGATTCGACGCCAGGGCAGGGTCAACACCCTTTTGCAGGGTGTCGAGTTGGAAAAGCACTGTGCACTGGGAAACAATGAAAAGCATCTGATGAGACAGTCTATAGAAAAACTGGGGCTCTCGGCGCGCAGCTACCACCGTATACTCAGGGTCGCCCGCACCCTGGCAGACCTTGCAGGCGCTGAAAGAACCGGTACAGCACATATTTCCGAAGCCCTTGCCTATCGCAATCTGGACAGACGCCGAGCCATCACAGCCTCGACCTAACTTGACCCTATAAAAATACCCCGCAGTGTGCCTCCGGTATTGGGTCAGTTTCAGCGCTGCGTGACGCCTTTGGGTGTTGCACAGTTTTAAAATGAATGAAACTTTCGTCCGATAGCAATATCTGGGTGCAGCTTTGCTGTAAATGGAATTCCACCTGTAAATATAGAAACTTACCGGAAACTGAGGAGAACATAAAATTAGCCGAAGACTTGATGTATTACGATCCTCGATATATCGCTGACAAGGTCCCAAGCTTTAATGAGTCAACCGCTAAAGGCATTTGGCTGGTCTGCTTTGTGCGATCTACAGACGAAAAACCCAGCTGTCGTATAACATATAGTATGAGGATTCCGCCTATTGCGACAAGTACAGATTCCCCTAAATCAGGTTTTAAAACTTCTACTCCCAAGCTGACTATTTTCCGGGCATTAAAATCTGGATTATTCCATGAGCTTTCACCGCAACAACAAGAGTGAGCACATTCGCTGCTGGAACGTTTTTCAGAAGATATTCTTTCAGCTAGTTCCGGTTTGCTTAGAGAGCCTATAGGAAATCAAAATAGCTTCAGATCAGAAAATTAGCGATAGAGTCCTTGATTTTGCAACTGACTGTGCCGCCTATCAACCATCGTCAGAAGATTTACTGAACCAACCGCTCCAAGGAGTAGCCTACTACTGCACCTTCTTCGTGATCGCTATGTTCGCATCATTATGCAAAAAGGCTATATCGTTGGTTTCAACAGCAGGTTCAGAGATCAATACCTCAAGTGCGCATTGGTTTCCAGGCCCGACATAGGCAAGGGAGTTGGTCGTTGCGAGGTAGCAGGATTAGAGCGACTGCACTCTACGGTGAATGATCAGCCCTTGACAGAGTATGTAGCTTCACTCAAAGTGAACAAAAAACAATCAAATAGACATTCCAGGAAGAAGCTGGATCGTGGATGCGAAGTAGCTTAATGCAACAAGTCCGCCTAACCTACCCAGGTTTGCTGAGAGACAATTTCATGATATAATATATCATTTCTGGGATATTATGGGATCAAGCGTACTTCTAAGTTGAGTACGAAAGGGCTGTGAGAGATATTGTGGCAATAGTTGCTTCTGGCAGGCACTGTGTGCTGACCCCAGTGTCACCAACCCTGGGAGGCCTCGGAATTCGGGTGCGTTACTGAAGGAACACTTGTCCCACCTGGCTCTGGCAGGTTTCCCCATCTCCTCTCGGCATCATCAACGCCATTTGGTAATGATTGTCGGATTTTCTGGGGCGCTGTTGCTGCTAGTCGCCCTTTGCCTCGCAGGTATCTGGGAAGTGTTTGTCAGTAGTGTGGGAGCCGCCCTGTTGGTGGTGGTCCAAGGGGTAAACCGGCATTTGATGTTACGAGTGGCGCCGGCTGATTAGAAAAGAGGCAATGAAATTAAGACGGTAGCTGGTAATATAGCTCGTTATTGCACGGCAAGGAGATGATTACAGTCGCGATCCAGGCAGAAAGAGCCACATTGAGCTAAAGTGACCGGCAGCTTGCCTATGTTCATGCACCAGGTAACCCTGTCAGGAGACAGGCAATGGGGCAGGCTGTACGCACTTTCATCAAATCCTATCCCTTGCCGGCTATACATTTAAAGGTGAGAATCCGGCGTCATTCAACAGTATCATTGTGACGCTATTTAGGGGTTTTCTAATCTCCATGAGATTGCAATGCAGTGGATTGGCTTCAACGGTCAAGTGCCAGCCTGCTCACTGGAAAAGACATTGAACTGCGGATGAAATAGGCTATGAAAGCATCCCAAATAAAACAGGCCTTGAGTGTGGCAGAGCAGACCTGCCGAAATTCAGGGGTCAGTCTGACCGAGAAACGCAGAAATGTACTTAGCATATTGCTGCGGTCAAAAACTCCGCTCTCTGCTTATGAGATTGCAGAGCAGTACCAATGGGATTATGACAATTCAATCCCGGCTATGTCCGTTTATCGGATGCTGGATTTTCTGGCTGAAGAAAACTTGGTCCACAAGCTCAATTCAGAGAACAAATATTTGGCGTGTGCGCATATCGCCTGTGATCACAGTCATCAAATCCCGCAATTTTTGATCTGCAATCGCTGTAGCAAAGTGCGGGAAATAGGTATCAAACCCGAAGTCATCGCCGCACTGCGCGATACGGTTGAAAGTGCCGGCTATCACTTTCAAACGTCACAGCTGGAGCTGGAATGTCTCTGTGATGAATGCGGCCGGGATGCAGCTTAGTGGCAGATAAAGAACGGATACGCGAAGTACCGACAAATGTCATTACCGGCTTTCTCGGTGTCGGTAAGACAACGGCAATTCGTCACCTTCTGGAAAACAAGCCTGCTGATGAGCGCTGGGCGGTGTTGGTCAATGAGTTTGGTGAGGTGGGCGTTGATGGCGCACTTTTTGAATCCGGGAAGAAAGGCACAGTATATATTCGGGAAGTACCCGGTGGTTGTATGTGCTGTGCGGCCGGCCTGCCTATGCAGGTTGCACTGAATCAGCTGCTGGCCAGCGCAAGGCCCCATCGGCTGCTGATTGAACCCACTGGACTTGGCCATCCGCACGAGGTATTGATGGCGCTGTCCGAGGCTGTCAGAAATGGTGTGCTGGACCTTCGCAGTACTCTTACACTGGTGGATGCAGGGTGTATTGCGGAAGAGCGCTACCGGTACAATGAGACTTTTCGCCAGCAGCTGGAGGTGGCCGATCTGGTGGTGGCAAACAAGTCCGACCTCTATGGTCCCCAGGATTTGGAAAACCTACACCGCTTTCTGTCTTGTTTGGGGAACGGCGCGGTTAAACCGCTGCAAGCGGTAGAACAAGGTCGCATCAAGATCGATTGGCTGCAGACCCCAAGTAATTTCCAGATTGCCTCTGGTCACCAGCATCAACAACCGGCTCTGCAGTCGTTGGATACACAGGAACCGCTACCGGAGTGTGGCTATATCCGCCTGGAGAACAGCGGTGAGGGGTACCACAGTTGCGGTTGGCGCTTTGCTCCCGGGCATGTGTTTGATTATGAGCGACTTTTTTCTCTGATCAGTGGTGCCGAAATTGAAAGGATGAAGGGCGTTTTTATCAGTGAGCAGGGTGTGTTCGGGTTTAACAAGGCGGGCCAGGTCTTGACCGTTTTGGAACTTGATGACACGATGGAAAGCCGGATAGAGATAATAGACTGCAAGCAGCGGGACTGGGATGGGATGGAATCTTCCTGGATCGGTGCACTGGCGGATGGCTGATAGAGCTGGTCCCATTTTTTTGTTAACCAACTGAAAAGCAACAATTTTTAGAGTGCTGGCGGGTTATAAGCATTTTTATCTGCTCCCCCCGGGACGGAATCAACCGCGCTAAATTTAACAATAACTTTCTTAAAGAGAGTGCATATCTGAAATGCACTTAGTTGCAACCTGAAGTAAACCAATGAACAGACATCTACTCGGCCGCTTGGGAGCGGCACTACTTGCCATGTCCGGCATTGTCGAGAGCTTTGCCGCGGACTCCCTCAATGTCACCGGAGACAAGTTTCGCCAACTTGAAGAGCTTTTACCAACGCCAAATGCCTATCGTGCGGCTTCTGGTGCGCCCGGTCATGCCTATTGGCAACAGCAGGCGGATTATGACATCAAGGTTTCCTTAGATGATGATAAACAACTGATTACTGCTACTGAGGCAGTGACTTATACCAATAACTCTCCGGATACCCTGCGCTATTTGTGGTTGCAGCTGGACCAAAACCGCTTCAAACCGGATTCTGCCGGTAACTTGGCAGCAGCGGTAGATCTGGAATCAATTGCGCCAGACACTATCCCTTTTGGAACTTTTCGCAGGGCGGTTGTATCCGGAGAGTTTCCCGGGGGGTACCAGATTACCAGAGTGGCCGATAGCAGGGGCCGGGATCTCCCCTATACCATTGTGGATACGGGGATGCGGATCGATCTGCCGCAGCCACTGGCCTCAGGTGCCAAAGTGACCTTTCAGGTTGACTGGGCCTACAACGTGATTGAGCAGAAAGCACTGGGAGGTCGTTCCGGCTATGAGTATTTTGAGCGCGATGATAACTACCTGTACGAAATAGCCCAGTGGTTCCCCCGTATGGCGGCCTATAACGATGTCAGTGGCTGGCAGAATAAACAGTTCCTCGGACGCGGGGAGTTTGCTTTGGAGTTCGGTAATTATCGCGTAGCCATCGAGGTGCCGGCCGATCACATTGTTGCTGCCACAGGCGTTCTGCAGAATCCAAAGGAGGTGCTCACCACGCAACAACGTGAGCGACTGAGAAAAGCGCGCACGGCTTCGAAGCCGGTAATGATCGTCACTATGGAAGAGGCGCTGGAGAACGAGAAGCGTCGCGCTACCAAGCGTAAGACCTGGATCTTCGAGGCAGAAAATGTCCGCGACTTTTCCTGGGCATCTTCGCGCAAGTTCTTATGGGATGCGCAGGGTTACAAAAAAGGCGGTACTGACACCATGGCGATGTCATTTTATCCTGAAGAGGGCACACCGCTGTGGGAAAAGTATTCCACTGAGTCCATTATACATACAATCGATGTCTACAACCGCTACAGCTTTGACTACCCCTATCCGGTTTCTATTTCAGTCAATGGCCCAGTGGGTGGGATGGAATACCCGATGATCACCTTCAATGGTCCACGCCCGGAAATTGATGAGGAGGATCGCAGTAAGCGTTCCTATTCCCGCCGCACCAAATATGGGCTCATCTCGGTCATTATTCACGAGGTGGGACACAACTACTATCCGATGATCATCAACTCAGATGAGCGTCAGTGGACCTGGATGGATGAAGGGCTCAACACCTTCGTGCAATTTTTGGCTGAGCAGGAATGGGAAGAAAAATATCCGTCCCGTCGCGGTGATGCGCGAAAAATTGTTGAGTATATGAAAAGCGAGAATCAGGTTCCGATTATGACCAATTCGGAATCGATTCTTCAATTTGGCAATAACGCCTACGGTAAGCCCGCAACAGCATTAAATATCTTGCGTGAATCTATCATGGGGCGCGAGTTGTTCGACTTTGCATTCCGTGAATATGCCGAGCGTTGGAAATTCAAGCGGCCAATGCCAGCAGATTTCTTTCGTACCATGGAAGACGCCTCGGGTATGGATCTTGACTGGTTCTGGCGCGGCTGGTTTTATACCACTGACAATGTGGATATCAGCCTCGACGCTGTGCATCACTACACCGTAGGCACCAAGAATCCCGATGTGGAAGGGCCGTGGAATCGGGCTCGGCATGAACGTGAACCCGAGACAGTGACCGCCATTGAAAATCGTGCAAGAAAATTGCCCCGAATTGTTGATGCGAAACCGGAACTCGAAGACTTTTACAACAGACACGACGAGTTCGATGTATCCAATGCCGACCGCAATAGCTACCAGGGCAAACTCGAAGAGTTGAAAGACTGGGAAAAGGACTTGCTTAAGGTGGAGAGTAATGTCTATGTTCTGGATTTCAGCAATATCGGTGGCTTGGTAATGCCTTTATTCTTACGCTTGGAGTATGAAGATGGCAGTGTTGAGGATCTGCGCATACCGGCTGAAATCTGGGCGCGCAATGCGAAAAAGACCTCCAAACTGCTGGTACGCGACAAAAGCAAGATATTGAAGTCGGTAATTCTAGACCCTAACTGGGAAACTGCGGATGTAAACGTAGAGAATAATTTTTACCCGCGCCGTTTTATCAAATCGCGCCTGGAATTATTTAAGGATGAAAAGCAACGCAATCTGATGAAAGACTGGGATGTCGAGTTAAAAGAAGCGGACTAAGCTCATTAGGGGCGCAATTTGCCACAACTTTATTTGGTAAAGCGCTCTATTTTCACTACCAAACTCCGATTGACAGCAGTCTAGCAAACGCCGGTGATGATACATGAAACAGTTTTTTCCCCTGATATCTGTTATGGGGTTGTTGATATTTTCTCTACATGCAGAAGCGCACCGCTACCACTTCGGCCTGACTGAAATCTCGCTGAACGAACGTGCACAAACACTGGAGATTTCCCACCGTTTTTTTGTTGCTGATATCGAGAAAGCGCTGTCGCTTGCTGCCAGCAAATCGTTACACAGTGCACAAAAACAAATGGAGGGGTATGTAAATACCCGCTTTCAGATTAGCGATGGCAATGGTGATATTTTGCACCCACGGTGGGTGGGTATGGAATCGGATGTACATGATATCTGGATTTACCAGGAAGTTCCTCTGGCTGATATCGGCAGTGGAAAACTAAAGATACGGCAATCCATGCTAATGGAAATAGAGCGGGATCAAATCAATACGATTAATGTCACTCACAATGGGAAGACCCAAAGCTATACTTTAAAGCCCGGGAATAGTCAGGTTGAAATAGCGATATAAACAAATCAAGATTTTTCCTGAGATACTTGCTTGCTTCCTCTCGATGTACAGGCGACAGAGGATCGTATGCCGGCATCCTTGATGTAGGCTTATTCAATTGACCGGGCGCCGAGAGTGGCTGCCGGCACAACACAAGAAGAGCTGTCGCCTGTGCAGTGCGGCGGGGCCGGGAGTTCGCGAACACCATTGTCGCAAGGGTATCCTGATCATATATTCGCTTCTGATGCCACCGGATACCCAGAACCATACTCATCCACCGTCTTCCCTAGAATAAAGCGCTCTCAAACTGACTGAGATGACTTCCAAGCCATAATGCCAACTTTGACCGTTTGGCTGATTCTGCCTGCCTTCGGCATTTTTTGACAACAGGTAGCCATACTGAAAATGTCACTAATACTGCATCGCATCCTCTGCTTATCGCATGAATCTTTCCGGTTATCGATGTATGTTACGTCTTCAGAAGACCTATGCTGTCTGTAAGGATACCATTGCGGAGTGATACAGTATATCTTTAAAGTGTTTAAGCAGATAGCGTGAAATGTTGTCTGTGTTGCTTGGCACAATTGAAGGAAGGGGCTTTAGATACATCAGGTTCCGCCACAACCCCTCCATGCCTGGCTGGCAGTAAGGGCAATCAACACGCTGGAAAAGGAATGACTTGTTTTTCAGACGCTGGGGTCTTGATGGCCTGCCGGAAGATTGAGTAAGCTCTCAGCCAAAGTCTCCCTTATTGAGAAAGTTCAGAGTAAATATGAAAATAAAAGATTCTATCGTGTTCAGCGTCTTAGCCACCGCATTGCTCGCCGGCACCGGCCACGCCAATGCTGCCGAGCCGGAAGACAGCGTTTCCACCGAGGGTATGTGGCAGCCACACCAGTTGCCGGAGCTGTCTCAGGAGCTTCGCAGTCATGGCCTCAAGTTAAATCCGGACAGCATGACCAAACTCACTGAGTTCCCAATGAATGCGGTCATCAGCTTGGGAGGATGTTCTGCCTCCTTTGTTTCTCCCACGGGGCTTGTGATTACAAATCATCACTGTGCCTATGGCTCAATCTCTTACAATTCCACCGAATCCCAGGACTTGCTGGCGGAAGGTTTCCTGGCCAAGGATATGTCCGAAGAGTTGCCCGCTGCGCCGGGGTCGCGCGTCTATGTGACCGTATCAATGAACGAAGTCACGGACAAGGTAAATGATCGTCTGAACGACAAAATGGATGGCGCAGCCCGTTTTGCAGCGATTGAAGATGCCAAGAAGTCGCTGGTTTCCGAATGTGAGGAGGATCCGGGCCATCGCTGTGAGGTTTACAGTTATTACGGTGGGCTCAACTACTACCTGATAAAACAATTGGAAATTCGTGATGTGCGCCTGGTTCATGCGCCAGCATCCTCAATTGGCAAGTTCGGCGGAGATATCGACAACTGGATGTGGCCGCGTCACACCGGGGATTACGCTTTTTACCGTGCCTATGTCGGTAAAGATGGCAAACCCGCCGATTACTCTAAGGACAACGTCCCCTACAAACCCAAGCACTACCTGCCTGTGGCGGCGAAGGGGCCTGTGGAGGGTGACTTTGTGATGGTAGCTGGTTACCCCGGGCGCACCAATCGCTATCGAACCGCACAAGAGGTACAGAGCAATTTCAGTTGGTACTATCCGACCATGCAGCGGATACTGGGAGAGTGGTCGGAAACGATTGCTGAGGCCACGGCCGAGAATAAAGATGCTGAGTTAAAGTATGCCAGCCGGGTGGCGGGGCTGAATAATTATTCTAAGAACTTCACCGGTATGATGGAAGGGTACCAGCGCAGTGACCTTTTGCAGCGGAAACACAAGCTGGAAAAAGCGTTACAGGCTTGGGTGGAATCAGATGAGACCCGCCAGAAAAAATACCAGTCTACACTCGATGATCTGAAGGCATTGGTTGTTGAAAAAGAATCAGCCCGGGAACAGGATCTGGCTCTCAATTATATGGACAACTCCGCTATGCTGGGCGCAGCGCGACAACTGTACCGCCTGGCGAAAGAGGGGGAAAAGCCTGACGCTGAACGCAAGCGGGGCTATCAGGAAAGGGATCTGACGCGCTTTACCGAGCGTATGCGGCGTATCGAGCGCAGTTTCGATGCATCTGTAGACAAGCAGGTCTGGCTCTATTTTCTGCAGCGTTATCAGGCGCTGCCAAAAGAGGAGCGTATTGCCAGCTTTGACCAGTTCCTGAATATCGGTAATGACCGCGGTGAACTGAACGCGGCGCTCGACAAAATGTACAGGGATACAGAGCTGTCTGACGTACAGGTGCGCGAGTCCTGGATCGGCAAAAAACCAGAAGATTTCGCCAAGAGCAAAGATCCGTTCATCCAACTGGCGGTGGCCATGTACGATGACATGCTTGCCCGGGAGAAGCAGGAGGAGGCTTTGCAAGGACGCTTCGCGCAATTGCGTCCCCAGTATATGGCGTTACTGATCGATTATTACCATTCCCTGGGTAAACCGGTTTACCCGGATGCCAACAGCTCCCTGCGCCTCACTTATGGCCTGGTCAAAGGATACCAGCCTCCCGCTGGCACCATCGCAAAGGCTGCGGACGGAAATGATGGGAAACAGAGGTTTGTGCCCTTCACAACGTTGCGTGGCATCAAAGCGAAGTACACCGGTGAGGCCCCATTTGATGCCCCGAAAGCCTTAATGGAAGCCATCGACGAGAAAAACTACGGTCGCTATTACAAGAAGCAGCTCGATTCTATACCGGTTAATTTCCTCAGTACCGTGGATATTACAGGTGGTAATTCCGGGTCCCCCACAATGAACGGGCGTGGAGAGTTGGTGGGCGTGGTATTCGATGGAACCTACGACAGCATCAATGCGGACTGGGATTTTACCAACAATACCCGGGCTATCCATGTGGATATCGCTTATATACTGTGGGTGATGGAACATATCGATGGTGCCGGGTATCTGGTGCGTGAGATGGGCCAATAATCTTGGCCGGTTAGTCCTATCATTGCCAGGGAAGGCAAAAAAATGGCCATGGCTGGTAAAGCAGGAGATCAGCGCGGTAAAATACTCCGGTGAGTAGGCTTCAAAAGATTTCTTGCTGTGATTTATCCGGACTAACTGCCTGTGAAGCCTGATACCCTGCACTTCTGGTGATTGATTAACCGAAGCAGCTGGCAGGGTATCTCTATACTTTCACTGCCAGATTCCGCTTTGTACCGGTTGCTAGCAGCACCCATACCTACTGTCACACAGAGATTTGGATACTGACTTATTTACGCTATACCGCACTCTATGCCATCTCTCATACCCGAAATGGCGATAACATTCTCTACGGAGTCTCCTGAGCCACTTCAACCTGCCAACCCTCTATAAATTAAAAAGCCTGACGCATTTTCCCGGCCGATCTTTTCTCGATCATTATCACTCATATCGGCATTGTCAAACCAGTTGCCACCTTCCTCTACATCCTCATAGGGTGAATCTACTGAAAACATCACTCTGTCCACACCAATTTCTTCTATAGAATCTATAAGGGCCTTTGTATGAAAATGACCACTGGTTGTGATATAAAAATTTTCTTGAAAATATTCACTAACGGTTTTTTTCGCCTGGCCAAGACCTGCGCCATGGCGCTGTTTATACAGCCGATGTTGCAGACGGGGCAAAAGGAAAGGTAGGCCTTCTCCCAAGTGGCCTAAAATCACAATTAATCCAGGATTTTGATCAAATAAGCCACTGAGCATTAACCGCACCACATGAGTTGCCGTTTCATGCCCAAAGCCCCATGCGGACCCGACTAGCGATGCATAATTTTTATAGTTGCCAATCTGTGCCGGTAGAGGCTCGCGTGGGTGAAGATAAATAGGAGTATCCAATTTGCTGGCGCGCTCCCAAAATTCCCACATGGGAGGTTCATCCAGATACTGCCCGGTATGATCATCTTCTATATGGGTATACCCATTAATTAATGCGCCCCTCATATTCAACTGGGTAACCGTTCACGACAAGGTGCCGGAATATTCGTTCCTTTCGCAGGAAAAGCAGGGTAGCTGATATGCAGATAACCGCCGCTTTTGTGCGCGAAAAAAATGGCCCGTTCACCCTTGAACCGTTGGAACTCGATCCACCTTCGGAAGGGGAGATTCTGGTTCGAATCGCAGCCTGCGGCATCTGTCGGGCAGACCTGAGTGTGCGTGATCAGTACTACCCAACCCCTTTGCCGGTTGTACTTGGGCACGAAGGGGCTGGCGTGGTAGAAGCAGTTGGCAAGGGGGTTAAGACGGTTTCCGTGTGAGATCATGTTTTGATGACCTTTGCTTTCTGCGGGCAATGTCCAAGCTGTACTCTCGGGGCAGTCGCCACGTGTTGGCACCATATGGAAATGAATGTTTCCGGCAAGCGCTATTCCGGCCATGACTGGAGCATCCCCGCGCCGCTGTCTCGGTACACCGCGAATGGGTGTACGCGAACAAATCAATGGTGCTTTCTTCAACCAGTCGGCCTTTGCCACCCACGCTATTGCAACAGAAAACAACGTGGTGGTTATAGACAAGGGCGCTGACCTGATCACACTGGCGCCTTTGGGCTGCGGATTCCAGACCGGGGCAGGTGCCATCATGAATTCACTGCGCCCGGAAGTGGGCGCATCGCTGCTGGTTACCGGCGCCGGAAACGCTGGCCTTGCGGCAGTAATGGCTGTAAAAATTACCGGCTGTGACCCCATCATTATTCTGGATACGGTGGATAGCAAACTGGAGCTCGCGCTGGACCTTGGGGCAACGCAGGTGATCAATGGAGCCAAGACAAAGAATACCGTGTCTGCAGTCAAGGGTTTGTCCGGAGGGTGTTGCCTATGCCATTGAGGGCGCAGGCACCCCCGCTGTATTCAGAAATACTGTGGATGCATTGCAGCCCATCGGGGTTTGCGAGCTGATAGGCGGTGCGCCACAAGGCACAGAAGTGGTGTTCGATATGACCCACCTGCTCTTTGGAAGAACAGTCAAGGGCATTCTTCAAGGAGATAGCCGGCCCAAATCGTTTTTACCGAAACTGGTCCAATTGTATCGACAAGGCCGCTTCCCGATCGAAAAGCTCATTTCGCACTTCGAGTTCAGCGACATAGAAACTGCAGTAGAGGCTTTGAGTGCTGGGCGCGTGATCAAACCCGTGCTCACTATGCAGTAGAGAGACTGAAACCTCGGGGCAACATCCTGAGTTTTTTCTGTTGGTTGCAATTCCTGTGAAGGCCGCACTCCCTGAAGCCATTGTGCACTATGGTGGTCAAAACGGTCGGCATAGTTGAATAAGCTTGAGGCGGCCAATTATACCTGTGTGGGTACGTTACTGGCAGAATGTTCATTGCCAATCCCTCGACAAAGTAAGTAACAGCCACAAGTGGCGAGGGTAGGAGCACACACTCGCGCCCCCGCGTTTCCTATACTCTCTGTAGTTATTGGCCCGGGTACACCTTTGCGTTAAAAGCCTTTTGCGCTGTTGGCCAGTAATTCAAAAGCGGCAGTTAAACAGGGGCAGAACTGTTGATGGCCGGGCAATAGCCGCTGCACAGTAGCCTCCCACAGGGAGCATAAGTGAGCAATGCACGATCTGCTTCTGGCATTGGTACTGTTGCTGGTTGTGGCACTCAGCCTGATTGTTGCGCGTATACTGCCCCTGCCAATTCCCCTGCCCCTGATACAGATTGCAGGCGGGTTCCTGCTTGGCGCCGTGTTCGGCGTAAAAATTCCCCTGGACCCGGAACTCTTTTTCCTGCTCTTTATCCCGCCACTGTTGTTTCTGGCGGGTTGGCGCATTCCCAAGGGTGCCTTTTTCAGGGACCTGGGCCCGATTATCACCCTGGCTGTAGGGCTGGTGGTATTCACGGTTGTGGGGATGGGTTTTTTTCTCTCCTGGCTGGTGCCCGTCATGCCCGTCGCCATAGCGTTTGCAGTAGCGGCGATTCTCGCGCCCACCGATCCGGTGGCGGTGTCAGCAGTACACGGCGGCAGCGCCATGCCATCGCGACTGGAACATATTCTCGCCGGGGAATCCCTGTTTAACGACGCCTCTGGGCTGGATATTTTCCGTTTTGCCGTGGTGGCGGCGATGACCGGCAGCTTTTCCTTTTCACAGGCGGTGGGCGGCTTTTTTTGGGTTGCCGTGGGCGGGATTGGAATTGGCGTCGGAGTGGCCTTTGTGTGCGGCTATTTGTTGCGCTGGCTGGTGCGTCTGGGAGGAGAGGATTCGACAATACAGATACTGGTGAGCCTGTTGGTGCCCTTCGCCGCCTATATGGCGGGGCAGAGCCTGCAGGTGTCAGGTATCCTGGCGGCGGCGACCGCGGGTATTGCCACCCACTACACCAACCTGCACGGACCGGAAATGTCCACCACGCGCATGGACCGCCGCGCCGTGTGGAATACGGTGCAGACAGTACTGGATGGCATTATCTTTGTATTGCTGGGCGAACAGCTGGTGCGTCTGTCGGGGGCGGACCTGGCCGGTGCGCGCTTTACTGGTCCCTGGATGATCCCGCTGTATATCCTGGTGATCTCCCTGGCTCTGCTGCTTTTGCGCTTTACCTGGGTTTGGGTGTCTTTGTACCTGTCGCGGCTTCGCCGCAGTATTCACAGCTTCTCCGCGCATTTTATCCTGGTAAGTGTAGTGACAGTGGCGGGCGTGCGCGGCGCCATCACCCTGGCCGGAGCCTTTTCCCTGCCTTTATTGCTGCCAGGCGGAGCCCCGCTGCCGGGTCGGGATCTGGCTCTCGTGATCGCTATGGGTGTGATTCTGGTATCGCTACTGCTCGCCGGATTTGCCTTGCCCCCCCTGTTGAGAAGGCTGCCTTACACACCGCAACTGGCCGCGATTGGGGATGAAAAGGACGCAAGGCTATCCGCTGCCAATGCGGCCGTACAACGGCTCACAGCCCTGCGCAAGGAAGTGGATGGAGACTGGGAGAACAAGGATATAGCCTATGAAGCGATCGACCATCTATTGGCGCTCTACCGCCGCAGGATGGCCACCAGTGACGACGAAAACCAGGAAAATGTATGGGTACGCGCTCGGGTGGAGCGCAACTTCCGCCTGGCCGCGCTTGCGGCAGAGCGCGAGCAACTCTTTGAGCTACGCCTGCGCAGGGAAATCGACGATGAGTTGCACCGCAAGCTGGTGTTGGAGGTTGATCTGGTCGAGGCCAGCCTGATATCAAAGGACTAGTCCGGAGTTGCCAATGGCTACTGTTTTTTCTCCAAGGGGTGTGCCTCCTCCCAGTAGTGATCCAGGTGCAGATCTTTGTCGCGCCTGTCTTCCTGTAACGCTTGCAGCAGCTGCTCCCGGTAGATCCGGGTCTGGGCGATATGCTGGGACTCATTGCGCCAGTAGGGAAACAGAGCCTCCAGCATACGCTGGTCGTGCTGCTTGAACCTGCGTGCGGCGCGGCGCGCGCGCAGGGGGCTGAGACCGAGCAGCTCCAGAGCCTTCTGGCCAATGGACAGGGCCGAGTCCACAGTCTCGCGAAAAATATACGGTACTCCGGCCTCCATCAGTGCATATTGGTGCATACGGTTGCGCGCCCTGGCGAGAATCGTCAAGTGGGGGAAATATTTCCGCAGCTGCGCGACGATTTCCAGGGAGGCGGCCTGATCGCTGAGGGTGAGTATCACCAGGCGCGCATTCCCAGCCCCGGCAGAGCGCAGCAGGTCCTCACGCGAGGCGTCCCCATAATAGGCTTCAATGCCGTAGCGGCGCACCAGATCCAGCTGTTCGGCGTTGCGCTCCAACAGCGTGGTGCCAAAACCGCAGGCGTTGAGCAGGCGCCCCACAATCTGGCCGAAGCGGCCGTAGCCGATAATGATCACTGGCGAGCCCGAGTCCACCGGGGCACTGTGATCAGTTGCCAGTGGGCTGTCGGGACCACTGATAAAGCGCGGTTGGATAAGCTGTTCGTAGACAAGCAACAGCACCGGCGTCAGCGCCATGGTCAGGGCGATCATCGCCACCAGCAGACTCCCCGCCGCGACGTCGAGTACTTGGATCTGGGTGGAAAAGGAAACCAGTACAAAACCAAATTCCCCCGCTTGGGCCAAAGACAGGGCAAACAGCCAGTCCTCCCCTTTCGACATGCGCAGTATATGGGCCAGGGTGAATAAAACTACGAACTTTACTAACACCAAACCCGCTACCAGCCCCAGCAATAGCAGCGGGTACTCGGCGATCAGGGCGAAGTTCAGACTCGCCCCCACAGTGATAAAAAAGAGTCCCAGCAACAGCCCCTTGAAGGGCTGTATATCGGCCTCCAGCTCGTGCCGGAACTCGCTTTCGGCGAGCAGGACCCCCGCGAGGAAGGTGCCCAGTGCAGGGGACAAATCCAGCCAGCTCATCACTGCGGCGGCGGCAAATACGATCAAAAGTGCAGTGACGGTAAACATCTCGCGCACCTGGCTGCCCGCTATCAGGCGCAACAGTGGGCCAAGCAGGTAACGCCCCGTGATGGCGAAAGCGGCAATGGTACCAATCACCGCGACGCCGTAGCGCCAACCACTCAGTCCCCCTTCCTGGGCTTCTACCGGGGTAACCGCGAGCAGTGGCAACAGGGCGAGTATGGGGATAACGGCGATATCCTGGAAAAGCAATACCCCAAAGGCGCTGCGCCCGCCCTGGGTTTTGAGCAGGCCCTTTTCACTCAAAGATTGCAGCACAATGGCCGTGGAGGAAAGGGCGAGGATCAGGCCGATGGCGATGGACGAGCGCCAGCCCGGTTCAAACAGCGCCAGCACCACGCCGGCAATCGCCGCAGCAGACATCAGCAGTTGTGCGCTGCCCGTGCCAAAGATAGCCCCGCGCAGCTGCCAGAGCTTTCTGGGCTGCAGTTCCAGGCCGATCAGAAACAGCATCAGCGCCACGCCGAACTCGGCCACATGCATTTCGTCGCTGGCATCGCCCACCAGTCCCAGTGCACTCGGGCCTATGGCCACACCGGCGAGCAGGTAGCCCAGCACAGATCCCAGCCCCAGGCGGGTGGCGATAGGAACCGCGATGACCGCGGCGCCTAAGAAGATGACTGCTTGAGCAAGGAAACTGGCGTCTTCCATCGATTGTCTGTCACTGTCTGGCCGGTTGTCGTCAGGAGGATTGCACGGTGCTTTCCGGCTCGGCAAACTCCCGGCTGCGGCGTATCAAAGGGGCTATGGTAGAGCCCTGCACCACGATAGAAAAGAGCACCACGCCGTAAGTCATCACCACCCACAGGTAGCGCAGGTCCTGTCCCTGCACAAAGGCGCTGCCGGCCGGCAGGGACATGGCCAGCGCCAGCGCCAGACTTCCACGCAGTCCACCCCAGATCAGTATCCGGCCGGTATAGGGGTGGTAGTTGCGCCGGCTTTTCAGGTAAAGGAAGGGGACCCCCACCGCCAATACCCGCGCCAGCAGCACGATAATGATCCCCGCTGCCATCAGTAGATAATCCAGTGGGCGCAGATCGATGGTAATCAGAAACAGCCCCACCAGCAGGAACAGCAAACCGTTGAGAAAATCCTCGGTGATACTCCAGAAGTTATCCAACTCGTGCTGACTCACCCGGGAGAAACCCCGTTCGCGGGTGAAGTTGCCGATGATGATGCCGCTGACCACCATCGCCAGGGCACCGGAGACCCCGAGTATATGGGCCAGGGAGAATCCCGCCGAGGGAATGGCCAAGGTGAGCAGCAGTTCCAGGCTGTGGTCATCGGTGCTGCAGATCAGCCAGTGGAAGATACCGCCGATAACCAGGCCCAGCAGGATACCACCCAGCGCTTCGGTGGCAAACAGCTCTGCGACAGCGGGTACCGTGGGCTGGCTGCCTTCAAAAGCCAGCGCGTAAATAACCGTGAACAGCACTATACCGAAGCCGTCATTAAACAGCGACTCCCCCTCCACCTGAATGGATACCTGCTCCGGTGCCTTCAGGTTTTTCATAATCGCCAGTACCGCAATGGGGTCAGTGGGGGAAATCAGTGCGCCGAACAGCAAGCAGTAAACGAAGGCCACCGGCATGTTGATGATCAACAGCAGCCAATACAAGAGTGCACCCACGACAAAGGTGGAAATCAGAGTACCGACGATGACCAGCAGGCTGATTTCCAGTTTCTGATTGCGCAGTTCCAGCAGATCGATATGCAAACTCCCGGCGAAAAGCAGGAAGCCCAGCATGCCCTTCAAAAGGATATCCTGCAGGTTGAGCAGAGGCAGCAACTGGTCCACCCAGGTGCGCAACTCCACCAATCCCAGTTTCCCCAGGCCGGTAACAACAAGCGACAGCACCAGCGCACCGGTGGTAATCGCAATGGTGGTTTGGGCGCGCAATATCCGCTGGTTCAGAAAGGCAAGGAAAACCGACACGGCGCCGAGAAAACAAAAGGTGTAATAAACTTCCATGCCGTGTGTAGACTCCGGGGCGGGACCGCTCAGGGGGGTCAACCCTCAATTGGGGGCAGCGGCGCCTGCCCGCTCGACGAACAAATTTATCAGTGCGCAAGGGTGCCGTTATTGTAGTCGTGCAGGGGGTGGCCGATTTTTCCGCGAGCGCGGTATGGGGGTGCTGCCATGCTATGGGCCTGCCCTGCGGGTTCAGCTGGCCTGTACCTCGACACAATAGGGCGCGCAATTGTAACCGCTCACCTGGCAGACACAACCCATTTACCCTCTTCACACCTATCAGGCAGTGGGGTATTGGATCAGTCGCTCCCCTGGCGATTGCCCTGGGGAAACCCCACGCCGTTTCAGCCCGTCCTCCGACTGCCGCCATTTCCGCTGTTCCCGACTACACTGTTTGCATCCCTTTATCCAATGGTGTGCAACCGCGAGAGAAAAAGTCATGGCTAACCATCCTGTGCTGTGCGATACCTCCAAATTGATCGGCCGGGTTCTGTTGTCCCTGCTGTTTATTATTGCCGGCTGGGGCAAGCTGGGCGAGTATGCGATGACAGAGGAATTTATGGTATCCATGGGATTACCGGCTTTGTTATTGCCACTGGTGATCCTGGTGGAGCTGGCTGGAGGATTATCGGTGCTGCTCGGTTTCTTTACCCGCTTTTCTGCAATCGTTCTCTTCCTGTTTTGCCTGATCAGTGCCGGGATGGTGCATTTTGTCCCGGATGATTCCGGCGAGATGACCAGCTTTATGAAGAATCTGGCTATTGCTGGCGGCTTTCTGCTACTCGCCTGTACCGGTGCCGGCCGCTACAGCCTGGATCACTGGATAAGGGGCAGGTAGCACCGCACTCCGACGAAAACGGCAGGCCGCGACAACGACCGGCGGCCTGAGGAGAAGGCAATGGGTCAGCTTGTCAATGGCCGCTGGCGGAGTCAAAAGCGCGACACGGGAAAAACCGGTGGTGAATATGTGCGGGAGGCGGCACAACTGCGCAACTGGATCACTACCGACGGCAGTCCTGGCGCCAGTGGCGAGGGGGGCTTTGTTGCCGAGGCGGGTCGTTATCACCTGTATGTCTCCCTGGCCTGCCCCTGGGCCCACCGCACCCTGATATTGCGCACATTAAAAGGGCTGGAGCCCTATATCGACATATCGGTGGTCAGCCCCTTCATGCGCGAGCACGGCTGGACTTTCAATACGGAGGAAGGCAGCAGCGGCGACCCACTCTATCATTCGGATTATCTGTACCAATTATACCTGCGCAACCGCGACGATTATACCGGCCGTGTCAGCGTACCCCTACTCTGGGACAAGCAGCGGACGTGTGTGGTGAATAATGAATCGTCGGAAATTGTCCGTATGTTCAATAGTGCTTTCGATCACCTCACCGGCAATCATGAGGATTTTTATCCGGAAGAGCTGCGCGGCGACATCGATGCCACCAATGCAGTGGTGTATGAAACGGTGAACAATGGCGTCTATCGCGCCGGCTTTGCCACCTCCCAAAAAGCCTATGAACAGGCCTACGAGGCGTTGTTCTGTACGCTCGACCAGTTAGAGCAGCGCTTACACAATAACCGCTATCTGACGGGAGACAGAATTACCGAGGCGGACTGGCGACTGTTCACCACACTGATCCGTTTTGATGCGGTCTACCATGGCCACTTCAAATGCAACAAGCAGCGCCTTGCGGATTACAAAAATCTGTGGGGATTTACCCGCGAACTGTATCAGTGGCCGGGGGTTGCTGAGACGGTGAATTTTTTTCATATCAAGCACCACTATTACGATAGCCACCGCAATATCAACCCCACGGGCATAGTCCCAAGAGGACCGGAGCTCGATTACGCAGCACCCCACGGCCGGGGATAGCTACGGGGCATGGAAAAATACACCAGTATAAAAGACAACCGGAAAAGCACTTCTATACTGCTGCTACCAACACAGCTGCCAATCGAGGAATACCCATGAAGCTCTTCTATGCCCCCGGAGCCTGCTCCCTGTCCCCGCATATTGTCGCCCGTGAAGCGGATATCAATCTGGACCTGTGCAAAGTGGATTTGGAAACCCACACCCTGGAAAACGGCGATGATTTCAGAAAGATCAACCCCAAGGGCTATGTTCCGGCACTGCAGCTCGATGGCGGAGAGATACTCACCGAAGGTGCTGCCATAGTGCAGTTTTTGGCCGAACAAAAACCCGATGCCAATTTGGTGCCACCTGTGGGCACTCTCGCCCACTACCGCATGCTCGAGTGGCTCAACTTCCTGAGTGCAGAAGTGCATGAACTGTTTAAGCCCCTGTTCTGGAACGGTCCCGAGGAAGAACAGCAACGTGCCCGTGAAAATCTGATCCGGCGTTTTGACTATATTGAGAAGCACCTGGATAAAGGCTATCTGATGGGAGGGGAGTTCACCGTGCCGGATGCCTACCTGTATGTCCTGTCCACCTGGTTGGAGTCTTTGCAATTCGATATGTCGCGCTGGCCGCGATTGCAGTTATTCAAAAAGCGCATGGCGGAGCGGCCGGAGGTGCAACGGGCCCTTGAGGAGGAAAACGGCAAAAGTGCCTGACTGGCCACCTCAGCGCAGGGTGAGGCGATGGGTCGGTTCAATGGGTTGGCACGCTTTGGCGACAACAACAGCACTCAACAGTGCCACCAGTGCCGAGGCAAACATCGACGCGGCGATGGGGGTCAGTGTGCCGGTGTGCAGACTGCTCACCAGCCCGCCCAGCACACCACCGGTAATAAAGATCGCAGCGCCATAGAGGGCATTGGCGCTGCCGCTTACCTTGGGAAAAAATTCCAGGTAACAGGCGGCGGCGTTTGGCGCGATGATGCCGATACAGCTGATCACCAGTACCAAAGGCACCATCCACAGGAGTAATTCCCGGATACCCGTCAGGGTGCACAGCAGCAGCAGGCCGCAGCCGAGCAGCTGAAGTGAAATACCCGCCAGAAAAATTGAGCGCGGCTGAAACAGGTTGAGCAGGCGGATGTTCACCTGCACCATCACAATCAACCCAAGGATACAGGCGCCGAAAAACAGCGGAAACTGGTTGGCGCCAATATTGAAATACTCCATAAAAACGAAAGGCGCCGTGGTGATGTAAATAAACATCGAGCCACTGACACAGGCCTGGGCGGCGAGAAACCCGAGGGCGCGGCGGTTGCGCAGTACCACAGCGTAACTGGCTATCAGGGAGCCCAGCGGCATCCGCTGGCGCCGGGCCCGGGTGAAGCGCGGCACGGTTTCCGGCAGCAGCCGGCGGACCAGCAGCAGCATGGCCATGGCGTACAGCAGCAGAAAAACAAAAATACTCTGCCAGCCGCCCACTTCCAGCAAAAGCGAGCCGATCAATGGCGCAATCAGGGGCGCCGTCAGCATCATGGTGCTGATGATCGAGATAATCTTGGCGGCCTCGCGGCCGCTGTGTAGATCGCGCACGATGGCGGCACAGATCACTGTGGCAAAACCACCGCCAATAGCCTGTAGAAAGCGCAGGCTAATCAGTTGGCCCACATGCTCCGCGAACAGCACCAGTAGCGATGTGACGATATAGATGATGAGGCCGATGCTACCCACCAGTCGCCGCCCCCAGCGGTCCGACAGTGGGCCGCCACACAGTTGCCCCAGGGCAAAGCCGAGCAAAAAACTGGAAACCGAGTACTGGACCTGCGCCACATCGGACTCCAGCGCCGCGGCCATGGCGGGAATTGCCGGCAGGTAGCTGTCGATGGAGAAGGGGGTCAGTGAGACGAGGGCTGCCAGCCACACCACCAGCCAGCGTGGGGCTTTTTGTTCAGCGGTTGATGCAGTGGTCATTGATTGTGCTCTGGTACGGCTTGGTGCGGGCAATCCCGGGGGCAAGTTGCCCTGAACATGGCCTCCGGGCGCAAGCTATGTCAGGTGGTGTGTGTCTATTATCCCCCGTGAAGGCGCGGCAATAAACCCGGATTCAGTGTTTGTCTTCCCGCAGGGTGTAAAGGCCCTGCTTCAGTTTCAAAAGATGTTTCTGCAGCTGCGGTCCCTTGCGCTGTGCCACACCGATGGCGAGTACATCAATCACTACCAGATGGGCAATACGCGAGGACAGCGGCGTGTAGATCTCGATGTCCTCTTCCACATCCACTTCCAGCGGGATAGTGGCCTCTTGTGCTACCGGTGAGCCGCTGGGAGCCAGGCCCACAACCAAGGCCCCCTGTTTCTTCGCCATATTCATTGAGCGCAACAGCGCCTTGGTGCGCCCGCTCTGGGAAATCGCCACCACCACGTCGCCGGGCTCCATGGACATGGCCGACATATTCTGGATATGGTGATCGGAGTGTGCGGCGGTGGCCAGTTGCAGGCGAAAGAATTTGTGCTGGGCATCGGCAGCGACGGCGCCGGAGGCCCCAAAGCCAAAAAATTCGACCCGCCGGGTAGCGGCCATGGCGGTTACCGCGGCTTCCAGAGCGCGGTTGTCTATTCTGTCCCGGACCATGAGCAGGGTATCCACGGTGGAGTCAAACACCTTGCGCTTGTATTCGGCAATGGTGTCCGTCTCGGTCACTGCGATCTGACCAAAGCTGGGACTGGAGGCCAGCTGCTGGGCCAGGTTCAGCTTGAACTCCTGAAAACCCGAGCAGCCCACCGCGCGGCAGAAGCGCACCACGGTGGGTTCACTGACCTGGGCCTCTGTGGCCAGGTCGACGATACGCATATGGATAATTTCGCCGGGATTGGCGAGAATATACTCCGCTACCTTGCGCTCGGATTTGCGCATGGAGGAGAGCTGTTCGCTGATTCTTTGCGTGACTTCCGCCGGTTTCACAGGACTTCCTTCGCAATGTCAGATGGCGCAGTGTAGCCCCTGCGCGCATCGCTGGCGAGCGGCTTTGTGTGGTTAGTTTGGGCTAAATCCTGTGTATATACACAGGTCTTGCACACAAGCTCTGGTACAATGCTCGCCTATGGACGTATCTCAGATTCTAGACCCCCTCAACGACGCACAGCGCGAGGCGGTATCCGCGGCACCCGGCAATCAATTGGTGCTGGCCGGGGCCGGTTCGGGCAAAACCCGCGTATTGGTTCACCGCATCGCCTGGCTGATGCGCGTGGAGGGGGCCTCGCCCTACGCCATTATGGCGGTGACCTTCACCAATAAAGCGGCGCTGGAGATGCGTGCCCGTATCGAAGCACTGCTGGGGGTGAATACCTTCGGCATGTGGGTGGGCACTTTCCACGGCCTCGCCCACCGCCTCCTCAAGGCCCACTGGCAGGAGGCCAAACTGCCGCAAAACTTCCAGATACTCGATGCCGACGACCAGCTGCGCCTGCTCAAGCGGGTGCAGGCGGATCTGGGTCTGGACGAGAAAAAATGGCCGGTACGCGAAACCCAGTGGTGGATCGGTGCGCAAAAGGACGAGGGGTTGCGCCCTCAGTATATCGATGCCGGTGCCGACCCCTGGCTGCAGACCATGGTGCGCATTTACGCTGCCTACGAGGCGGCCTGCCAGCGTGGTGGGTTGGTGGATTTCGGCGAATTGCTGCTGCGCGCCCACGAATTGTGGCTGAACAATGACAGCATCCTCGCCCACTATCGCCAGCGCTTCCCCTTTATCCTGGTGGACGAGTTTCAGGACACCAACGCGATTCAATATGCCTGGCTGCGCCTGCTGGCCGGTGAAGAGAGCTATATCACTGCGGTTGGCGACGACGACCAGTCCATCTACGGTTGGCGCGGCGCCAGGATCGAGAATATCCAGCACTTTTCCACAGACCTGCGCAGTGTGCAGACAGTGCGCCTGGAACAGAATTACCGCTCCACTGCCCGTATCCTAGACGCCGCCAACGCAGTGATCGCCCACAACCGCGGTCGCCTTGGCAAAGCGCTGTGGACCAATGGCGAAGAGGGGGAACCCATCTCCGTCTACGCCGCCTACAACGAACAGGATGAGGCGCGTTTTATTGTCGAGCGTATAAAAGACTGGGTGCGCGACGGCAACCGGCGGGACAGTATCGCCGTGTTGTATCGCTCCAACGCCCAGTCGCGAGTACTGGAAGAGGGGCTCCTGCGCGAGCAGGTCCCCTATCGCATTTACGGTGGCCAGCGCTTCTACGAACGCCTGGAAATCAAGAATGCGCTGTCCTACCTGCGCCTGATCGCCAACCGCAACGACGACACCGCCTTCGAGCGGGTGGTGAACACACCCACACGCGGAATAGGCGCGCGCACCGTGGAGATGGTGCGCACCTTCGCCCGCGAGCAGGGCTGCTCCCTGTGGCAGGCGGCCAAGATGATGTTGCAGCAGCGGGTGCTCGCCGCCCGTGCCGGCAATGCCCTGCAGGGATTTCAGGATTTAATTAACCGGCTGGCCGCCAATGCCGAAGCCAAAAAGCTGGATGTAATCGCCGGAGATGTGATTGAAACCAGCGGCCTGCTGGAATTCCACGGCAAGGAAAAAGGCGAGAAAGGCCAGACCCGGGTGGAGAACCTGCAGGAGCTGGTCAGTGCCTGTCGCGCTTTTGTCGGCGAGGATCTGCCCCAGGATGAAGATCAGGAGGGAGCGATTTCACTGCTCAACCAGTTCCTCGATAGTGCAGCACTGGATGCCGGCGAAGGGCAGGCAGAGGAATTTGAGGACGCGGTGCAACTGATGACCCTGCACTCTGCCAAGGGCCTGGAATTCCCCCTGGTGTTTATGGCTGGCGTGGAAGAAAATCTGTTTCCCCACAAAATGTCAGCACAGGAGCCAGGCCGTATGGAGGAGGAGCGCCGCCTCTGCTATGTGGGTATCACCCGCGCCATGCGCAGGCTGTATATCACCTATGCGGAAAACCGCCGCCTGTTTGGCAGTGAAACCTACAACAGTCCCTCCCGCTTTATCGGCGAGATACCGGCCGACCTGGTGCAGGAGGTGCGGCTGAAAACCGAGATATCACGACCGTTGTACCAGGCCGAGTATGGCAGGGTGGGAGAGTTTTCCGACCCGCCTCCGGATTTCGACGACCTGCCCCCCCTGGCTTTGGGGGGCCGTGTCGATCACCCCAAATTTGGCGAGGGCACCGTATTGCAATTTGAAGGCAGCGGCCCCCGCGCCCGTGTGCAGGTCAACTTTGACGATGTCGGCAGCAAGTGGCTGTTGGTGGCTATGGCAAAGTTACAGCCCATGTAAGTGGTTGTTCCAGTGCAAGCCGCCATGCGTTTGCGCAAAAGGGGCCGACCACCACCCCAGCCAAAGAAAGAAAACGATAAATGGTAGTGATGAAGAAGATTAACTGGTACCCCGCCGTTATCCTCGGTCTCCTGGCGCTGCTGGTGATTACCTTTGCTGTATTGGTGGCCTCCCGAGCGGCGCTGGGACCACAACAACAGTACACCGAGGCGGGTGCCCAAGAGCGGTATCACTGGAAGCTGGTCACCACCTGGCCGAAGAACTTTCCCGGCCTCGGTCGCGCACCGGAGCACTTCGCCCGGGAGGTGGCAGTGATGTCGGGCGGGCGGCTGAAGATCAAGGTCTATGGCGCCGGCGAGCTGGTACCCGCCCTGGGCGTTTTCAGTGCCGTTTCCGAAGGTGCCGCGCAAATGGGACACGGCGCTGCCTATTACTGGAAGGGAAAAATACCGGCGGCTCAATTTTTCACCGCTGTGCCCTTCGGCCTGAATGCCCAGGAAATGAATGGCTGGCTGCATCACGGTGGTGGCCTGGAACTCTGGGAAGCACTCTACGAACCGTTTAACCTGATTCCCTTGGCCGGGGGCTCCACGGGTGTGCAAATGGCCGGCTGGTTTAACAAGCCCATCAATTCCGTTGAGGATTTACAGGGTCTGAAGATGCGTATCCCCGGTATTGGCGGTGAGGTGCTCAACCGGGCGGGTGGAACAGCAGTCACCATTCCTGGTGGCGAATTGTATACCGCATTGCAGACCGGGGTGATTGATGCCACCGAATGGGTCGGCCCCTACAACGATCTGGCCTTCGGTTTTCACCGGGTGGCCGAGTACTATTATTATCCGGGCTGGCATGAACCCGGCTCAATGATGGAGTTTATTGTCAACAAGAAGGCCTTTGAACAACTGCCAGAAGACCTGCAGGAAATTGTGCGTGTCGCGGCCCGCGCTGCCAACCAGGATATGCTGGATGAGTACACCGCACGCAATAACCGTGCCCTGAAGGAGCTGGTGGAAGAACACGGCGTAAAGGTCAGGCGTCTGCCGGATGATGTATTGTCCCACCTGAAGGCAATCAATGCAGAAATCCTGCGGGAGTCCGCGGCGCAGGATCCGGAATTTGACCGTGTATACCAGGCATTTAAGGCGTTCGAGCAGGATGTGAAAGCCTATCATCAAATCAGTGAAGAAGCTTATTATCAGACGCGGGAATTGAAAGAAAATGAATAGCCTAGTCAGCAAACTTAATTGAGACAAAAAAAGCTCCGTGTCTCTCTATTCAGCAACAGAGGCAGCTTGAAAGTACAGCCCAATTGAGCCAGATCACCGTATGACAGGCATGTTTTTGGCAAAGGTTACCATATAAAGTGATTAGAGCATCTTTTAGAGATTGCAGTTAACCCGGTATACATAGCTCTTATTTACCAGCAACTACTCAAATGGCAAAACGCTTCGCAAAGTTAAATCACCTTCTTAGAGTTGTTGACGGTAACGAGGTGAAGAGATTAAGTAAAATCAGCTCCTGGCGAAACCGACAGCCCATCACCGCGGGAAGCATTCGGTAGGGGCTGGTGAGGAAGCTACAGAATTTTATTGTTCACAACTGATGGAATACAATATTGCGGAAATCACAGCCGCGAATGGCGCATTATTATCCAAAAGCGAATAAAGAATAAGAAAACGGATATTTTTAAATTAAAGGAAAGGGTTGAACTGAGTATCCGGCGTTAAAGAAGGTCATTGGACAGCCAACTCACCCTAAGCCCGCATTTTCAAGATATACTTCCGAAATTATCAAAGTGACAAAGTGATAAGAATAATGACGGTTTTGACTCAATGGGTTCTCCTGCTAAGTTTGTTAACGTCACCATTACTGATGGCGAAAGAAATACCTTTCTCCATATTGCATACCAATGACTGGCAGTCCCGCCTGTTAGGGGTTGGACCAAATTCTGAATATACCCCCAATTCAATCAACGATGATCAGACTATCGGCGGTGTAGCGCGACTGGCGACACTGATTGATGATCGTCAAAAGGCACTGGGGGAACAACCGATACTATTACTGGATGGAGGTGATATCAGTCAGGGCACACTATTTCACACTCTGTATCGGAAACATGCCCCAGAACTGAGGTTGATGAAAACTCTGGGCTATGACGCCGTTACTCTGGGTAACCATGAATTTGATTTCCGTTCAGACGGCCTTTCAAAAATGCTGGAAGCCGCTAAAGAGCACCTTCAGGAGTTGCCCCCTATCATTACTTCCAACCTGAAGCTTCCTCCAGCGCAACAGCATCTCCAGAAAGACGGTACGATTTTGGAATGGAAAGTGATTGAGAAACACGATATCCGTTTTGGATTATTCGGTTTGATCGGTAACGAAGCCGCCGAAGTTCTTGCCCCCGATGATAACCCTGCAGTTTTTGCAGATCAGATTACCACAGCAAAAAACATGGTTAAATTATTAAGAGAAGAACAGAATGCAGATGTCGTTATCCTGATGTCTCACAGCGGTGTCAGGAGAATGGAAGATGGCAGCTGGGGTGGTGAGGAAGTGCAGTATGCCCAACAAGTTCCTGGTATTGATGTGATTGTTGGCGGTCATAGCCATACGCTTCTAATGGAGCCGATTATGGTTGGAGAGACGGCCATTGTTCAAGCCGGCTCGGGCACGCGCTATCTTGGGGAGTTGAATCTTGGCATTGATGAGTCTGGAAAGGTCAGTGTTAAACACTATCAGCTGCACAGAATTGATGACAGCATGTTGGGCAAACCAGATGTTACTGTACAAGTGGAAAAGTTTAAGAGCCTGATCAATCAGGAAGTGATGACCGGCGACTTTTCCTTTTATCGACCCTTGGTGCAAACACCGAAAACCTTAACCAGAGATTACTCTGACAATGCCCTTGGGAACCTGGTAGCCGATGGGATTCGCTTCGCCAGCGGCAGTGACATCGCCCTGACCACTAACAGTCTGATCCGAGATGATTTAATAGCCGGTGAATCCGGCGTTCAGTCTGTATCGGATATATTCCGGTTGCAGCCACTGGGAATAGGGCCTGATGATCAACCCGGCTATCCATTAATGAAAATCTGGATGACAGCGAAAGAGATCAGGGGCCTGATGGAAGTGATGTCGTTTGCCTACATGATTAAAGGAAATGACTATTATCCCCATTTTTCGGGCCTGCGCTTCATCTATAACACACTGCGTCCACCACTGGATAGAATTACCTCTATTGAGCTGGGCTCCGACGAACTGGGATATGTCCCACTGGATCTATCAGACGACAGCAAACTATTCAGCTTTTCCGCATCCAGTTATGTTGGTAGCTTTGCCAGAACTATCTCCGAACTGAGTTATGGGCTGGTCAATATCGTTCCTAAAGATCGCCATGGTCAGCCAGTGACTGATCTAAATGACAGCATCATTGATAGAGACCCAAAAATACCGGGGATTCAAGAGTATAAAAACTGGCAGGCGCAATTAAACTATTTTGCACAGTTGCCGGATGTGGATGGTAATGGCATCGGGGATATCGTGCTAGATCAGCATATTACCTCTCCAAGAATGCAGGCCATCAGCAGTCTGAAGTTATCAGACTTGGTTGCCAATGCAACACCGATTGTATGGGTGTGTGTACTGGTGCTGCTCTTGCTTGCTGTCTTGCTGATCATGTTGATCACTCGTATCGCTAGGCGGTTTCGCAATGCTGTGTAAGCGCTAAATCCTGGTTGTTAATTAGGGCTTCGAGAAGACCCTCGAAGGTCTACGAATGAGAGCTTCTTTTGTCGTCAACGCTTTTGATTATTTATTGGCTTTGCAGAGGGGAGGTTGAACTGCTCTGGGAGATCTATTCAACCATGGTGTAATGCGCTTCGGCGCCTGGATGTACACTATAGCTGTAGAATGCTGCTGCTCCTGAAGCAACCTGAGTGAAATGGCCAGCAGGGAGTGCCAGTTTTTATCAAATATAGCTTTCCTCAGTAGCTCCTGATTAACAAAATTTCTGCTGCTCTTGAATCTGTGCCTGAGGTTTCTCTTTTATATAGTTATCATCCATTCTGGATACTTGTGCCGGGTTTGTAACAAATTACCAAGAGTGCAGACCATAGAGGAAATTGATGCCTTGTTGCCATGAATTCTTCAGCGCGTAACGGAAGCAAATTTGCCGAGTGAACCAAAGGGTGGGGTTAATTGATCTCTGGCATAACTAAGAGATATTGACTATTTGCTTTTCAATATCACGCTATAAAAAGCAATTATCAATAGAATCAACAACAATTGTTATTGATAAAATAGCTTTTGGGTGACTTTCCGTAGTTTAGGTAGGTGGGGTAAATTCGATGCCATTCCTAGATAATGAGTCTACAGAATTCTGCCTGGAAAGCTGATAATCAAACATTTGAGTAAGTGGCCCTTACCCCTTGTTTTGACAACTCAAGGCAGCGGCCTGGTACGCCCGCTATCATCAATCGCCACAAATACAAATTCACCTTCGGTGACCTTTACCTGCTCCCCGGAATCGACCCGCGTCAACCACACCTCGACCATGGTCCGGATGGAGGAGCGCCCCACCTCCAGGGCTTCGGCGTAGCAACTGACCGTGGAGCCAACCGGAACCGGGCGCAAAAACACCATACTGCCAACCGCTACTGTGGTGACCCTGCCGCGGGCGATACTCTGTGCCAGAATGGCACCGGCCAGGTCCATCTGCGACATCAGCCAGCCGGCGAAGACATCCCCCTGGGGATTGGTGTCGCGGGGCATGGCCAGGGTTTGCAGGGCGAGTGTGCCTGTGGGTTGCGGGTTTTCATCTAGTGCTGACATCGACTGCTCATAAATCATTAGCGTTATTCGGGGCGACTGCCGGGAAGGTGGCGTATTCTAGCACAAATTGGCCAGTAAATAACCAGTGCTGCTAGTGAAAACTCGAGGATCGAGCGCTTCTCGGCGATCTCCTCAGCGGGCCACCATGGCTGGCAGCCAGGTCGCCAGTGAAGGCCACAGAGCCAACACACAAAGTATCAGCAGCTGAATGGCGATAAACGGGATAACCCCGCGGTAGATGGCCGAGGTGGCTACAGAGCTCGGTGCCACCCCGCGCAGATAAAAAAGTGCAAAACCAAAGGGCGGGGTCAGGAAGGAAGTCTGCAGGTTGATGGCAATCATAATCCCCAGCCACACGGGATCGACGCCCATTGCCAGCAACACAGGTCCAACGATGGGCACCACCACGAAAGTGATTTCGAAAAAGTCGAGGATAAAGCCGAGCAGGAAGATCATCACCATCACCAGAAGGGTTGCGCCCAAAACGCCCCCGGGCAGGCTATGAAAAATCCCCGTGACCAGCTCCTCGCCGCCGTAACCGCGGAAGACCAGAGAGAACAGAGAGGCGCCGATCAGTATGGCGAAGACCATAGCGGTCACCTGCAGGGTACTGCGCCCAACCGCGCCCGCTCTTGCCCAGTCCAGGGCACCACGGCTGTATGCCAGCAGACCGGCCCCCAGGGCACCGATGCCAGCGGCCTCGGTGGGCGTGGCCGCGCCGGTCATTATCGAGCCCAGCACCACCAGCATCAGGGTGATGGGGGGCAACAGGCTGTGCAGCAATGGCCAGGGCTCCAGTGCTTTGCGTTCGCCCGGTGGCGCTGCGGCCGGCTCGCGGCGGGAAATCATTAACAGATAAGTGATATAGGCCGCTACCAGCAACAGGCCGGGAATAATGGCGCCTATAAACAGGTCTCCGACACTGATCGGCTTTGGATTGAAAATGCCGGCAGACAGCTGTGCCTGCTGGTAGGCATTGGAAAGTGTATCGCCCAACAGTACCAGTGCAATCGATGGTGGAATGATCTGCCCCAGAGTACCCGTGGCACAGATGGTGCCGGTGGCAAGGTTGGGCGCATAGCCCTGCTTTAACATGGTGGGCAAGGACATCAGACCCATAGTGACCACAGTTGCACCAACAATACCGGTACTGGCGGCGAGGAGTGTCCCCACCATTACAACAGAAATGGCCATGCCCGCGCGTGCGCCCATAAAGACCCTGGTCAGGTTGACCAGCAAATCCTCGGCGATCTTGGCCCGCTGCAGAATGACACCCATGAGAACAAAAAGCGGCACCGCTACCAGGGTGCCGTTTTGCATAATGCCGTAGAGGCGATCGGGAAAGGCCCGCAACAACTCTGCATCGAAGACACCACAGACTATACCGAGACCTGCGGCGATTAGGGCGGTGCCACCGAGGGTAAAGGCCACCGGGTAGCCGAACATCAGCAGGGCGCAGATGACGGCAAACATCAGCAGGGGGACCAGTTCGATCATACCTCGGTCTCCTCGGGCTGTTTGGATAATGCCGGCGAGGTTTCAGCAGCTGTTGCCACTGGGGGCGTTTCCATCAACTGTATCAGGGCGCGGATAAACTGGGCTGCACCGGCCAGGCTAAGCGTGATTGCGGCCAGCGGAATCAGACTCTTGAGTAGAAAGACCCCAGGCAAGCCGCCGGCGTTGGCACTGTCTTCGAATACCCACCAGCTGTTGAGGACAAACTGCCAGCTGCTGACCAGGAGGAAACCGCACAGGGGCAACAGGAAGACGAGATAGCCGATAGCATTGACCCAGGCTCTGCTCCGCGGGCGCATCTGACGGTAAAAGACGTCCACACGCACATGGGCATCGGTTTGCAGGGCATAGGCCAGTCCGAGCATAAAAACAGCGCCGTGCAGATAGACAACAGATTCCTGCAGGGCGACAGAGCCGCTGTCAAAGAAGCGGCGCAGCACTACGATACCGCTTTGCAGCAATGCCATGGCCAGGGTAAACCAGGCGAGCAGGTGACCGGTGCGTCTGGAAAGCGCTTCCAGCACGCGCGCGCCTCGCAGCAGAAATGGCATAGGGGATTCTCTCTGACATCTTATTGTTATCTCGATGCCGTGAAGGTTACCGTTTTGCCCCTTCCGGCACCAGCGGGCCTCTCTTCAAGTTGTAACCTTTTTGTCATCTTTTATTCATAGAATCGTCACCTGTTGTTCCTAGCATCGCCGCGCGAAATAAAAAACACTCACTGGAGTTCTACATGAACAAGCAAATTCTGGCCACTTCCCTGGCGGCGCTAACCCTCGCCACCGCCCAGGTGGCTATGGCGGCTCGCGACTATATCAGTATTGTCGGTTCCTCTACCGTATACCCCTTTACCACGACAGTGGCGGAGCGATTCAGTCGCGCTACCCAGTTCAAGACCCCGGTTGTCGAATCTACAGGCACCGGCGGCGGTATGAAACTGTTCTGCCAGGGGGTTGGCGAGAACACTGCGGATATCACCGGCGCTTCCCGTCGCATCAAGCAGTCCGAGCTGGAGATGTGTAACAACAATGACGTCGATGTCGTAGAGGTGCAGATCGGCTACGACGGCATTGTGCTTGCCAATGCAAAAAAAGTGGCCCCGTTTGCGTTGTCCCGCAGGGACATCTTCCTGGCCCTGGCCAGGGAAGTGCCCAACCCGGACGGTTCAAAAACCCTGGTAACCAACCCCTATAAGACCTGGAAAGACGTCAACCCGGCCCTGCCCAACCTCCGCATCGAAGTATTGGGCCCGCCCCCCACTTCCGGCACCCGCGACGCCTTTGCCGAATTGGCCCTGGAGGGTGGCTGTAAAACCTTTGGCTGGATCAAGGCCTTGAAGAAAACCGACAAGAGTGCATACAAGGCGATCTGTCACAATGTGCGCGAGGACGGCGCTTACGTGGAAGCCGGTGAAAACGACAACCTGATCGTGAATAAGCTGGTCGCCAACCCCAATGCTCTGGGCATTTTTGGTTTCAGCTTCCTCGACCAGAATGCCGATAAGGTGCAGGGGTCTTTGATCGAAGGTCAGGCTCCGACTTTCGACTCCATTGCCGACCAGCGCTATCCGGTATCGCGCCCACTGTTTATCTATGTCAAGAAGGCCCATGCCGATGTGGTGCCGGGCATCAGACAGTTCCTGGCGGAATTCACCAGCGCGCGCGCCTGGGGGGAAGAGGGCTACCTGGCGGACAAGGGCATGATCCCGCTGCCCGATGAAAAGCGCCAACAGGTTGCTACCGACGTGCGCAAGCTGAATGCATTGGGTAATCTCGCTGCAAAATAATTGTGCTCTGAAGATGTATGATCAATGGGACTTGGCGGCCAGGCTCGGGAGAGTTTGGCCGTTCCTTCTGTACAGTCAGATGAAAACCCGGGGGAAAGTCGCGATAATGCGCTCAGCAACCCCTTACAGCACGGTAAAGTAATGCAAACTCCCACACTGCTCGCCCTCCTGCTGCTGTTGATACTGGTGGTCTACGGTACTGGCTTCAGCCGGGCACTGGGTGCCGCGCGCAGTCTCGGTGGTGTGCGCAACCTGGCTTCTCTGCCCAGTTACTACGGCCTGTTTGCGGCACTCTGGTGCGGCCTGCCAGCCCTGCTGCTGCTGGGCGCCTGGATCGCCTTCGACGATACGATCATTCGCACGATGGTGTTGGGCAGCCTTCCCGATAAACCCGAGACCCCCTCCGGACAAAATCTGCTCTACGCCCAAATCCAGAATCTCTCCGCCGGCCATTTGATTGGGGAAAAAACGCCCCAGTTGCAATCGGCAGCAGATTATCTCGATCGCCTGCGCCGCAATTCCAGCAACTTGCAGGCCTTTTTAAGTCTGACACTGGCGGTGGGGCTGGCCGCTTTTGCCCTGCTGCGCTTCTCACCAAAACTGTGCGCGCGGGAGAAAGTGGAAAAGGTACTGCGCGCGATTCTGATCGCTTGCGCCTGCGCAGCCATTTTTACCACGGTGGGCATTTTGCTCTCTGTATTGTTTGAATCCCTGCGCTTTTTCCAGTCTGTACCGGTGAGTGAGTTTCTCTTTGGTCTGCACTGGAGCCCGCAGATGGCACTGCGTTCCGACCAGGTGGGCTCCAGCGGCGCTTTCGGCGCTGTGCCCCTGTTTACCGGAACCTTGATGGTGTCGGCCATCGCCATGTTTGTGGCGGTGCCTGTGGGTCTGATGGCGGCTATTTATCTGGCCGAATATGCCAGTCGACGCGTGCGCGCGGTGGCCAAGCCCACCCTCGAAATTCTCGCCGGTGTACCTACAGTGGTATACGGCTTCTTTGCGGCCCTCACCGTAGCACCCTTTATTCGCGACCTGGCCAGCTCGATAGGATTGCAGGCATCCAGTGAAAGCGCGCTGGCTGCCGGGCTAGTGATGGGGATTATGATTATCCCGTTTGTCTCCTCCCTCTCCGACGATGTGATCAATGCGGTGCCACAATCCCTGCGCGACGGGGCCCTGGGGCTGGGCTCCACGCGCTCCGAAACCGTGCGCAAGGTAGTGATTCCGGCAGCGCTGCCCGGAATCGTCGGCGGTGTGTTGCTGGCGGTATCTCGTGCCATTGGGGAAACCATGATCGTAGTGATGGCAGCTGGACTAGCGGCCAATCTCACCGCCAACCCACTGGAATCGGTTACCACTGTTACGGTACAGATAGTGACGCTGCTGGTTGGAGACCAGGAGTTTGACAGCCCCAAAACCCTCGCCGCCTTCGCCTTGGGCCTGATGCTGTTTGTCACCACACTGGTACTCAACTTTATCGCCTTGCATGTAGTGAAAAAATACCGGGAGCAGTATGACTGATCTGACTCAGGCACAGGTTCGCGAGCGCATCGCAAAGCGCCTTGCCAGCCGCCATCGCAAGGAAAAGCTTTTCCGCGGGCTCGGCGTTGCCAGTATTGCTTTTGGCGTACTCGCGGTTGTAATCCTGTTCAGTGATATTATCAGTAAGGGCAGCGGTGCCTTTGTGCAGACCGCTATCCAGCTGGATGTGCACTACGATGCACAGGTGCTCGGCATTGATACGGTAGATGACGAGAGTCTGGCCTGGGCCAATTTCACTGGTGTGATTCGCCAGGCCCTGCGCGAGCGCTTTCCCTCGGTGACCGGTCGCAGTGCCAAGCGCGAATTGTACAGTCTGGTTTCCTCCGGCGCCCCCTTTACCCTGCGCGACCGTTTGGCCGACAATCCGGGGCTGCTCGGCAAAAGTGAGACCGTCTGGCTTGCCACTGATGACGATGTGGATACTTTTGTCAAAAGCCTGAAGGCTTCCAAGGAGGGCTTCCGTGGTCGTACCTCGGATCAAAAAGCCGGCTGGATAGAACAGTTGCTGGACAGCGGCGAATTGAAAAAGCGTTTCAATACCACCTTCTTCACCAACGGCGACTCCCGCGAGCCGGAGCAGGCTGGCATCCGCGCGGCCCTGATGGGCTCCCTGTTTACTCTGCTGGTAACACTGGCCCTGTCCTTCCCGATTGGGGTGGCTGCGGCCATCTACCTGGAGGAGTATGCACCAAAGAACCGCTGGACGGATTTAATCGAGGTGAATATCAACAACCTCGCCGCAGTGCCTTCCATCGTGTTCGGTCTGCTCGGACTGGCAATCTTTATCAATTTCTTCGAATTGCCCCGTTCGGCGCCACTGGTCGGTGGCCTGGTACTCACCCTGATGACCCTGCCGACAATTATTATTTCCAGCCGCGCTGCACTGAAGGCCGTTCCGCCCTCTATCCGCGAAGCTGCCATGGGCATGGGTGCCTCGCCCATGCAGGTGGTTTTTCACCACGTACTGCCCCTGGCCATGCCCGGCATGCTGACGGGTGCGATTATCGGTATGGCCCAGGCATTGGGAGAGACGGCACCTCTGTTGATGATCGGTATGGTTGCGTTTATTGTCGATGTACCGGACGGCATTACCGACCCGGCTACCGTGTTGCCCGTACAGATTTTCCTGTGGGCCGACAGTCCGGAGCGCGCTTTTGTGGAGCGCACCTCTGCCGCCATTATGGTGCTGTTGAGTGTGTTGATTGTAATGAATACCTGCGCGGTATTGCTTCGAAAGAAACTGGAGCGCCGCTGGTAACAGAGCGCAGAGGATCAGAGCGGGATTATTTATGAGTACCATGACCCTGGACGCCGCCACACCCACTGAGGCGACACACCCCAAGCTTTCGGGTGCGCTGGGTGTGAGAAGCCCGACCGAGGTGAATAAAACCGTGGGTCGGCCATTTATCGATACCGCAAAACTGCGCATGCGCAATGTCAATGTACTGTATGGAGAGACCCAGGCAATTCACTCGGTAAGCCTGGATATCGGCTGCAACGAAGTCGTGGCCATGATCGGCCCATCGGGCTGTGGTAAATCTACGTTCCTGCGCTGTCTCAACCGTATGAACGACACCATTGAAGGGTGTCGCGTTGAGGGTGAGCTAAGCTTGGACGGTGAACCTATTTACGGTCCCAAGGTGGATGTGGTGCCCTTGCGTGCGCGGGTGGGTATGGTGTTCCAGAAACCCAACCCCTTTCCCAAATCCATCTACGAAAACGTCGCTTATGGCCCCAAGATCCACGGTATTGCCAGTCGCCGCGCGGAACTGGATGAAATTGTGGAAAACAGCCTGCATCGAGCCGGCCTGTGGAATGAAGTGAAGGATCGCCTGAACAAGCCGGGAACCGGTCTGTCCGGTGGCCAGCAACAGCGCCTGTGCATTGCCCGCGCCATTGCAGTGAGTCCGGAGGTGATCCTGATGGACGAGCCCTGCTCGGCTCTGGACCCGATTGCCACTGCACGTATCGAGGAATTGATCGACGAGCTTAAGGAAAATTACACCATCGCCATTGTGACCCACTCCATGCAGCAAGCAGCTCGTGTCAGCCAGCGCACCGCCTACTTTCACCTCGGACATCTTGTCGAGGTCAACGATACTGAAACCGTGTTCACCAATCCCGAACATGAATTAACCGAAGCCTATATCACCGGCCGCTTCGGCTGAGCCAGTTTTGCCCCGAGAGTCAACTATGGAAATGCATTTCGACCAGCACATCTCCCGCCAGTTCAACGAGGATCTGGAGGGTATCAAGACCGAAATGTTGGAGATGGGTGGTATGGTCGCCTGCCAGGTGGCCGATGCTGTGGATGCCCTGTCCAATGCCGACAGTCAATTGGCGGAGAAAGTCCTGCGGATCGAAGAAGAAATCGACAGCAGTGAGATGGCCCTGGATGAGCACGCGACCCTGATTATTGCCAAGCGCCAGCCCGCCGCATCGGATTTACGCATGGTGATGTCAATAACCCGTATCGCCCGCGACCTGGAGCGCATTGGCGATGAGGCCTGCAAAGTCGCAAAAATGGCCATAGCACTGACCGACGAGGGCACCTCGCCGCGTGGCTATACTGAGATACGCCATATCGCCAGTGCCGTGCGCAAAATGCTCAATGATGCTTTGGATGCCTATACTCGTTTCGATGTGGCGTCGGCCCTGCGTACCCTGGCGGAAGATGAGCAGGTGGATATGGATTACCGTAGCGCAGTGCGTGAGCTGGTTACCTATATGATGGAAGATCCACGCAGTATCTCGCGGGTGATCAATGTGTTGTGGACCCTGCGTTCACTGGAACGCATCGGCGATCACGCCAAGAATATTTGTGAACAGGTGGTGTATTTGGTGGAGGGGACGGATATCCGGCACGGCCACAACAATCTGAGGAAACTCTGATTGCCCCCATCTTTCAAAAGGCCGCGATACGCGGCCTTTTTTATTGCCGGGATTTTCACTAGAGATACTGTTGTAGAGAAATAATGATGAAATATATTTTTGAGATTCGTATCAAGCAAGGATTCAGTGCCGAGGAATATGCCGAGGCCTGGGTAAGGGCATCCACATTAATTCAGCAATCCCCTGGTGCCATGGGGACGGAACTTCACCAAAACATCAGCGATCCAAACAGACTGATCGCCATTGCCTGCTGGCGCAGCAAGGAAGACAGGGATGCAATGCAGGCACAGCATTTAGCCGAGATCGATACAATCATTCATAGCGTTGCGCCTTTTGTTGAGATACGTTCACTGGGTGAATTCGAAGACCCGCAATGGACAGTTAATATTGAATCGGATGCATCGTAATTCTGTAAACCTGAATACAAGCTGAATACACTCAGAATTTGTAAATAAAAATATATAACACCAAACCTTTTCTATAAGAAAATTTATTCTTGACCACTTACACAGAATTACAGGAGATTACAGCCTGTAATTTTTTAACCTGAAATTAGCAATCATTCAACTTGCCCCCCATTTCATTCTACTTCCGCAAAATTTTTATTTACAGATTTTTTGTAATTTACTGTTGTTGCGGACAATGAATTTTCTGTTACAATCCGCAGCCCAATTTGGATCTATCGTTAATGAAGGATTTTGTCATGAGATTCAAGCTCGCTGCTCTTCCCCTGATGCTTCTCGCGGCTACTGCTACGGCAGAGGAGTACAATTCTATTACTACTGTTGGATATTCCAATCTGGATTTTGATGACAATGATGGCAACCAGCTAAGCGCTGAAACCACTTACTACTTCGATGGCAAGGAGGCCCTGGGGCCTCTGAGAGAGTTTGAATATATTAATAAAGCCAGCAACATATCAGCGGCCTACCTCCACTACGATGTGGGTAGTTTTGATCTGGATAACTTTGCTGTTGCCGGTGAGTATTTTGCCGGGAATGGGTTGGTTTTCGGTGCTAATTTAACTGAAGTTGATGACGACAATATCAATACGGTTTCTCTTGGCTACCTGTTTACACCTAACTTTTTGCTGAAGTTGTCTCATACTGATAGAGACTCTGATGAAGAAACTTTTATTGAGGCTCGTTATAATCACCAGTTGAGCGGCTCCGATTATATCGGTTTTGATTTTGCTGCAGATGATGATTTTGACGTGCGCGTATTTTCCTCCAAGTATTTTGCCAGCCTGGGTAATGATCAATACTTAACTGCAGATTTTGCCTATGCCAACTTTGATGAAGGGGATGATTACTGGCAAATTGGTGCGGATTATTACTTCACGCGGAATACAGCTTTTGGCGTTACAGTGGATGAAAATGACGACTACAAGGTGGGCTTCTCTCACTTCTTCAGTCGCAATGTTGCAGTAGAGGCGGCCTACAGCACTGTTTTTTCCGATGGTTTGAATATTCGTAGCTTTGGTAATGAAGCCTTTGCTATGGCTGCAAATGCCGACGTTGATGTTGATAAGTTCGAGTTGGGCTTAACTGTTCAACTGTAAGTTTATGCAACAAAAGGGCTATTGTTGATAGCCCTTTTTATAAACCGGCAACCTCATTAAATAGTGGCAATATCGGGATTATAAAGTTACCCATCTCCCGTCAGCACCTGCATCCGCGCCTGTGCCTTAAAACCGATCTCCCCGCCCGCCCCGGCAGCCGTTTGGTAGTGCTTGTAAGCACTCTGGGGATTGTCCAGTTGCTCATAGACCTCGCCCAGATAGTAGTGGGCATAAGCGCTATCCAGATAACGCAGCGAACGGCCTAAGTCCCGCTCTGCCGAGGTATAATCATTAAGCGCAACACTGGCGATGCCACGCTTCAGCCAGTGGGAAAACAAGGTGGGGTTTTTCTCAACCGCACGATCATAGGCACTGCGGGCTTTTGCATACTGTTTCTTCTGCGCCAGCAGGTCCCCTTCCAGGGCGAAGAAAGTCGCTTCCCTGGGTTGTTGCTGCTGTGCCTTGCGCACAAGACGCAGTGCATCGTCATAGTGCTGTTTGCCTGCGGCTTGCAGTGCCTGGTCGTAATGCTTGTAGGCGGGGGCATCGCGCTTTAGCTGGGCGATCGCCTTTTGATAGGCACCGCGATTGGTTACCCCCCCTTTTGGCAGTGATTGACTGTGTTCGATATTGGCGTTGACCCGGAACTGCGAGGGTGGGTGACTGGCAAACAGGGCCGCCAGCCCATTGGTCTGGCGGCCCTCGGATAGCGCCACGAATTTGCGCTGCAGGCGGATGGCGCCCTGGGGATCATAGCCGGCGGCGGCCATGTATCGCATGCCATATTTATCGGACTGCAGCTCATTACTGCGGCCGTAACGCGCAATATAGGCAGAGCCGCCCAACTGGCTGCCGGTGGAAATCAGGTCGGCGTAGGCCGAGTCTTTGGTGGCAGCACCGAGAACCGCAAGGCCGGTGCCGAGCAGCTGTTGCCGGGACAGGGCAGTGGCCGAATGCCGGGCAGCGGCGTGAACGATCTCGTGGCTGAGAACGGCGGCCAGTTCGGCCTCATCCTCCAGCAGTACCAGAAGACCGCGGTTGATGGCGATTTTGCCGCCGGGCAGGGCCCAGGCATTGGGTACGGCATTGTTCAGTACCACAAATTCATAGGGCAGTTGTGGCTGGTCTGAAACCCGTGCCAGCTTTTGTCCCACCTTGCTCACATAGTCCTGCAGGTGGGGATCAATCGTGTACTGGCCACCCTGTTGCTGCTGATTGATGGGGTATTGCTCCTGTCCCAGGTGCAATTCCTGTTGAACGGAGATCAGCGAGAGCTGCTTTTCCCCGGTGACCGGGTTCACAGCACAGCCGCTGACAACAGCCGCTACCAGCACTGCGATGGCAGTGAAAGCGGAGAAGCTAAGGTGCCGCGGGATCATTGCCTGTCTCCCTGTATAATGCTGGGTGTTCCAAGATCACCCATTGTACACAGTCTGGGAAGAGAGAGGCTATGGCGGCACTTCAGGTCATCGAGTTATTCGCAGGCACCAACCCCGATGGCGAACCGGTGCTGGAGCGCCTGCAGGTACGGATCAATGAGTCGGGCTGCTGTCAGCTGGTGCGCTCCCCGGCTTTTGTCAAAGGTATTGCCAGTGGTGATAGTATCCAGGTGGACAGTGACACCCAGCAGTTTGAATTGATCAAGCGCTCGGGCAACCTAGCGATCCGGATTTTCTGTCGCACAGACAGCGCAGAGCTGTCAGATCGGCTGACTCCGCAACTGGAAAAGCTGGGCGGCGAACTGGACCTTGAACAGCCTCGGGTGCTGGTGTACAGCATTCATGTTAGCTGTGGCTTCGACAAGATTGAGAAAATCCTTAACAATGTTTGTGATGGAGCTGACAGTGTCTGGTATTACGGCAATGTGTACGACCCCAAAGATGGTCAGACGCCGTTGAACTGGTGGCAGGATTTTCTAAAACCCGGGTAGGTCCGCAAGCCGGCAGAGTCTTTACCCAGGGGTTGAAGGCGCGAGGTTTTCAGGCGAATCGACCGGATAACGGGCTACGGTTTATCTTGGGACACCAGTCAGGCACCGGGGGCGGACCGCATAGCAGAGACATGTAAGGTATCCGATGTTAATAGTGATTTCTCCAGCCAAGTCGCTGGATTATGAAAGCGATATTCCCACGCTGGATACAACCCAGCCGGATTTCCTGGTGGAATCCGCGGCATTGGTCAAGCGGTTGCGGGCTTTGAGTCCGCAGCAGATTTCCAGCCTGATGAAGATTTCCGACAAGCTGGGTGTTCTGAATTATGATCGCTTCCAGACCTGGAAGCGGCCTTTCACCGACCGGAATGCGCGCCCTGCCCTGCTTGCCTTCAAAGGCGATGTGTATACCGGCCTTGAGGCTGGAAGCATGGGCAAGCGCGATTTTGCCTATGCGCAAAAGCATCTGCGTATGCTCTCCGGCCTCTATGGCCTGTTGCGCCCCCTGGACCTGATGCAGCCCTACCGCCTGGAGATGGGTACCCGGTTTGAAAATGCCCGCGGCAAGAACCTGTACGAGTTCTGGGGAGACAGAATAACCCTGGCCCTTAATGAACAGCTGCACCGCCTGAAGAGCCGCGAGCTGGTCAATCTGGCTTCCAATGAGTATTTCAAATCAGTTCACCCCGACGCGCTCAATGCAGAGGTGATTACACCGCACTTCAAGGACTTGAAAAACGGCCAGTACAAGATGATCAGTTTCTTTGCCAAGAAAGCGCGCGGCATGATGAGTCGCTGGGCCATCGATCATCGGGTAAAAAAAGCAGTGGCGCTTAAGGAATTTGCTGTGGCTGGGTATCGCTATAGCCCGGAGATGTCCACCCAGCGCGACTGGATATTTATCCGGGACCGGGTGGAATGAGGAATTTACCGCTTCCGGATGCCCCTTCCTGTGCCCGCAACCGGGATCCAATTTTGCAGCACCTGCGCCGCCTGTTGACGGATCGTCAGCGGGTGCTGGAAGTGGGGAGTGGTACCGGCCAGCACGCGGTCTACTTTGCTCCACATCTGCCACACCTGGTGTGGCAGACTTCCGAGCGGGAGGACATGTTACCCGGGGTTCGCGCCTGGCTCGCCAGCGCTCCTGCCGACAATCTGTGTGACCCCCTGGCCCTGGATGTCGATACGCCCTGGCCAGCGCTGAGTGTCGACACGGTTTTTACCGCCAATACCCTGCATATTATGCCTGCGGAGTCTGTGGAGCGTTTTTTTCAACAGTTGCCGTCGGTGTTGCAGCCTGGCGGGCTTTTGATTGTTTACGGCCCCATGAAAATTGACGGGGCATTTATCGGACCCGGCAATGTTGATTTTGATCGCTGGTTGAAAGCGCGCAATCCCCTTAGTGGTATTCGCGCCCTCGAGTGGCTGGATCAACTGGCTGCAGATGCGGGGTTTGGGCGCGAAGAGTTAAACTACCTGCCGGCCAACAACCAACTGGTGGTCTGGCGCAGAGAATAATATCAAGGAGTCACTATGCCTGCGTGGTTTGAAATATCGGTCATTGTCGTCTGTGCCATTGGCGCTGTGTTCTTTTTTGCCAAATATCGCGAGACCGCCGCCGCCCTGCACGAGAGTGAACGCATAAAAACACGCCTGTCCAACGACCTGAATCGCTACCGGGATGTGCCCCGCCTGCGCGCCCTGCGCGATGCCGTGCTGGGCAGTAAACCGCTACCCACCGATGATAACGGCAATGAGCACCTGTTGCTGCGCGACGCAGACCTGCAACTCCATCACCTGGTTCTACGCAGGGAGGCTACTCCGGTTGGCGATGACGACAACATCACCTACACGAAAAATGGCGAGCAGGTGAAGCTGGAAGAGTTGAAGTAATTGCTCTCTGTGGCCAGGGAAAGCCGCGCTAGGTGTTGGCCATCTCTTCACTGGCTTTCGGTGTGGGGACGGGTTTTGCGGTCAACTTGTGCTCGGGAAAGTGCAACGTGAAGGTACTGCCCTGAGCGGGGGTGCTCTCTATGCTCATCTCGCCACAGTGGCGCAGCAATACATGCTTAACGATGGCCAATCCCAGCCCGGTCCCACCACTGCCCCGCGAACGACCGGGATCGACCCGGTAAAAGCGTTCTGTCAATCGGGGAATATGTACCGGATCTATGCCGATGCCCTGGTCCTGTACACTAAAATGACCGCCACGACGGTCCTGCCACCAACGCAGCTGGATTGTCCCCCCCGCCGGGCTGTACTTCACGGCGTTGAGCACCAGGTTGGCGAAGGCGCTGTGCAGCTCGCCGGCGTCGCCACGGATGCGGCTGTCGGTTTCGCACTGTACCAAGACCTTGTGGCGACCGCCGCTAAAACTGCGCGCCTCCCGCGCAACCCGCCCTATCAGTTCGCTTACATCCACCGGCACATCACCAATCTTGCACTCAGAGGTCTCCAGGCGCGCCAACAGCAGCAGATCGTTGACGAGTGCCGCCATGCGCGCGGCCTGCTCCTCCATTTGTGCCAATGGCCGCTGCCAGGGTGGCGGTGCCACATCACTGCCCTGCAGGGTTTCCAAGTAGCCGGTGATCACGGTCAGGGGCGTGCGCAGTTCATGGGAAACATTGGCGACGAAATCGCGGCGCATTTGTTCCAGATTGCGCAGGCGGGTGATATCGCGAACAATGACCAGTGCTTCATTCTGGCCGTAGCGGGTGACTTCCAGCTGAAGTAGGAGGGCCTCGTTGCCGGGGGCTGGCAGGGTGAGGGGCTCCCGCACTCCGCTGGCGTCGCTGTGCATGTAACTGACAAAGCCGGGGTCACGCACAAAGTTGACCAGCGACTGCCCGGTATCACTGGCCTGCAGGCCGAGGAGTTCACCGGCGGCGGGGTTCCACCAAGCCAGATTATCGCCGTTCTCCAACGCCACTATGCCCTCTCTCAGGGCATTGGTGCTGTCCTGTACCCGGCGCAACATGGCGTGCAATTTCTGTCTTTCACGGCGGTGGCGGCGCTGTATACGGTAGAAATCGTCGTAGATCTCCCCCCAGATGCCAAAGGTGGAGGGCGACGGGCCGCGCCGGCCACCGGCCAGCCAGCGATTGAAGCGATGCTGCTGCCACAACAGCGATACCAGATAGACAGCCAGGCCCGCGATCAGGGCAATCGACCAGTTGCCCCAGATGAAACCGAGGATGATGCAGCCCAGGGCAATAAGGACAAAACGCGAAAACTCGCCAATACTGCGATCAAACATAGCCAAGTCGTGTTACCAAACGGACAACAGGGGGGATCGTTTCCTCCCCAACTGAATCACCTCTGGAAATCCGCCCGCTGAGCAATGGGCGTATCGGTGGGGATTCCGCGGGCACCAGTGTCTGCCCGGTGAAATTGTCACACTTTTTCAACAGTTTGCACAGAAAATCGATAGCCGGTGCCCCGCACCGTCTGGATATAGCGGTCGTGGCGGTCCAGTGCTAGGGCCTTGCGCAAGCGGCGGATATGTACGTCCACGGTGCGCTCCTCCACATAGACATTACCACCCCAGACATGGTCGAGCAGCTGGGTGCGGGTATAGGCGCGCTCCTGGTGGGAGAGGAAGAAAGTAAGGAGGCGGAATTCGGTGGGGCCCATATCGACCGGTTGGCCCTTGATGGTGACCCTGTGACTGAGAGGGTCCAGTACCAGATGCCCGGCGCTGAGGGGGTCCTCGGGAGTGGCCGGGCCAGCGCGGCGCAACACCGCTTTCAGTCTGGCCACCAGTTCGCGGGGGGAGAAGGGCTTGGTAATATAGTCGTCCGCGCCGGTCTCTAGCCCTTTGATTTTATTATCTTCCTCGCCTTTCGCGGTGAGCATGATAATGGGCACGGCAGTGGTCAGTTCGTCGCGCTTGAGACGCCGGGCCAGTTCCACCCCGGACACATCCGGCAGCATCCAGTCCAGCAGAATCAAGTCCGGCTTTTCGTCGATAACCAGAGCGTGGGCCTCGCGCGCATTCTCCGCCTCCAGACAACGGTAATCCGCCATTTCCAGTGCCACCCGCAGCATATCGCGCACCGCGGCCTCATCATCGACAATCAGGATCGTTTTACTATGCATTTGTCTGCTATTTCCGCTCTGTTGTCAGGATTTCCCATCACCGCCGGGGATTAAACGGGAATAGTATGACAAATATATGACGATCGCCCCCAGGCTCCCAATGCTGGGCTAATTCAGCAGGTATTGCATTGATATACCCATGAAAATAGCCAAACCCACCCAGTTATTGTTGAGAAAAGCCTGAAAACAGGCATCCCGCTCCCGCTTGCGAATCAGCCACTGCTGGTAGGTGAAGAGTATCGCCACAGCGACCAAACCCAAATAATAGACGGTGCCCAATCCAAAGCGCTGACCGAGGAACAAAAGAGCGATCAATACCAATAGCTGCAGGGTTGCAGTCAAACCCCTATCCATGTCGCCAAACAGGATTGCTGTGGATTTCACCCCGATTTTCAGATCGTCGTCGCGGTCCACCATCGCGTAGAAGGTGTCGTAGCACAGGGTCCACAACAGGTTTGCTGTGTACAACAGCCATGCCTGGGGGGGGATTTCGCCGCTGACCGCGGCAAAAGCCATGGGGATACCCATACTGAAAGCGGCCCCCAGGACTACCTGCGGCAGATGGGTGTGACGCTTGGCAAAGGGGTAGCAAAAAGCGAGCCCCAGGGCCGGCAGCGACAGGGTTATCGTGAGTGTGTTGGTAGTCAGCACCAACCCGAAAGCCACAGCGCTGAGTCCGGCGAATAGCCCCAGAGCCGCACGGGGGGAGATACTGCCGGTGGCGAGCGGACGCCCCGCTGTGCGTTTCACATGGCGATCAATTTCACGATCGGCGAAGTCGTTGACCGCACAGCCAGCTGCGCGCATCAGGATCACCCCGAGCGTAAACACGGCTGACAGGTGCAATCCAGGCCAACCGCCGGCGGCCAGCCACAGCGCGGACCAGGTGGGCCACAGCAGTAGCAGTATACCAATGGGCTTGTGCATACGTGCCAGCTGCCAGTAGGGCATCACAGCGGGCCAGCGCCGTGCAAGATATTCGCTGATCAAGGCGGATTCTCTCTGTCGTTGGATGCGGTGGCCCCGCTGGGCGGCCCGTCGGGCCGGAAGCTCGAGAGAAAAGTCTCGGCTACCAGCAGTGGCTTGTCCCGCAGCCAGAATGTGGAGCGGCGCCCCCAGGCATTGTCACTCTCCCTATCGAGTGCTGCCAGTTGCAGGCAGGGGTTGCGTGTCAGGTGGTTGAACTCCATATTGCCACGGCGAATGCCGGGCTCGCTGAACAGCAATTCCCCCAGCGGCCGATTGTCCAGACTGCGCAGGTTGCGGGATTTGCCCTGCAGACTGCGCAAAGGCAGGATGCTGCGTGCAAAGACCCAGGGGTGGCCGAGACCGTACAACAGCACTTCGCGCACTAGCGCTCGGCTGTGTGTACGCAAATTGAGTGCGCGGCACTCCTCCGCATGGGGTAGTTGCCAGCACTGGCTCAATACCTGCACGCGAAAATCCCCCCGGCTCAGTCGTTTGAGTGCGGCAGTGAGCGAACCGGGGTATTCCAGCCAGGGCAACAGCACCTGTGGGGGCTGAGGGTGGGCCGGCTCAAGCAACTGCCCATGCCAATCGCCAGTGGGCACAAACGGGGATTGGTACAACGATCACTCCGCAATCTGGAAAAAGCAGCATTGTACCTCGCCCGTTAACGGCTGGCCCCCTCCCGTTGCAGTTTTGCTCCCCGTGGTATCAATGGATATAGTGGGCAAAGCATTGAAAACAACGAATACACAGAGAGAAGCTTGCTATGGGGCTTACTACCAGAATTGTGATAGGCATGGTTACGGGTATTGCCCTTGGCCTGTTATTTAATACGCTCAGTATGAGCGGGTTCCCGGGGGCCGGGGTCAACGAGGCGATTAATGTCTACCTCACCGAAGGCTTGTTCGATATCGTCGGCCAGATTTTTATCGCCTCATTGAAACTCATGGTGGTACCGCTGGTGTTGGTTTCCCTGATCAGCGGTGCCTGCGCCCTATCGGAAGGCAGCCGCATTGGGCCACTGGCGGGTAAAACAATTCTGCTCTACATGATCACCACGGCAATAGCTATCACCCTGGCTTTATGCCTGGCTTTGGTATTTCAGCCCGGTGTCGGTGTGAACGAGGCAGCGGCACAGGCAACTGCCGTCTTCCAGCCAAAACAGCCTCCGCCACTCTCCGAGGTGCTGGTGAATATTTTCCCCACCAATCCGGTGGCAGCCATGGCCGAGGGCAATATGCTGCAGATCATTGTGTTTGCTCTGCTGATGGGTTATGCCATCTCCCGCTGTGGTGAACCGGGGCAGCGCATTGCCGCTTTCTTTAATGACCTCAACAGTGTTGTCCTGCGCATGGTCGGGGTGTTGATGGTATTCGCTCCCTACGGGGTCTTTGCCCTGTTGGCGAAGACCTTTGCAGATCTGGGGCTAGCAGGTTTGGTGCAGCTTGGGAAGTACTTCCTGGTTGTGCTGGGGGCCCTGCTGTTACACGCTCTGGGTGTCTATTCACTGATTCTCAAACTGCTGAGTGGGCTCAATCCGCTGGAGCTGCTCAAGAAGATGCGCTCCACCATGGTGTTCGCCTTCAGCACCGCCTCTTCGGCCGCCACCATCCCGGTGACCTTGTCGACCGTGGAAAAGCGCCTGGGTGTTGACAACAAGGTAGCGGCATTCACTATCCCGCTTGGGGCCACCATCAATATGGATGGCACCGCAATTATGCAGGGAGTGGCCACAGTCTTTATTGCCCAGTTCTTCGGTGTGGAGATCGGCTTGATCGGCTATTTGACCGTGATACTCACGGCGACCCTGGCCTCCATCGGTACTGCCGGTGTGCCTGGCGTCGGCCTGATTATGCTGGGTATGGTGCTACAGCAAGTGGGGCTGCCACTGGAGGGGATTGCCATCGTAATCGGTGTCGACCGCCTGCTGGATATGGTGCGCACTGCAGTGAATATTACCGGTGATTCGGTAGTGAGCAGTGTAGTGGCGAAAAGTGAAGGCGCCCTGGACGAGGAGATTTTCTACGACGCTAACTACGACAGCGTGGGCATCGGCGATTCTAAAAATACCATCGGCGCCCATTGAGTTTCCATCAAGCCTCGGCGAAACGGGGCTTGTTCTGTAACCAGCGCCGGATCAGCAGGCGCCGTATTTCCTGATTGAGTGCCGGGGATGCAGCAATCCTCTGTACCTGCGGCAGTAGCCCGGCATCCCTTTGCAGATCGGCAATCCGATGCTGGATCTCACCGGTCTGGCGGGTGCCGAGAATCTCACCAGGCCCGCGCAAGCGCAGATCCTCCTCGGCGATGGCGAAGCCATCACTGTGCTGGCGCAGGGCCTGCAGACGCGCACGGCCATTGTTCGACAGTGGCTTGCCGTATAAAAGCACGCAGTGACTGGCGATGGAACCCCGCCCGACACGCCCGCGCAACTGGTGCAGTTGCGCCAGACCGAGCCGTTCCGGGTTTTCAATAATCATCAGGCTTGCGTTGGGCACATCCACCCCCACTTCGATCACGGTGGTTGCCACCAGCAGGTCCACTTCCCCCGCAGTGAAGGCGCTCATCACCTGTTCTTTCTGTTCCGGCTTGAGGCGGCCATGTACCAGGGCTACCCGCACCCCATCGAGCACCTCGGTCAATTCCAGTGAGGTGGACTCTGCCGCCTGGGCCTGCAAGCTTTCAGACTCCTCAATCAGGGTGCAGACCCAGTAAGCCTGGCGGCCCTCGGCAATGGCAGTGTGCACCCGTTCCATCACCTGATCACGACGATCATTGGAAATAGCCACCGTCTGGATAGGTTGCCGTCCCGGAGGCAGCTCGTCGATGATCGAGCAGTCCAGGTCGGCGAAGGCGGACATGGCCAGAGTGCGTGGAATCGGTGTTGCTGTCATGATCAGTTGGTGCGGCTGGTGCCTGCCGATGGCACCGCTGGCGGCACCCTTCTCACGCAGCTCCAGGCGCTGGCGCACCCCGAAGCGGTGCTGCTCATCGATAATCACCAGCGCCAGGTTGTGGAAAGCCACCTCCGCTTGGAAAAGTGCATGAGTACCCACCACCAGTTGGGCCTCGCCACTGGCCACTTGTGCCAACTGTTTGCGGCGCCGAGTGGCCTTGAGGCTGCCGGTAAGCTGCGCCACCACAATGCCGAGGGGCTCCAGCCAGGCGCTGAAATTCAGGCGGTGCTGTTCGGCGAGGATCTCCGTGGGGGCCATAATCGCCACCTGGGCACCGGCGCCAATGCCCCTGAGTGCCGCCATGGCTGCGACCAGGGTCTTGCCGGCACCGACGTCGCCCTGTAGCAGGCGCATCATGGGATAATCCCGGGCCAGGTCTGTAGCAATTTCTTGACACACCCGTTGCTGGGCTGCGGTCAGGGAAAAAGGCAGGCGCGCGAGAAAATCCCGCTCCAAGGCGGTATTCACGATCAAGGGCGGCGCAGTGGCCCTGGCGCTGTTGCGGCGGAGTTCCAGCAGACTCAGATGGTGGGCGAGCAATTCCTCCAACGCCAAGCGCTGCTGTAGCGGGTGTAAACCGGCGGCCAGCTGCGCCTGTTGGGTGTCGGCGGGGGGCGAGTGCAGGTAGACGAGGGCATCTCTGAGGGGGTAGCGCAGGGCCTTCGGGAGCAGTTCCGGGGGTAGCAGTTCGGCGATCTGGCGATCCTGCAGTTGCGCCAGCACCTGTTGTACCAGCCCGCGCATGCGCCTTTGGCTCACGCCCTCAGTGAGAGGATACACCGGGGTTAGCGCCCTCTCGGTGACAGCGGCCGCACCGTGCACTATTTCGGTCTCCGGGTGGCAGAGTTCGAGCCCGGCGTTGCCATGGCGCGCCTCGCCGTAGCAGCGCAGGCGTACCCCGCGGGCAAAGCGGCTTTTCTGCGCTGCGGAAAAATGGAAAAAACGCAGGGTGATGATACCGCTGTTGTCCTGTAGTCGCACCACCAGGCTGCGCCGACGCCCGAACACAATATCCGCTGTAGCCACCTCCCCTTCAATCACCGCCTCCTGCCCCGCATTCAGATCGGCAATCGGGATAACCCGTGTGCGATCCTGGTAGCGCAGTGGCAGATGGAAGAGCAAATCCTGCAGGGAGCGAATGTGCAGTTTTTCCAATACTTGGGCAAATCTATCCCCAACGCCCTTCAGGGCGGTAACAGGCTGTTCAGCCAGACTGGTTAGGGCTCGATCAGATGGCACTGGCCGATCGCCTCACGCAAGATATCAATGGCACGGTGGCGCGGGAAGCTGGCTCGCCAGGCCAGAGCAACGGTGCGATGTGGCCCCGGCGCCGTGAAGGAACGGGTTTCCAGCAGGCCACTGGCGTACTGCGGCGCTGTGGCGGCGGACAGAGGCAGTATGGTAATGCCGAGCCCGGAAGCCACCATATGGCGCAGGGTCTCCAGAGAGCTACCGTCAGAAGCAGTGCGGATGCCCCCTCCACCAGCGTGCTTCTCCATGCTCAGTAGCAGGTGCGGGCAGGCCTCGAGGACCTGATCGCGAAAGCAGTGCCCTTCGCCGAGGAGCAGGACATTGTCCTCAGTGAGCTGATCCGGGGAGAGACTCTCATACTCTGTCAGGGGGTGATCCGCCGGCAATAACACCACAAAAGGCTCGTCATAGAGGGGTTGAGTAACCACATCCGGTTCGGTGAAAGGCAGCGCGATAATAATCGTATCCAGATCCCCCTTGCGCAGGCGCTGGCGCAGGGTGGCCGTATAACCCTCTTCCACATAGAGGGGCATTTCCGGGGCCAGGTGCTGCAGTTGCGGTATAAAGTGTGGGAACAGATAGGGCCCGATGGTAAAGATTGCGCCCACAGACAGGGGGCTGGCAAGCTGATCCTTGCCCGCGCTGGCGATGTCCTTGATTGCCGCCGACTGTTCCAATACCAGCTGGGCCTGGGCGACAATGCGCTCTCCTAAAGGCGTTGCCTGAACCCGGGTTTTGGAGCGCTCAAACAACGCCACGCCCAGTTCTTTTTCCAGTTTTTTGACCGCAATCGACAGCGTTGGCTGGCTCACGTAGCAGCGTTCGGCGGCTCGGCCGAAATGCTGCTCCTGGGCGAGGGTGACGATGTAGCGCAATTCATTGAGAGTCATAGTAAAGGTAATCAATTATTCTCGGGTGATAGATATTATTCATATATAATAGCCGATAGCCAATTTCCGGGCGCACTCTGTAGCCCGAAGTCCAAATTTAGAAAAATTTACCAATTATGAGCGGCCCTAGAGGATTGAGGCGCAAAATTTTGCTATATCTAATGGGAGCACAGCGAGCGGAGAAGCGTGATGGGAATTCTATCCTGGGTCATTCTCGGACTGATTGCCGGCGCCTTGGCGAAGTGGATTATGCCCGGAAAAGACCCCGGTGGCTGGATAGTCACAATGGCCATTGGCATTATTGGTGCCTTTATCGGCGGTTGGCTGGGTGCCCTGGCGGGGATTGGCGGACCGGTGACTGGTTTTGGTTTTGGCGACATAATAACAGCGACCATTGGTGCAATTATCTTTCTCGCAATTTACCGCCTGCTCAAGCGGCGCGGAAATTAGCTAAATAAACAGCGCAGTAAGCGGTATGGCGGGGCCGCCGATACCCGCAGCGGTAATTCATGGATGATAGCCCGCAATGGTTTGCGGGATCATTCTGGAGCCTTCCGAAGGTATTGGGCGTTCAGGGCTTGAGTGTATCCAGATCTGGGGTTTCTCTGGCAGGACTCTATAAACAGAATCAAGGGAATAAGGCAGATGGGCAGTTTTTTGCACTGTTTGCCGGAAACGATATGACACAACAAGAAAATCTTTGGATCCTTGGGTGTGGTGACCTCGGAGCGCGTTTGGCGCTGAGTATAGACCGTGACAAATACACAGTGTACGGCATGCGGCGCAACCCGCTGGTGGCTCTGGCGAGCAAGCGCCGCGCGGATGTGGTCAACTGGCGCAGGGGGGACGCCACCAAGGCGAGGGATATAGAGCGATTGCTGGCTGCCGGGGCCGATATTGTCCTCGCCACTTTCAGCCCGGATGAGCATACACCAGGCGGTTACCAGCGAGCCTATGTGGAAACCGCCAGCGCCCTCGGGGAGGTAATCCCGCTTCTGCCAAAACCGCCACGGCTGGTACTCTGGGTATCCTCCACCCGGGTTTACGGACAGAGTGAGGAGGAGTTGATCGACGAGCTGACTCCGCCGGTGCCCGGCAGTTTCCAAGGGGAGGCGCTGCTGAAGGCGGAGGAAATCATACGGGCGGCTGTACCCGCCGCCTGTATTGTGCGCTTTGCCGGTATCTATGGACCGGGCCGCGACCGCTTGCTGTCACAAGTTCGCGCCGGGCGCTGTGCACCACCACAGCCGCCCCAGTACAGCAACCGTATCCATGTGGATGACTGTATCGGCTTTCTGCTGCACCTGATCGAGCGGCACAAGCGGGGCTGGACCCCGGAGCCGCTCTATATTGTCGCGGACAGCAAACCTGTGCCCATGTACGAGTTGCAGCAATGGCTGGTGAAGGCCATGGGTTATACCAGTGCACATTTGCGCGAGATAGTGCAGACCAGCGAGCGGCGCTCAAAGAGGCTGGGGAACCAGCGCATGCTGGCCAGCGGTTACGTGTTGAAATACCCGGATTACAAGGCCGGCTACGGCGCCCTGCTGGAGGCGGAGGGTTGAGAAACCGCTGTCTGAAGCGGTCGGCTTCTCCGGCGTTGTTCACAGGCACTGGGGGCGTTTAGGGCACCATCACACCTTCGGCTTCAAATTGTGCGCCCAGGGGCAGCTCCTTGACAGCGACAGTCGCCCGCGCCGGGTAGGGCTCCTGAAAGAATTCAGTCATCACTTCGTTGACACAGGCAAAATTGTCGCTGTCGGTGATATAAAGGTTCAGCTTTACAATATGTTGCAGTGTGCCGTTTGCCGCCTCACAGACCGCTTTGAGATTGCGGAACACCTGGCGCACCTCGTCGGCAAAACTGCCGCAAACCATTTCTTGTGACTGGGGATCAATCCCTATCTGCCCGGACAAGTAAACCGTATTGTTGACCTTTACCGCCTGGGAATAGGTGCCTGCTGCGGCCGGTGCCTTGTCTGTTTTTATAATTGCGCGGTTGGGCATGGGGTACTCCTTTACCTGTTGGTATCTGGGAAGGAAAGCGGATAAATATAGCGCGCTTTAACGACAAATGGCAGCGCCATGAGACAGCAAAGCAGAGAGGTTCATCGGCTTTTAAACCGATGCATGGCGGCAGTGACCGGTTCTAGGGACGAGCGATGCGGATGACCGAAGGCAGGTTGCGCAATCGCTTCATGACTCTCGCCAAGTGCACCCGGCCGCTCACTTCCAGGGTCAGGGAGATCACACTATTGTGTGCGTCTTTTTCATCTACATTGATCTGTTCAATACTGGCCCCCTCTTCCGTAATCCGGGTCGCCAGACGTGCGATAATACCGCGTTCGGATTCCACCTCCACGCGCACATCGCCGAGAAAGTCCCCTTTGACATCCGGTGACCAGTTCACCAGCATAAGATTTTCCGGATGCTCGCGAAAGTCACTGGTATTGCGGCAGGTATCCCGGTGGACGACCACCCCTTTGCCAGAGCTGATATGGCCAATTATGGTATCTCCGGGGATTGGCCGGCAGCAGCGTGCGAAGCTGATCATCATGCCCTCCTGGGCATCGATGGTCAGCGGCGAAGAGATGTGGCTCATTTCAGCCTCTTCACTGTGTGCCGGGGCCAGCAGCTTGGCCGCGGAGAAGGCGACTTTGTTGCCGAGACCAATCTCCTCCAGCAGCTTTTCCAAGGTCGCGCATTTGGCTTCCTTCAGGCCTCGTGCCAGCTGCTCCTGGGTCAGGGCTTCCAGGTGTGTTTCAAACTTGTTCAGGGCTTTTTCCAGCAGGCGCCGGCCCAGGGCGATGGAGTCGTGGTGGCGCTGGTGTTTGAGGAAGTGACGAATGGCACTGCGGGCCTTGGCGGTGACCACAAAATTGAGCCAGTTGGGGTTCGGTTGGGCATTTTTACGGGTGAGAATTTCAACTTTCTGCCCGCTTTCCAGGGGTTGCGACAGTGGTGCCAGGCGCTGGTTAATGCGTACGGCCACACAGGTATTGCCGATATCCGTATGAACTGAATAGGCGAAGTCCACGGCGGTAGCACCGGAGGGCAGATCGATAATCTGACCCTTTGGGGTAAACACGTAGACCTCGTCGGGGAACAGGTCGATTTTGACATTCTCGATAAACTCCAGGGAGTCACCTGCGCGCTGCTGCATTTCCAGCAGTCCCTGCACCCAGCGGCGCGCACGCACCTGGCTGGTACCGCCGGTATTGATGACCTCTTCGCCGGAAGCCTTGTACAGCCAGTGGGCAGCTATGCCGCTGTTGGCCATCTCGTCCATTTCCTTGGTGCGGATCTGTACCTCAATCGGTACACCATGCATCCCCAGCAGCACGGTGTGCAGTGACTGGTAGCCGTTGGATTTGGGGATGGCGATATAGTCCTTGAAATCAGAAATCACCGGTTTATACAGGCTGTGCATCACACCCAGTACCCGGTAACAGGTGTCCACACTGTCCACGATGATACGAAAGGCATAGACGTCCATGATCTCCTTGAAAGATTTCTTTTTGGCGCGCATCTTCTGGTAAATACTGAAGAGATGTTTCTCGCGACCAATCACCAGGGAACTGATGCCCTCCCGTTGCAGACGCAATTCGATGGCGTTCTGGATCTGTTCGAGTAACTCCTTGCGGTTGCCGCGCGCAGCAACCAGGGCGGCGCGCAGGCGGCTGGCGCGCAGGGGATAAATGGCGAAGAAGGCGCGGTCCTCGAATTCGATACGCACATCGTTCATTCCCAGGCGGTGGGCAATGGGCGCGTAGATCTCCAGGGTTTCGCGGGCGATACGCGCGCGTTTCTGCGGTTTAAGCGCTCCCAGAGTGCGCATGTTGTGCAAGCGGTCGGCCAGCTTCACGAGGATAACGCGGATATCCCGCGCCATGGCCAGGGCCATTTTCTGGAAGTTCTCCGCCTGCTTTTCCGCCGGGCTGTCGGTCTCGAACTGGGTCAGCTTGGAGACGCCATCGACAAGATCGGCCACCTCGCTGCCAAATTGCTCCGCCAGTGCCGCCTTGGGAATGCCGGTATCCTCGATCACATCGTGCAGCATGGCCGCAGCCAGGCTCTCGTGGTCCATATGCATACCGGCGAGAATGGTTGCCACTGCCAGGGGATGGGTCACATAGGGTTCGCCGGAGCGGCGCTGCTGCCCGTCGTGGGCCTGCTCGGCATAGAAATAGGCGCGGCGGACTATCTGGATCTGATCGGGAGACAGGTATGAGGAGAGGCGGTGGGCCAGACTATCGATGGTGTGCAATGCCGCGCGCGCCTCTCATATCACTCACTTACACCGGGCAGGGGAATAACCGGGATCAGATTTCCTGGCCGGAGAGATAAGCCGGAGCCGCCATCGCGGCTGGCGTTTCATCTATATCCGGCTCATCGAGGACGCTGGCGTCTACCAGGCCTTCCTCAATTTCGCGCAGGGCGATCACGGTGGGTTTGTCGTTCTCTTCCGGAACCAGGGGGTCCCGGCCGCCTGTAGCGATCTGGCGGGCGCGCCGGCTGCCCACGATAACAAGCTCGAAGCGGTTGTCGACATGCTCCAGGCAATCTTCAACAGTAATACGTGCCATAAACTTTCGGTTCCATTCTCTGTGCCCGCAGGGCAAATTCTGTTCGGGATAGCGGTTATTTTACCGGACTATAGAGTGTACGCAATTCGATCAATCGGCTCAACGGCGCAGCAGTGCCTGCAGCAGTGCCCCGTGGCGCAGTTGCTGCTGCGCGAGGCGCTGACGCTGGGCCAGGATGATAGCCCGCAGCTCTGCCAGGGCCTGGTTAAAGTCATCGTTGATTACCAGGTAATCCGCTTCGACATAGTGTGTCATCTCGTCGATGGCCTGATCCATTCGCCGATCAATCACGGGCTGGTCGTCCTGTCCGCGGCCAGTGAGGCGCTCGCGCAGAGCCTCCTGGGACGGCGGCAGGATAAATACACCAACGGTACCAGCGTGCAGGCGTCGCACCTGTGCAGCACCCTGCCAGTCAATTTCCAGAATAATGTCGCAACCGCTGGCGAGGGTCTCTGCCACCGCCTTTTTGGCGGTACCATAGTAATTGTCGCCATACACCTGGGCGTGCTCGAGAAAAGCATCCTGTGCAAGCATGGCCAGGAACTCCCCGCTTGCCACGAAATGGTAATCGACACCGTGTACCTCACCAGGGCGTTTGGTGCGGGTGGTATGGGAAATAGACACCTTGACCTGGCTGTCGCTTGCCACCAGCGCCTTCACCAAACTGGTTTTCCCTGCACCTGAGGGTGCGGACACGGTATAGAGGGTTCCTATTGGCACATCTGGTCCTGTTCATGGGCAAAGCGTGCATTATAGCCCAAGCCCCGGAGTTGCGATGCCTGCAACGGGTGGAACCAAGGTCATGAAAGTGGGGTGGGCTAAAAACCCGACCGAGCTTAAAGAGGAAGAACCGGGTGCACAGTTGCACTATACCGTCTACGCGTCTGTTTCCGGCCGGGATACTCTTGTGGTGGTAGCAGCGTGGGCGCTCAATCACTAGCGACTGCCTGCGACTGAGACGTGCCCCGCATTGCTAATTCCCAGCAAGGGCGACAGTATCCTTTTTATCCGTGATTGCCAGCCACCACCACAGCAGGGCACTGATAAGAATATAGGCAGCGATAAAGAGCGCAAATTTGGGGTTTAGCAGCGGAAGACCCACGGCCAGGAGCGCGAGGCGCAGGGGCTCCAGAACTCTGGCCCATGGGTGCCCGTCCAGGATGCGCCCGTTGACCACCAGGCAGAATACCAGTGCGGTCACAACCGCCAGTAACTGTGCAAAGCCCAGTTGTGTATTGAACCAGAGCAGAGCCAGGCTGGCGGCGGAATAGCACAGATGCTGGATCAGCGCATAGTTGCGTCGGCCGCGGCGGATGTGGGGATCGAAGCGCTGGAAATGCGTGAGATCGGTGGAGGATACGGGCATGGCCGCCTCCGCATCTGCAGGTCGGTAGCCGGTGCGACGAAACCACAGGGTGAGTTTATCTCGCCAACTCTTGGTGTACCACGCATCCAGTGCCATGCGCTTCAGATGCTGCAGGTTGGCCGCCAGAGGATCGAAGGTGTTGAGGGGTTTGCGCACGCCGTAGATACAGGGTTCGCTATCGAGTTCCTCCTGGTAGGTGCCAAACAGGCGGTCCCATAAAATCAGGATGCCGCCGTAATTTTTGTCGACATAGACCGCATTCTGGGCGTGGTGTACGCGGTGGTTGGACGGGGTGATAAAGAACCACTCCATCCAGCGTATCTTGGGAATTTTTTGTGTGTGTACCCAGAATTGATAGAGAAGATCTATGGCACCGGCAGTGATCACCATCTCTGCGGGCAGGCCGATCAATAGTAGCGGCAGATAAAAGACCCAATCGAGTTGCACACCGCCGCTCGATTGACGCAGGGCGGTGGTGAGATTGTAGTCCTCGCTCTGGTGATGCACTAGGTGCCCGGCCCAGAAGAGATTGAGCTCGTGGCTGACGCGGTGTTTCCAGTAGTAGCAGAAATCGTAGGCGATAACCGCAATAAGCAGGTGCCAGCCGTTGGTCATGGACCAGTCGAAGCCCGCCAGCTGATAATAGGGCGCCAGCAAATGGTACAGCGGGATATACACAACCAGGAACAGACTTTTATAGGTCAGCCCCAGGATACGGCTGAGAATACCCGTGCCGAGATTACCCAGGGCGTCGTTAAGGCGGTAGACCCCCCACCCTTTCCAGCGGTCCAACGCGAGTTCGGACAGGACGGCGATCAGGAAGAAAGGAATGGCCAGGGTAATCAGGCTCACGGTGACCTCTTATGGTATTGGGTAACACTGGATACCGTAGTTGTCCTGACTTTGCCACATGGGCCGCAAGCGGAAAATATATACAGAGGCTGGATTCCGAAATTCATCAGTGTTATCGCCGGGAGATCCTCCACGGGGAGCCGGTGAGATCTCGGAGGACGATACAAAAGCCTTCTCCCAGTTTAAGCCCGCACCGCTTGCGAAGGTCACAACGGGCAGTAGGACAAAGCGCTGGGTGGGTTTACATAATCCCTTACAGGATGGCTTCCGTCTTCGGCTAACCTCAGAGAACGACCCAGTGATCACGATCCAGTTGAAATTTCCGTGTTTTCAGTGATCCCCATGCGCAAGCCCAGTGAGGATGGCGCTGGGTGTTACTCGATATTTTGTACCTGCTCCCGCATCTGCTCAATGAGGACCTTCAATTCCACCGCAGCCTGGGTGGTACTCGTTACAATGGATTTTGCAGACAGGGTGTTGGCCTCGCGATTGAACTCCTGCATCAGGAAATCCAGTCGTCGACCTATGGCGCCACCACCAGAGAGCACTCGGCGTGTCTCGGTGGTGTGTGCATCCAGCCGGTCCAGCTCTTCATCCACATCCGCTTTTTGAGCCAGAAGTACAATTTCCTGTTCCAGGCGCTCTTTGTCCAGATCCAGTGAGAATTCCTCTAGTCGGCTACGCAGCTTTTCCCGTTGCGCCTCCAGGATTTGTGGAAGCAGCTCGCGCACCTGGGAGATTTGTTCCTCGATTCCCACCAGGCGGGTTTCAATAAAATTGGCCAGCTCTGCCCCTTCGCGCTCCCGATTTGCCAAAAGCTGTTGCAGGGCTTCGCGAAAAGCCTGTAGAACAGTGGCGGACTGTCGCTCGGGATCGGTTTCCGGCTCACCGATCACACCGGGCCACTGGAGAATCTGCAAGGGGTTGAGCGGCAGGGTGTCCTCGCCCGCAGCCACCTGTTTGGCGGCCTGTAACAGCGCCTGCGCCAATGCCTGGTTGACCTCCAGCCCGACAGTTTCCCCACTGTTGGTTTTGAGAGTCAGGGTAAGTTCGATTTTGCCGCGGGACAGGTTTTTGCGCAAAATATCGCGCAGCTTGGCCTCCAGCGCGCGCGCGGCCTCGGGAAGGCGGAAGTTGGGCTCCAGGTAGCGGTGGTTTACCGAACGCAACTCCCAGATGGCAATTCCTGATTCGAAAATGGCCTCGGCGCGCCCGAAAGCAGTCATGCTGCGCACGCTGTTTTGTTCCCGGTTATCGGCCATCGCGGATCCTCTGCAGGCGTTTTGTCAGCCCGACATCATAGCACAGCGTCCGGATGCCCATGGGGGGTATATAATGCAGGGCTTCCATGCAATAGATCGAGGTGAGTTATGCAGCGACCCAGTGGCCGTGCACCGGCGCAACTGCGTCCCATCAAGATTACCCGCAACTATACCCGTCACGCTGAGGGTTCTGTGCTGGTGGCGTTCGGCGGCACCAAAGTGCTGTGCAATGCCTCTGTCTCAAGTGAAGTGCCGCGGTTTTTACGCGGTCGAGGCAGTGGCTGGATCACGGCGGAGTACGGTATGCTGCCGCGCTCCACCGGTACACGTATGCCCAGGGAGGCAGCCAAGGGTAAACAAAGTGGCCGCACAGTGGAGATTCAGCGCCTGATTGGTCGCTCCCTGCGGGCGGCTGTAGATCTGGAGAAACTCGGTGAAAACCAGATTACTCTTGATTGTGATGTCATTCAGGCCGATGGTGGTACGCGTACAGCGGCAATTACCGGCGCCTGTGTGGCGCTGGTGGATGCCCTGCGCCATATGCAGCGGGAGAAGCTGCTCAGCGAAGACCCGCTGTTAAATCTGGTTGCGGCGGTATCCGTGGGTATCTATGCGGGGCAGCCGGTGCTGGACCTGGATTATCCCGAGGACAGTGGCGCCGATACTGATATGAACCTGGTGATGGCGGCAGACGGCGGCATGATTGAGGTGCAGGGAACCGCCGAGGGCGCGCCCTTTTCTGAAAAGCAGTTTGCCCAGATGCTGGGTTTGGGCAAGGCGGGAATTGACGAATTGATTGCCCTGCAGAAAGAGGCTTTGGAAGCGCGTGGCGACTGAAATTCAGCAGACTTCCGGCTGCCTGGCCTGGCAGTCTCTGCCGGGGCGCGCATTCTCCCGGAGTGCGATACCGCCTCGGCCCGCCGCTAGTTACACCTCGAGGTCATAATCCATAGTTACCGGCAGGTGGCTGGAGAAATTGACATTCTTGTTGATGGCGCCGTATTCGATGCGATTTTTCAGTCCGTGTGAAACGATCTGCATATCGGTGCGCCAGCCATCGCCCTCGCCGAGAGTGCCACTGGGCCACCAGGTGAACTCATCCGTGTCTTTAACCACCCGGCGGAAAGCATCGGCATAGCCGATTTCATTGAACAACTGGTCCAGCCAGCGCTGTTCATGGCGCATAAACCCCGGGGTATCCTGATGGTCCTGCCAGTTTTGCACATCGGCGCGGCGATGTGCCATGCCCCAGTTGCCACAGAAGATAAAGTCGCGGCGTTTGCGGCTGACCTTGTGCAGGTGCGCCTGCATATCGTCGAAGAACTGTACCTTTTTCTCCAGGGTTGCCTCGCCGGTGGCTGTGGGGGCGAGCAGCGAGCCGACACTCAGGCGCTCGAAGTCCGCCTGTAAATAGCGTCCGTACATGTCCTCGCCACTGGCAAAGCCCATACCGAAGATAATGGCTTTGGGCTGGCTGCGGGTGTAGATGGCCACCCCATTTTCGTGGGGTGTTCCCGAGTCGAAGAAGTAGCTGTAATAGCCATCGGGATGAAAGACAGGATGGTCCAGTTGGGGCTCGAGGGCGCGCAGGTCCTGTAGGCAGATAATGTCTGCGTCCTGCTCCGCCAGCCACTCGTAGAGGCCGCGTTGTGCGGCCTGGTGCACGCCGTCTACCGACAAGCTTACTATTCGCATTATTAGCCCCTTACCAGCGGACTGTGTATCATTAGAAACATTATGTGTGTGCCTGTCCCCGGGATTGCCACGGGGCAGTCTCCCTTCACCTTAGCCAATAGTTAACAATTTTCCATGCAGCAGTATCAGCGCGATTTTATCCAACTGGCCCTCGATCACCGGGTGTTGCGTTTCGGTGACTTCACCCTGAAATCAGGCCGTCAGAGCCCCTATTTCTTCAATGCCGGGCACTTTCATACCGGTGCAGCGCTGGCGGCACTCGGACACGCCTACGCCGAGGCGGTTATCGCTTCGGAAGTAGATTTTGATGTCATTTTCGGGCCAGCTTACAAGGGTATCCCGCTGGGTGCGGTGACCGCCGTGGCGCTGGCGCAGAGGGGCATCGACAAGCCCTTCTGCTTCAACCGCAAGGAAGCCAAGGATCACGGCGAGGGTGGAACCATAGTGGGTGCGCCGCTGGTTGGCAAGGTTTTGATTGTCGATGATGTGATTACCGCAGGTACTGCAGTGCGTGAAGTAGTGCAAATCATCGCAGCCCACGGAGCCAGGGCCGCCGGTGTGGTGATCGGACTGAACCGCCAGGAAAGAGCGAGTGAGGAATGTGAATTCTCCGCTATTCAGCAAGTGGAGAGACAGTACAATATCCCGGTGATCAGCATCGTGCAGCTGGACAATGTGATCAGTTATCTAGAGCAGGAATCGCAAGACAGCGAGACCCTGCAAAAAATTGTGGACTATCGGCAGCGTTACGGCGTTTCAGATCAATAAGACAGAATCTCTGTGGCGGGCCGAACTATTCAGTGAGAAGTGCGATGCGAGTCGCTCCCGCGGTATATTTACCAGTTGCCGCTCTGTTGTTGTCCGCCCTGACAAATGCCGCGAGCGGTGCCAGTGACCGGGTGCTCTATCGCTATACCGATGCACGGGGCATTGTGGTGCTCAATGAGGTGGTCCCACCCGAGTATGTTGCCAAAGGGTATGAGATCCTCACCCCCACTGGCCGTGTGCTCGAGGTGGTGCCCCCGCAGTTGAGCCCTGAGGAATACGCGGCGAAGCGCCAGCAGGAGGCTCAGCAGGCAGCGGACCGCAAGCTATTAAAACGCTACAACAGCATTGCCGATATTGAGAGTGCGCGGACGCGTAAGCTGGCCATTGTGGAGCAGGATATGGCCATCATGCGCTCGAATATTGCCAGCCTCGTCCGCCAGATCGCCGAAGAGGAAGCGGCAGCGGCGCGCACCCAGCGCGGTGGCCGTGAAGTGGCACCCGAGCTTCTGCGGCGAATCGCCGATTTACAGAAGGAGGTATCCGTCTTGCGCGAGCGCATCAGCCAACGTACGGAGGAAGCCCGCTCTATCGGTGCGGAATTCGACAAGGCGGTTGCCCGTTACACCGAACTCACAACCCGATCCTAACCGGGCAATCCTTCCGCTGCGTGTTCCTGGGGTTTTTGCCCGCGGCCTGTTTGGTTGCAGAGTGACTCATCGAGAGTTTGCCTGTGCCCCGCTACCTGACCGGGACCACGGCTTCACGAAAGAATCCCGAGGTCAGAACCGGCCACTGTTCCTCCCAATACTCGGTGGGTTTGCGTTTAAAGCCGCTGCGCACATACTGCACGATACGTCCCTCGGCACTGGCCAGCAGCAGGTTCGCCGCGCCGCCCAGGGGCAGCACTGGGCGCAGGTACTCGCGCAGTTCCGCCTCTCGCAGGATCTGCCGAATCTGTGTTTCCAGGCGGTCGAATAACTGTAGAATACGCCCGTGCAGCCGCTCGGTCTCACCCGTTAGGGCATCGCCAGTGAGCAGTCGGGTAATGCCCGGATTGCGTTCACAGAAGGCCAGAAGAAGGTGCAGAATTTTCTGGCAGCGGTTCAGGGCCGAGGGCTCCTCCCGCAGAATCAGCGCGACGCGACTAAAAATCGCCTCTTCGATGAATTCAATAAGGCCCTCAAACATTTTCGATTTGCTAGGGAAGTGGCGATAGAGTGCCGCTTCGGAGAAACCGACCTCCCTGGCCAGGGCTGCAGTTGTGATACGTGCACCGGGACTGGCTTCCAGCATATGAGCCAGGGCTTCCAGAATTTGTTGCCGCCGAGTAATTTTTTCACTGCTCATTGATTGCCTTTTGTCCGCTTGAGGGTGGACGGTGATCTTGTTTTTATCGCTGTAGCGTTGCGGTGGCGGAATCCTACCGATTCGTTGGGCTGTGTTCAATTGCCAAGGCGTTATCTGCACTCAGTTTGCGTGTGGCTGTTGGTGATCAATGTGCCTACGCCGCTATCTGTGAAAATTTCCAGCAATACTGCATTTGGGATGCGCCCATCGATAATGTGGGCTGAGTTTACCCCGGCTTTGATGGCATCCAGGGCGCAGGCAATCTTGGGAAGCATACCGCCGTAAATAGTGCCATCGTCAATCAGGCTCTGCACCTGTGGACTGGCCAGGCCGGTGAGGACTTTTCCCTGTTTGTCTTTCAAGCCCGCCACGTTGGTGAGCAGCATCAATTTCTCGGCTTTTAGACACTCGGCAATTTTACCGGCCACCAGATCTGCGTTTATGTTATATGAGATGCCATTTCTGTCCACACCAATCGGGGCTATGACCGGAATGAAATCACCGTTGATAAGCATGTTGATGACATCGATGTTGACCTTTTTCACCTCCCCGACCTGACCGATATCGATAATCTCAGAGGCGTGCAGGCCGGCGTTTTCATTTTTTCTGGTCAACTTGCGGGCCTCTAACAGGAGGCCGTCTTTACCGGTTACACCCATGGCGCGGCCGCCATTATGGTTAATCAGGTTGACAATTTGTTTGTTGACGGTACCGCCCAAAACCATCTCCACCACATTCATGGTCTCACTGTCAGTGACTCGCATTCCATCCACAAAGCGGGATTCAATATTCAGTTTGTGCAGCAGTTGGCCAATTTGCGGACCGCCACCGTGTACCACCACCGGGTTAATACCCACCAATTTCATTAAGATAATGTTGCGAGCGAAACTATTTTGCAGTTCCCAATCCACCATGGCGTTGCCGCCGAATTTCACCACGATGGTTTTGTTGGTAAATCGCTGGATATAGGGCAGCGCTTCATTTAAAACCTGGGCAACACGCAGAGCGGACTTCTTATCGAGGGACATGACCATTCCTTTCTGATGAAGCAGGCCCGGGTGGGTGTTGCCATCGGGCCTGCCGGGGGTACCGGGCAGATAACCGGGGTATATGTTGGTGAAAGCGCTGACCAGGGGTCAGCAGCGCATCTGCATCTGCCGCAATGAATGTGCAATCAAGCCGAACGCGCTAATCCACAAGCTGCCAGTTGGGCACTGTGATCGCAGGCGCGATCCTCCTCAGCTGGTCCATCACTTCCGTGCGAATACGCTCCAGGGCTTGGGCATTTTCCGCTTCAAAACGCAGTGTCAGCGCACTGGTGGTGTTGGAGGCGCGCACCAATCCCCAACCATCGGGAAACTCGATACGCAGACCGTCAATGGTATTGATATCTGCCTTGGCAAAGTCTCCCCGTTCGCGCAGTTGATCGATAAGGGAGAACTTCTCCCGCTCCTCTACTGGCAGCAAAATTTCCGGGGTGCTCTCCATTCTTGGCAGTGAATCCAAAAGCTCATCAAGTGTCTGTTCGCGCAGGGCCATAATCTCCAGTATGCGCGCGGCCGCATACATACCGTCGTCAAATCCAAACCAGCGATCCCTGATGAAAATATGTCCCGACAGTTCGCCGCCCAGAATGGCTTTGGTTTCCAGCATTTTGGTTTTCATTGGTGCGTGGCCGGTTTTCCACATCACCGGGCGGCCGCCATACTGGCTGACCAGTTGCGCAAGGCTGCGGCTGCTTTTTACATCGAAAACGATAGGCTCCCCGGGGTGGCGACCGAGAATATCCCGCGCCAACAGCATTACCAACTGATCTGCCCAGGCGATGCGCCCACTGCGTGAGACCAGGGTAACCCTATCGCCATCACCATCGAGCGCGACACCGAGATCAGCACCGCACTCTGCCACCCTGTCGATCAGGGCCTGCAGATTTTCCGGCCGGGAAGGGTCCGGCGGATGATTGGGAAAATTTCCATCCACTTCACAAAAAATAGGGGTCACGGCACAGCCCAGTTGCTCAAACAGTCGCGGCGCCAGAACGGAAGCAGCACCGTTACCGGCATCCACAACCAGATGTGGCTGCCCTGCAAGGGCGACATTATTCAGAATCTCGTCAATGTATTTGTCTTTGATTTCCTGTGCACGATTACTGCCCTCACCCTGCTTGAAAGGACCTTTCTGTATCAGTTGATACAGCCCCTGTAGTTTTTCCTCGGCCAGTGGGCGCCCTTTCAGGACGATTTTAAATCCATTGTCCTCTGCGGGATTGTGACTCGCAGTTACTATAACGCCACTGTTGGTATTTTTTCCCTTTGCGCAGGCGTAATAAAGTAGGGGCGAGGGTATTAGCCCCAGGTTAATACTGTTGCAACCACTGTCGAGAATACCTTCCATCAGGCAGTTGCCCAGCAGTTCACTGCTATTGCGGCCGTCGCGTCCGACCAGCAGAATAGATTCGCCAGCGTGTTGTGCCAGGGTTCCCAGAGCGCGCCCCAGTTGGTAGGCGAAAGGCTCATTGATTTCCTCGCCGGCAATACCGCGAATATCGTAGGCACGAAACACATGTTGTGGACAGTTGATGCCCGGGTTCAGCCCGGAACGGTCCATCGCCACTGCAGGTTGTTTGCCAGCTGTGTTGTTTTCCCCATCTTGCCGGGAGACATCTGCAACAATACTCGGTGCTGAAGCGAGGCCCTGGGGCATCGCACTCTCCTCCTGTAAGACATCCTCAGCCGACACGGAAGTTCCCGATCCACCTTTTGTACCATTGTCCCTGCGCTCCCAGGGCGCTTTGGTCCCCTTGGGGAGGAACGCCACCAGTAATACCAGAGAAATCAGTGTGCCTGCGCCGGCACCGAGATAAATCCAGAGTGCCGGCAGACTGTGCCGATGTGTGAAGCTGTCTGAGGGGCTAAACTGAACACGCAGATAGCTGTCCTGAAGATTGACCCTAGTGGCATGCCCCACTCCCTGACCACTGCGCCACAGTATCTGTGCCGGTGCATCGGGAAATTTCTGAATCAGCTGGATTTGCCCCTGGCTCCTGTCGAGTTTGTTCAGGGCATTTTCCAGGATGGCGAAAGGCTGGGAGATCAGTAGCTGCGCTCCCTGCAGATTCAGCACATTGTGCAGCTGCCAGCTGTTATCCTTGCCGGTGCGCAGTATTTCCAAGGGTGGCAGCGATTCGGTTTGGCCGCGTTTGAGCAGGTCCACCAGGGCGAAATTAAGGGTTGGATTTGCACCTGCACCCACTTGAATCTGTTGCTCAGTAAAAACCTGTACAGAAGACCCCTCGGGTAGTTGCGCAGTTTTCAGCTGTGTGAAAGCCGGTATTTCTGCAGCGCGGACTGCTTGCAGGCGTCGAGAGCGCTCGCTCAATTGTTGCTGAACTATCTGGGCAAACGTTTCTCCCTGTTGTTGTGCCTCCTGCCTTACCTGGTTCTGGTTGTAGGGATCCACAACGTATTCCATCAGTAAATAGGCACCGCCAAGCCAGGTGGCAGCGGCCAGTAGTGATGGCAAGAGCAGTCCCTTGTGCAGGCGCACACGTCGATGGTCTTTGTTGTTGGAAACCACGAATTTTCCTGTTGTAACGGTTACTGATGTTGTGCTTTGGCCGCGATGATTTCTATTAATTGTTTGGCCAAACTGGTCTTTAACGTCAGAGGCAAACTTTGACAGCCATCGCGGTCTATGACTGTGACCGCGTTTTGATCGCTGTCAAAACCGCCGTCTGCACGGCTAACATCATTGGCAATAATCATATCGAGGTTTTTGCGCTGCAGCTTGCTTTGCGCATACTGTGTCACCCGCTGGGTTTCCGCAGCGAAACCCACGGTGAAGGGGCGCCGTGTGGTGCGCGCTGCGATGCCCGCGATGATATCGGGATTTTTTACCAGGGCTATCGAGCTCTCGTCGTGACAGTCCTGCTTTTTAAGTTTTTGCCCGGCTGCGGTTGCCGGGCGAAAATCCGCTACTGCAGCAGCGCCGATAAAAATATCGCAGAGATCGGCCGCGCGCTCGGCGGCATCGCGCATTTCCCGGGCATCGACAACATCGATGCGCTTTACCTGTGCCGGGGTACTGAGACTCACAGGTCCCGAGATCAGTGTCACCTGTGCGCCGGCCCGCCGGGCCGCCGCGGCGAGGGCAAAACCCATTTTACCGGAACTGTGATTGCTGAGGTAGCGGACCGGGTCCAGAGCTTCACGGGTGGGACCTGAGGTGACCACCACTTTTTTTCCGTTCAGGCAGTCGCTGCTGGTGTACAGGCACTCTGCCTGTTGTGCCAGTTCCTCCGGCTCCAGCATACGCCCGGGTCCCACATCGCCGCAGGCCTGGCTGCCGCCCGCCGGGCCCCAGAACAGCACACCACGCTTGCGCAGGGTTTGCGCATTGGCCACAGTGGCGGGGTGGCGCCACATGGCCTGGTTCATGGCGGGCGCCAGCGCAAGCGGCGACTCGCTGGCCAGACACAGGGTGGTGAGCAAGTCATCCGCCATGCCACAGGCAAGCTTGGCCATGACCTGGGCGCTGGCGGGGGCGATGAGGGTCAGTTCGGCCCATCTGGCCAATTCTATATGCCCCATGGCCGCCTCCGCTGCCGGATCCAGCAGATCGGTGTGCACCGGATTGCCGGACAGGGCCTGATAGGTCAGCGGTTGCACAAATTCACGGGCTCCGGCACTCATGACCACCCTCACCGCAGCACCGCGCTCCCTGAGGCGGCGCACCAGGTCGGCACTCTTGTAGGCGGCGATACCGCCGCTGATACCCAGGACTATGTGTTTGTCGGCCAGGGAGGACATAGGTGCAGTTCCCGAATTGCTACAAGGAGGTAAGATTAGCATTGATGCCTCTGTTCATATAAGACAGGATTCAGGCATTCACTGAAATGCGGCTAGTGGCGGGGAATGAGGCGCTGTGGTGGAAAGGTCGGGGGGCAAAGGTGAAAATCAAGGATTGGCCCAAGGCTGAGAGGCCGAGGGAAAAGCTGTTGGCGCGAGGTGCCGGGGCACTATCGGATGCGGAGCTACTGGCCATTTTTCTGCGCGTGGGATTGCCGGGGGTTTCAGCGGTGGATATGGCACGCAGGCTGCTGGGTGAATTTGGCGGCTTGCGTGCGCTGCTGGAGGTGGACCGGGACCGGTTCTGCCGCGCACGGGGACTGGGCAATGCCAAGTTTGCCCAGTTGCAGGCGGCGCTGGAAATGGCGCGGCGGCACCTGGCAGAGACCGTCCAGCTGGGCAGTGCCCTGGGTAGCCCTGCGGCATTGCGGGATTATCTGGCCATGCAGCTGCGCCATCGCCGCCGCGAGGTTTTCTGCTGTCTCTATCTGAATAACCGACGCCGGGTCATTGCCTTCGAAGAGCTGTTTGAAGGGACGCTCAACGCCGCGAATGTGTATCCCCGCGAGGTGGTACAGGCCGCACTCTACCGGGATGCTGCAGCGGTAATTTTGGCGCACAATCATCCGTCCGGTTCCTGTGAGCCCAGCCAGGCGGATATCTGGATTACCGAGCGCCTGGTTCAGGCACTGCAGCTGTTCGATATCCCGGTGCTCGACCATATGATTATCGGCGAGGGCGAGGCGCTGTCCTTTGCCGAACAGGGGCTGCTGTAGAGCGTGGCTGCCAAGCGGTATTGACAGGCTGTACAAAACTTGCCCCCTCCGGGCTCTTTTGGTATAAAACGCCGCTCTTTGCGGCCGGGCCGGATTCTGAATAGGTTCCGCCGCCATCCAGGAACCGGATTAGAATCCCGATTTGTAGATTCCCTCAGCGCCTTCCTCTTCAGGGGGGATCTGTGGGTACAAGCGTATTGAAGAGGCCAACAGATGTCTAAGGTATGTCAGGTAACCGGTAAACGACCGGTCACCGGAAACAATGTATCCCACGCCAAGAATCGCACCAAGCGCCGCTTTGTGCCAAACCTGCACAGCCATCGTTTCTGGGTGGAATCCGAGAAGCGCTTCGTGAAACTGCGTGTATCTGCAAAGGGCATGCGTGTTATCGACAAGAAAGGGATCGACGCTGTTCTGACGGAGCTGCGTACCCGCGGCGAGAAAGTGTAACGGCTGTAGCCCAACAAACCGATTGGAGAGAGAGCAATGCGCGAGAAGATCCGCCTGAATTCCAGCGCCGGTACCGGCCACTTTTATACGACTACCAAGAACAAACGCAACATGCCTGAGAAAATGGAGATCAAAAAGTACGATCCCGTTGTACGCAAGCATGTTATGTACAAGGAAGGCAAAATCAAGTGACTGCCACTTGCTTAGCCTGTAAAAAGCCCGGCGAGCCACCGGGTTTTTTTGTATCTGCGGATTCGATGCGGCGGCCCTGAGGGTCCGCAAAATCAGACAATGCCAGAACTGCCGGAAGTAGAAACCACGCGTTTGGGTCTGCAGTCCCACCTGGAGGGCCGCCGGATACGCTCTGCCAAGGTGCGCCAGCCCCACCTGCGCTGGCCGGTGGAGCCAGATTTAGTACGCCATATCCGCGGTGCCCGGATACATCGCCTGACACGTCGCGCCAAGTATCTCCTGGTGTACACCGATACGGGCTGTGCCATCTGGCACCTGGGGATGTCCGGCAGCCTGCGTATGGTGGAGGCCGGCACTGAGCCTGAAAAACACGACCATATCGACTGGGGGCTCGACAGTGGCTGGTTACTGCGCTACCGGGACCCGCGCCGCTTTGGTGCGCTGCTGTGGACTTCCGGCGACCCCCTCACCCACAAACTGCTCAGAAACCTGGGTCCGGAGCCCCTCTCTGGCAAATTTAACGAGGACTATCTGTTCTCGGTCTCCCGCAAGCGCCGGCAGCCGGTGAAAACACTCATTATGGATGGGCATATTGTTGTGGGTGTCGGCAATATCTACGCCAGTGAATCCCTGTTTCTTGCCGGTATCCGCCCGGACCGGGAGGCGGGTTCTATCTCCAAGGCCCGCTATGGGCGCCTCGTGGAGGCGATCAAGCAGGTGTTGCAGCGGGCAATCACCCGGGGAGGAACTACCCTGAGGGACTTCATCGGGGGGGATGGAAAACCGGGTTACTTCGCCCAGGAACTCAATGTCTATGGCCGTGCGGGGGCGCCCTGCCCAACCTGCACCCGCCCCCTGAGCGACAGGGTTTTGGGGCAGCGCAACACTTTTTTCTGCACCCGTTGCCAGCGCTGACTGGCCAGCCCCTGCGCAGACAGCCGGGATCGGCAATACTACTATCAACAGGAGTGCCGGCTGCGGAGATAGCCCGTGGTAATGATGTTGCCTTTCCTCACGGTTCTGATAGCCATCTGGTTTCTATGGAAAGGCCGCCGGTGTGCGGTGATCGGCTGGTGGCTGGCGACCTTGCTGATTTATATCGCCTGGTGTGCTTATCACATGACCGAGGTATTGGGCCTCTCCTTCTAGGAGCGGTGGTGGTATGGCGTGTACAGTGCGAAGACTCGATACCCTGACCCTGCTGGCCGTCACCATCGCGTTGTGGTTTGCCATTGCCGTGGAGGTATTCCTGCACCAACTGCCCTGCCCCCTGTGCCTGCTGCAGCGTGTCGCATTTACTATGGTGGGTATCGGCCTGTTATTAAACTTGCGCTTCGGTGTGTGCCCCATGCACTACGGAGTGGTCATACTATCGAGCCTCGCCGGACTGGCTGTGGCTGCGCGTCAAGTACTGCTGCATATCCTGCCGGGTAATCCTGGCTTTGGCAGTCCTTTTCTCGGCCTGCACTTGTATACCTGGGCTGCTATTGCTTTCTTTGCCCTGTTGGCCTACAGCGGGACTGCTCTGATGCTGGCCTTTGCCCGGCAAAACGGTACCCCGCGCCGGTTCAGTTTCCCAGAGAAATGTGTCGCGACGGCGTTTTTCGCCATTGCTCTGATCAACCTGATCAGTACTGTTCTTGAGTGTGGCCCGGGCCCCTGCACCAGTCACTCCTTTGGTTATCACTGGTTCAGGCCCTGGCTCGGTGAATGAGCCCGGTAATCTAATCGGCTGTCGGGTTAACCGCCAGGTGCTTTCCCTTCCTATAATTTTTCTGTTGATGGTTGAAGTGTAAGTGGTGGGAAAATTGCTGTTTAACTATCAATGAGTGAGTTGATTTTTTATATCGAAAAAATCTGTACAGAATGTATTGCTGTGCTATCGATAGAAATCTCAAGTTCATACCGGTAAAGATTCTTCTCACCTGGGAAAGGGGAGATAACATGATACGTCTGGCCTGGGTTTTAGCGGGTTTTCTTTTGCTCTCCTGTGAGCGGGCAGACTCAGTGGGGGTATCAATATCTGCCCCAGCCGACCTGGTGATCAAAAATGCGCATATTTACACTGTGGACAGGGAGCGTTCCATCGCTTCGGCGATGGCTGTCCGGGGTGGACGCATTATCTACATTGGCAGTGGCCGGAAAGTAGAAAACCATATCGGACCACAAACGAAAATCGAAGACCTGCATGGAGGGTTTATTTTACCGGGATTCATACAGGGTATAACTATTCGGGGAGCAATCTCCGGTATCAATCTTTTCTCTGGAAACTCTATAGAGGATTATCGTCGTTCCGTGGAAAGATTCATCGCGGAAAATCCGAATCAACAGGTGATTGTTGGCATGGGTTGGCGTCCGCAGGTTTTTTCCTCACGCAGGCCCCATAAAGAGATGCTGGACCAGATCAACGACCTGATTCCGATCATCCTGTTTTCTGCCGATAGTGCCAGCATTTGGACAAATTCTGAGGGGCTGGCGGCTGCAGGTATCGATAACGATACAGAGAATCCCGAAGGTGGTTTGATTGTGAAGGATGAAGATGGCATGGCTGTCGGCTTACTGCAAGGGCGTGGTGCAACTGCACTTTTGCAGAAGTTGATACCGGAAGGCCACACCACAGACTATCGAGAAGCTATTTTGCGGGTCCAGAAACTGGTGCCAAGTCAGGGAGTGACAACGGTTTATGAAGTCGGGATACCCCCAAGGAGCGATAGGGAACAATTAGCGGATATGGACACCTTATCCGGGCTCAGTCCTTTGGATCTGCGACTAAGGACCGCATTTACCGTTTCTTCGGAAATTACCGAGGCACAGCTAAAGGAGTTGCAAGGGCTTGCAAAACACTATGCCAGTGAAGATTTCCAGATAGGCTCGGTGCGTGTTTCTGCACTGGAGCATCAGACAACTTCCACCGGCATGCACGCGGCTGTAAAGCCGGTAGAGATTGATAACATGACCCGATTGCTTCAGCGGGCAAACAGGCAAAGTTTCCCGGTACAACTGTATGCGGGAGATCGGGCCAGCACCGAGCGGGCCCTGTCGGTCCTGCTGCAGTTAGGGGCGATCGCGGAGTACCGAAATCAGCGCAACAGCATTCTGGGTGCCTCAATCACCAGTGTCGGGGAATTACAGCGGTTTGCACAGGACAACATTGTGGCGGTATTGCACCCTGGGCAGATTCCGTCAAAGCCTGTTCGCCCCGACAGGTCCGGGGCCGGGCGTTTTTTCCCCGAGGGGGTGACCCTGGTATCCGGCTATGCCTGGTTACCGGGCGGGCCGGACACGCCACTGGCCGGTATACAATCCGGCGTTCGGCGCAGAATTCCACTAGCAGCGATGATAGAAACCTTTACCATTAACGGCGCCTTTGCCAACGGCTTAGAAGCAGAAACCGGCAGCCTGGAGAAGGGCAAATGGGCGGACTTTATTGTGTTGGACCGCAATCTCTTCCGTATTCCTGTGCAGGAAATCCACAGGGCCCGTGTCCTGCGCACCTATTACAAGGGAAAGCTGGTCCACGACAGTGGCAGCGCCCACCACCCGCTTTTCCCGGCAGATAAAAATTGCCAGGAGGGCTCTCAAAGGACAACCAGAGGGTGTTAGTGCCCTTGGGCGCTGCCCTCCCGGCGGGGGTCAGCACCGCCATAGAGCTTGTTGTCTTTTAGCGCGATCGCGTGAAGGCCGCTGTTGAGGTTGCGCTCCACAACCCGGTGTCCACGCGCCTGCAGTTTCTCGACGGTATCCTCGCTGAAGAACCCCGGCTCCAGTTCCACACGCCGGCCGATAGCCGCGATGTTACCGGCGGCAATAGCGTCAGCGATGGGCATGTTCAGTCCCAGGTGATAGAGAATAGTGCGCGCAGTGTAGTCGATAATGCGGGAACCACCGGGCGAACCCACTAACAGGCGCATGCTGCCATCGGGGTTGAATACGATCGTAGGGGACATGGAAGAACGCGGCCGCTTGCGCGCCTGGATGCGGTTGGCCACCGACAGCCCGTCTGTATTTTTTGGGGTGAAGGAGAAGTCGGTCAACTGGTTATTCAGCAGGAACCCCTTCACAAACAGACGCGATCCAAACCCGGTTTCGATACTGGTGGTCATACTGACCCCGTCGCCGTAACGGTCGACAATAACCAGATGGCTGGTATTGGGCAGTTCCGGCGATTGCGACCTACCGCGCTTTGAGGGTTGGCCGGTGGGATTGCCGGGCTTGGCCACGGTGGCACTGTCCGGATCGATCAGCGCTGCGCGCCTTTTCAGGTAGTGGGTGGAGACCAACAGTGTACTGGGTACACTGACAAAATCGGGATCGGCGGCATAGGTGTTGCGGTCGGCAAATGCCAGCTCCGATGCCTCGACAAACAGGTGGGTAAGCTGATCGCCGCCGGCTTCCAGGTCTTGCAGTGGAAACGCCTGCAATACACCCAGGATACCGCCCATGGTGGCGCCGCCCGAGGAGGGTGCATCGGCACTGCAGACGCGGTACTGGAGAAATGGGAAGCACAGTGGCTGTCGTTCTTTTGCATGATATTTTGCCATATCCTCCAGGCTGAGCAGGCCCGGATTGATGGGGTCGTCCTGTACCGCCTGTACAATTGCCTCGGCGATCTCGCCCCGGTAAAAGGCATCGGCACCGCCCTTGGCGATGGTCCGCAGTGTTTGCGCGTACTCCGGATTTTTCAGCCGGTACCCTACCGGCAGTGGCTCGCCGTCACTATTGAAGAAGTAGTGGGTGATGGCGGGCCTGGCGGCCACCCTGGGTAATTTCAATAATAATTGGTGCAATCGCGGGGAAACCTCAAATCCGGATTCGGCCAACTGGATCGCCGGCTGGAACAGGGACGCCCAGGGCAATTTGCCGTCGTGCCGATGTGCCAGAGCCAGCATGCTGATCACGCCGGGCACACCCACGGAATAACCGCCGATCACTGCCTGCATAAAAGAGCGCGGTTTGCCATCGTGCATGAAATAGTGTTCGTTGACTGCTGCCGGTGCTGTCTCCCGCCCGTCGTAGTAGCGGAGTTTTTTCTGTTCGGCGTTGTAGCTGAGCATAAAGGCGCCGCCGCCGATGCCCGATGACTGCGGTTCCACCAGTCCCAATACCATCTGTGCGGCGATGGCTGCATCTACGGCGGTACCACCGCGCGCAAGGATCTGTTCAGCGGCGCGACTGGCGTAGGGGTTGGCGGTAACGGCCATATAGGTTCCGGCAGTAGCGGATTTGATGGCGCTGCGACCGGTATCAATTTCCGGTTGCGGCTCGTCGGCAATGGCCGAATTCAGAACAACGGCGAAGGCGAAGAGAAGGTGGCGCACGAGACACTCCGCGGACTGTGGAAAAACCCGCATGAGTGTATCAGAAATTCCCCTGAGTCCGGGTTAGCGGAATTTCTCCTCAAGCGCAGTCTGAACTGTTGGCGGAACAAATTTGGCCACATCCCCACCCAGAGAGGCAATTTCCCGGACCAGGGACGAGGAAATGTAGGATAAATGCTCTGCCGGGGTCAGAAACAGGCTTTCCATATTGGGCGCCAGCTGGCGGTTCATATTGGCCAGCTGGAACTCGTACTCGAAATCGGAAACGGCGCGCAGACCGCGCAATACACCGTAGGCATTGACCTGATGTACCAGATCGGCGAGCAGGATATCGAAACCGATCACTTCCACATTGGGCAGATGACCGAGTACCTGCTGAGAGAGTTCGACGCGCTCATCCAGGGTAAAAAGCGGATTCTTGCGACTGCTGGCGGCCACAGCGACGATGACCTGGTCAAACAGGCGGCAGGCCCGTTCAACGAGGTCCAAATGGCCGTTGGTAATGGGATCGAAAGTCCCGGGATAGACGACTTTTTTCATAGACCAAGGCTTAATACAGGCCGGACAGGGTGCGAATGGTAAACAATTTACGGCTAAGGCTCAAAAAGGAATACGCCTGGCGGGTGCGCCCCGCCCCTCTAGGGACCGGCAGAACAGGATGGCGCGCAGTGATATAGGCGCATACACACTTGCCCGGTGGCTTTCTCCCTGCCCAGTTGCCAGTGTGGTGGAATCGGGAGCGCGGTATTGCGTGGTGTCTCCACATAGACCAGCGCTTCTTGCGCGAGGTGGTTTTCCAGCGCATTGAAACTCTCCTGCCAGAGATTCCCGGCAAATGGTGGGTCGACAAAGACGATATCGTACTTTTTACTGGTGCCTGCCAGGAAATCGTGCGCACTGCAGTTATACACCTGGGCACCGAAAGCCCCTACTAATTGCAGTTGTTCTTTCAGGGTGCGCACTGCTTGTGTGTTCAACTCGACAAAGTCCACCGAGGTGGCGCCGCGGGACAGTGCCTCCAGCCCCAGGGCACCCGAGCCCGCGAACAGGTCCAGGCAGTGCGTGCCGGGCAGGTAACATTGCAACCAATTAAACAGGGTTTCGCGCAGCCGGTCGCCGGTGGGCCTCAGCCCCGCCACCGCAGCGAACTGCAACTTGCGCCCGCGCCACCGTCCACCGATGATGCGCAGCTGCGAGCGGGGTGGCGGGGCTGAACGGTGCGATGAATTTCTGGCCAAGGTCACTCTCTGCTGGGGGCTTAGCGATGCTAAGATTAGCGTCTTTCTGCAAGCGGTACATCCGGGTATAAGAATGATCTTTGATTTCCTGCGCAAAAAGAAAAAGGGCACACCCGAACAAGGCGAGCCCCGGGAGGGACATGCAGAGGCCATCGCTGTGCCCGAAGAGACATTGCCCGAGAAGCAACCGTCGGCAATAAAAGCCTCCCCTGCGTCCGGGAAAGCGCGCACCACAACCGGGCAGGAGGCCTGCGAGGAGGAGCGGAACAGGGCAACGGAGGAACCGGTTCCGGCGGAACCCCCGCCGTCTGTTGCCGTGGAGCCGGAAAGCGCCGCTTCCGCAGCCGCCACAGATACCTGCCCGTCTCCCGCACCGGAGCCCCGATCCAGTCCCACAGCCTCCCTGCAGGAAAAACCGGCTCCAATAGAAAAAGAGGGATTTTTTGCGCGTATTCGCCGGGGCCTCAGCCGCACCAGCAGCCAGTTTGCCGAAGGTATGGGCAACCTGTTTCTCGGCGCCAAGGAAATCGATGAAGATCTGCTGGAGGAGCTGGAAACCCAATTGCTGATGGCAGATGTGGGCGTCGAGGCCACCAGTGAGATTGTCGCGCGTCTTACCGAGCGGGTCTCCCGCCGCGAACTGGCCAATGGCGATGCACTCTACAAAGCACTGCAGCAGGAACTGTCCGAATTACTCGACAGCGTTGAAGCCCCCCTTGTGATAGATACCGGCAAAAAGCCCTATGTGATTCTGGTGGTCGGCGTCAACGGTGTTGGCAAAACCACCACGATAGGCAAGCTGGCACATCGCTTTCTCAACGAGGGCAGATCCGTCATGCTCGCCGCCGGCGACACCTTTCGCGCCGCTGCGGTGGAGCAGCTGCAAGCCTGGGGGCAGCGCCACCATGTGCCAGTGATTGCCCAGCACACCGGTGCAGACAGCGCCTCTGTTATATTCGATGCTGTGCAATCGGCTCAGGCCCGCGGTGTCGATGTGGTGATTGCAGATACCGCGGGGCGTCTGCACACTAAATCCAATCTTATGGAGGAACTGGCCAAGGTGCGTCGGGTGATGGGCAAGCTGGACCCCAGTGCTCCCCACGAGGTCCTGCTGGTGCTGGATGCCGGCACCGGCCAGAACGCCATCAACCAGGCCACCCAGTTCCGCCAGGCAGCGGGCGTTACCGGCCTGGTACTGACAAAACTGGACGGCACCGCCAAGGGCGGGGTGATCTTTGCCCTGGCGCGGCACTTCGGCATTCCCGTGCGCTTTATTGGGGTGGGCGAGCAGGCGGAAGACCTGCAGCCCTTCCGTGCCCGTGAATTTGTCTCGGCACTTTTTAGTGGCGATGCGGCTTGATTACCCGCCCCTGCAGGGAGTAGCAAAACCGTGATCACCTTTGACCATGTGAACAAGCGCTATGCATCGGGGCAGGATGCCCTGGCGCGGGTGAGCCTGGAAATCCCCCGCGGCGATATGGTATTTCTCACCGGGCATTCCGGTGCCGGTAAAAGTACCCTGCTCAGACTGCTCACCGCCATTGAGCGCCCCACCAAGGGTACAATTCTGGTGGCCGGGCAAAACCTCAACCGCCTGCGCAATCACCAAATCCCCTATTATCGACGAAATCTGGGGATTGTGTTCCAGAACCACCAATTGCTGTCCGATCGCAGCGTCTTCGACAATATCGCCCTGCCCCTGGCCGTCACCGGTTGTAACAGGCGCGAGGTGGGCCGCCGGGTGCGCGCCGCACTGGATAAAGTGGGGCTGCTGCACAAGGAAAAGCAGAACCCCATGGTACTCTCCGGGGGAGAGCAGCAGCGCGTGGGTATTGCCCGTGCTGTGGTAAATAAGCCGGCAATCCTGGTGGCGGACGAGCCCACCGGTAATCTGGACTCACAGCTCTCGCGGGAAATCATGCAGTTGTTTGCTGATTTCAATGCTGTGGGCGTCACTGTGCTGGTGGCCAGCCATGATCTGGAACTGGTCGCACAGATGTGCCAGCGGGTGCTGACTCTGCAGGAGGGCCAGTTGATTTACGACGGGGTTCCAAACCGTGAAGTACTCCCAACCTAGGGCGGCGCAGATACAGCGCCGCAACAAAGCCGCCACTGAAAAGCGCACACGCGGCTCTGGAGCCGTGGTTGCGCGCACCGGATTTGGCGACCTGTGGCGCAGCTGGCTCTGCCACCACCGCGAGATGGCGGTGGAATCCCTGCGCCGCTTCTTTGCCACACCCATGGCCAGCACTTTGACAGCTCTGGTGATTGCTATCGCCCTGGCACTGCCCGCTGCCTTGCAGCTGGGCTTGCTGAACTTTCAGCGTGCAGTGGCCGGCTGGGATGGACAGCCGCAAATCTCGGTGTTTCTGCACAAAGGGGCAAAAGAGGAGGCAGTGCGGTCTTATGCCGAAAAACTGCGCGAAAGCCCGGCCGTTGCCGAGGTAACTTATATCTCCCCGGAGGCGGCTTTAGCCGAGTTCGAGCGGGGCTCGGGGTTTGGTGAGGTGCTGGCAGGTCTCGACGCCAACCCGCTGCCGGCGGTGCTGCTGCTGCGTCCGCGAGATATACAGAATAGCGATAAGCTGCGGGCGCTGGTGGAAACCCTGAGCGCGCAGGCACTGACCGATTCCGTGGTGCTGGACCTGGCCTGGGTGCAACGCCTCACCCAACTGACCCAACTGGGGCAGCGTCTCTCTGCGGGGCTCGCAGTACTGTTGTCACTGGGGGTGATGCTGATCGTGATCAATACCATTCGCCTGCATATCGAGAACCGCCGCGAGGAGATACGGGTGGTGAAGCTGGTGGGCGGTACCAACGCCTTCGTGCGTCGCCCTTTCCTTTACAGCGGTCTCTGCTATGGTCTGGCCGGTGGCCTGCTGGCCTGGCTGTTGCTCCTCACCGGCGTGCTGCTGCTGTCGGGGCCGGTTGCCGGGCTGGCCTCCAGTTACGACAGCATCTACACCCTGGCCGGCCCCGGTCTCAGTTACCTCCTGGGGCTGACTGCCGGTGCCGCCCTGTTGGGATTGCTGGGTGCCTGGCTGGCAGCCAGCCGGCATATCCGAGCGATAGAACCGTGCTGACTTTTTGGTCAGATCAAGAAGCGTAAAGCCGCTCCGGCGCAGGGAACCTGTGGCGCCAGCCGCTTCTCTAATGATCCACAATACATCCGCATACGACGTGTGGCGGCGGGCTTTCTCATCCACCGGTGCAAATGCTACACTGGGCCCTGCTTGCCAGCGGATACCGTATCCGGCGGCAGCGGCCGGTAGGACCGGCCGACGAATAATGAGAGGAGAAATCTGAATGGCAACCAGCCTACAGCCAGTGCATACGCTGTCTCCGGGCGCCAACCTGGGGGCTTATATCCAGACGGTCAGTGGCTTTGACGTCCTGTCCGCAGAAGAGGAAAAGCGCCTGGCAGAAGACCTTTACTATCGGGAAAATCTCGATGCAGCGCGCCAGCTGGTGATGTCACACCTGCGTTTTGTCGTGCATATCGCCAAATCCTATTCCGGCTATGGCCTCAACCAGGCCGACCTGGTGCAGGAGGGCAATGTCGGACTGATGAAGGCCGTGAAGCGCTTTAACCCGGAAAAAGGGGTGCGCCTGGTGTCCTTTGCAGTCCACTGGATCAAGGCCGAAATCCATGAATTTATCCTGCGCAACTGGCGCATCGTAAAGATCGCTACCACCAAAGCGCAGCGCAAATTATTCTTCAACCTGCGCGGTCAGAAGAAGCGACTGGCCTGGCTCAGCAATGACGAAGCCAAAGCCGTGGCCAAGGACTTGAATGTGGACGTTGCCCAGGTGCATGAAATGGAAGGGCGCCTGGCCGCACACGATGCCGCCTTTGACGCCGGTGTCGATGACGACGATGACACTGCCTGGCAGGCGCCGGCGCACTATCTGGAGGACCGCAGTTTCGATCCGGCGGCCCAACTGGAGCGCGACAACTGGCAGGCCACCAACCTCACCAGCCTGAACAGTGCCATGGCGCGGCTGGATGAGCGCAGCCGCGATATTCTCCAGGCGCGCTGGCTGAGCGAGGAAAAGTCCACTCTGCACGATTTGGCAGAGAAGTACGGTGTTTCCGCCGAGCGTATCCGCCAACTGGAAAAGAACGCTATGAAAAAAGTGCGCACAGCAATGGAGGCCTGACCCCACGCATTGACTGTTGGATGGAAAACCGCGCTGTAGCGCGGTTTTTTTGTTCGCGCAATTATCCCTCTCCCCAGCCTTTGGGGGAGGGCAATCGTGAGGAGACAGGTGATGGCCAAACTGTACCTTTTGCTCGCTGCCCTGTTTGGTGCCAGTGGCGTTGCACTTGGCGCATTTGCGGCGCACGGGCTGCGCGACAAGGTAGCGGAAAGCCTACTGGAGGCCTTTAAGACCGGGGTGCAGTACCAGATGGTCCACACCCTGGCCCTGTTCGGCGTTGCACTGCTGATACAGAGCCGGGGCGAGCGCTTGTCGCTGTCACTGAGTGGCGCGCTTTTTGTCGCTGGCATGGTGTTTTTTTCCGGCAGTCTGTATGCGCTCACCCTTGGCGGACCGCGCTGGCTGGGGCCGGTAACCCCGCTTGGGGGCGTGCTGATGATTGCCGGCTGGATAGCACTTTTTGTCGCTGCCGTTAACTTTTCCAGATAGTTCCCGGCGGCTGCCCGCACTGTAAGCTGCCGATGGCCCGCCCCGGTCAGTGAATATCGTTTTGCATCAGAGGTTGTGAATCATGCAAGAGGCATTCGCGGAAGTGTTTCCTTACCGCACTGAGTACAAAAAAAAGTCCATTCGCAGCTATGTGATGCGTGCAGGGCGTATTACAGAGGGGCAGCGCCGGGCTTTTGATACTTACTGGAGTCAGTATGGGCTGTCCCTGTTCGATGGACCACTCAATGTCCGTGCGGTTTTTGGCCGCGAGGCCCCGCTGGTTCTGGAGATCGGCTTTGGTATGGGAGATTCCCTGCTGGCGATGGCGCAGGCGGAGCCGGAAAAGGATTTTATCGGCATTGAAGTACACCCGCCCGGCGTTGGAAGGTTGATCAACAACGCCGGCAAGACCGGGGTAAAGAATCTGCGCGTGTATATGGCCGATGCCCTGGACGTTTTAAACGATTGTATCCGCAATGGCAGCCTGGACCGGTTCCAATTGTATTTTCCCGACCCCTGGCACAAGAAAAAGCACCACAAGCGCCGTATTGTGCAGCCCGAATTTGTGCAGCTGATCTGCAGCAAACTCAAGACCGGTGGCCAACTGCATATGGCCACAGACTGGCAGAGTTACGCCGAGCATATGCAGGCGGTACTGCAGGCGGCGCACCCGTTAACAAACACCGCCGCCGGTGGGGGCCCTGTGGAGCGCCCTGCGTGGCGCCCGCAAACCAAGTTTGAGCGCCGCGGCCAGCGCCTTGGGCACGGGGTCTGGGACCTGCTCTACCGGCGCCTGCCCGATGCCACTCCTGCCCAGAGAAAGCCCTCCGAGCATGACTGAGTCACTTTTTTATTTTATCAATCAAGGAACAACTGCCGAATAAAAAATGTATGCAACTGATGGATCTGGCTGATTTAAAGCCGGCCAAGCAATTGATGCGCCTTTGGAACAAGATAAAAGTACATTAGCGGAACCAAAATTGCGGTCATAATCAGTGATTTTACCCCAATCGATAATTGTAAATTCAATACCTGTATAGCCAACGATAATGGTGTCATCTTTTAATACGCGAGCTACTGTCGCTGGTTGTTATTAGTATAAATCCCGCAATGCCAATTCCACTGGAAACTTATAATAGCTTAAATTAGAATTTTCTTCTATTACTAATCAGTTTCATCGCTACGATATTTCTGAAGTGCGATCAGAAGCCAGTCAGACGAAAGCTGCTTATTTTTTTGACTATCGCAGTATGTATAATAGGGCCTCCCAGATAAAGCGCTTTTTGATGCAGCCAGCTCAATAAATTGTTCTGCACTATTTATGTCATCTCTGAAGTAATTGTATTTCCTCTGTATATGTTTCACAGCCTCATCTGCTGTATGTGGCTTGCCATTTCGAATAAATGTACAATTCGAATTTAAAACGAAACCTATTAAGTATTCTATTTCTTTTTTTGCCGTCTCAGTAGACAAACAAACAGGTACCATTGAGAGAAAACCCAATAAGACAAGAAATTTCTTATGGTTGATCCGCGATTTTGAGCCCCTGTTAACAAACCAATCCAACTTCATTACACCACTCCCAGCAAACACAGTCTATTAAAACCCCTGTTCAAGAAAGGTGCACTAGATAGCGGATGTCTATTGGATTAATGCTTTCAGCAAGGATGCAATCAACCAACAAACTATCCTTTAATACAAGCTATTTTTCCGGTGGATCAAGTTGTTGGCAATCCGACCATTTTGCCACTTTCCTGCCAAAGCTTGTCCCGGGCTTTATCATCGCTTGCCAGTTCAGAGGGATCGGGATAAGTGAGATCACCACGTACCAGTGATGCGTAGACCTGCCCTTCTGGTGGTGTCACATATCCCAGTGTCAGATCAGCAAGTGCTTCCCCCGCGCGCTCCGGTGAGCCCGGATACATCATCGGAATAAAATTGCTTCCCAGACGGAGAAATGCATGCAGGAGAGCGCTGTTCATCAGGAGGCGTTGCCATTTTGCGGAATGGCGTGATAATGAAGTTCCAACGGTTAAGCCCGGATTGTAAGCAATAATCTGGCATTCTTTTTCTTTGACAAGATCCTGGATAACCAGTGAACGTGCTGTCAACAGATTACAGAGCTTTGACGCGGCGTAGGCTCTCATCCCGGAGCCATCCGCCCTGGAGCTTGACCACAAGCCAATATCCAGGGGTTTTGGTGCCTGGGCGTGAACATCGCTGGTTGTGATAATTAACCTTCCCCGGTGCGACATTTTTGGCAAGAGCAGTCGGGCCAACAAATAGTGCGCCAAATGATTAACGGCAAAGGTTACTTCAAATCCATCCTTGGTTGCCTGCGTCGTGTTGCTGAAGGCCGTACCCGCATTCAGTACAAGCGCATCGATGGATTCACTTTCGAGGGTTTCCCGAACCATGCCAGCAAATGCCCACACACTTTCCAGAGAAGAAAGATCGAGTGGCAGCGATTCACCGAATTCAGGCGAAGCCCCTCTGGTGCCCACAATTATCCGGCAGTTTGACGAGGCGATCCTCCTCAAAGCATTGGCGCCAATTCCGGCTGTTGCTCCGGTCATCACCACTACACGCAGGCGACCTTTATTTTCGCTATCTTTCTGTGACATATCTCTGTCTCCCAGGTTAGTTGCAGGTATGCCGTGTTTGCTGCTGTTGATGCTCATGTCCGGCTCTCTCCTGTTATTCCAGCCCTGTCTTCCTGACAAATGACTCAGACGTTAATTCAAAAGGCTGCCCAACCTCTAGAGTAATAAATTCTGATGGTTTGATATTCGCTTTCTTTTTGGCCTCTTCGAGAAACTTGATCGGCTCGTTGATAGCTTCGGCGGTGAGCTGGAATGTTCCGTAGTGCATGCCAATAGATATGCCGGCCTGGAGATCAAGATGAGCTTGCACAGCATCAGAAGGATCCATATGGACCTCCTGGAAGAATTCCCTGGGGGCATAGGCACCAATCGGTAAAAAAGCAATATCGACGGGGCCAAAGCGTTCAAATGTGCGTTTATAGTGATCGGCGTAACCACTGTCGCCACCAAAATAAATTTTTTGCCCATCGATTTCCAGCAGGAATCCGCCCCACAATGTTGAATTTCGATCTGTTAACCAACGGCCGGAGAAGTGTTGTACATCGAGAAACCAGAGCTGGAAATTGTCTGCAACTCTGGATGATTCCCACCAGTCAAGCTCAATGATTTGCTCTGATCCTGACAGCCGTGCACCCACCCCAAGCCCCATGTATAATTTGGGATTATCTCGCTCAGCCAGCGCTTGAATGGAATTGAGATCCAAATGATCATAATGATCATGGCTGATGACGATAACATCGATTGGTGGCAAGTTTTCGATCGCTATACCCGGGCGATGGACGCGTTTCGGACCTACGAATGAGAATGGACTCGTACGTTCTGAAAACACCGGGTCTGTAAGAATATTAAACTCCCCAGTTTGAATTAAAAACGTCGCATGGTTGATAAAGGTGATGCGGGTATTGGAATCAGAAACCCTCTTGATTGGTGACGTGTCAGTATGGATATCAATCCACTCCGGCCAAACTGCAGGTTCCACATCAGACTCAAGTGCGGCCTTGAACATTTCCCAGAATGAAAGAAAGTTGACGGGATTCGTGTTCTTAAAAACCTCATTTTCGAAGTTGGGGGAGATATGCCTTTTGTCCATATAAGAACTGGCACAAGCTGCGAGAATGACGACAATAAAAATGGCAGTTAAATATTTCAAATCATTAGCACCTAACAAGTATCGGAAGTTAAAACAGGATCATTTTGCCAAAAATGGCTTAATCAGCATCTCTAATTGTCGCCATAGCGTTTCAGCTTTTTGTGTATCAAGTGCTGCATCCTCTTCAGGCAGAGACATGATCCCACAGGTATTATGCCAATAAGTGCCGTTTGGAATATCCTGACTTGCGGCAATCAATGCCGCCTGCGCCCCCTGTTTTTCTGAAATAAGAATTTTACTGGCCAACCAATGTCTGAACCCCTTGGGAATGCCACCGCCAAAGCCGCTTAAAATTACGCCCGGATGCACTGCAAAGGCTTGCAGGCTGGGATAGCGCCTTACCAACTCCAGTACCTGCCAGAGATTACCCAATTTGCTGCCCCCGTAAACATGATCCATTCTGTATTGGGAGGGATTCACTTCACATTTTTTACTCACAAAATAAGCCTCGCCGGTTGTCATCACGATGCGGGGTTTTTCTGTGAACAGATTGCGTTCTTGCAACATCCGGTATAGCAAATGATGGCCTAGTACGTTCACTGCAAAGGTCATCTCAATTTCATCGCTGGCCTGTTTCCGTTCGCGCATCGCCACACCGGAATTACAAATCAGGATATCAATCTTCTGATTGCCCAACTGATCCACCGCGTTTGTAACCGAAGTCAGATTGGATAGGTCACAGTTAATGGAATCCACTTCAGGCAGAGTGCCTTTACCTCGAGACACACCCCGTGACAATGACACAACCTTTGCACCGCGCGCTAGCATCCCACGCGAGACAAACTCACCTACCCCTGCAGTACCCCCGGTGATCAAAACTGTCTTACCCTCCAGGAGAGGAAGATCGGGACATATCCTCGTTCGGGATCTCTGCCGAAACATGCAGGTGAACAGGCGTTTCGCCTTACGCTTCGATGCCGGATAAGGAATCATATTAATTGGCACATCAACCACCTGTGTTTATCATTTGTGGCGAAGGGCTTTCACCAATATTTACCTGAGATCTGCTACCCCACATCACGGCAATCACAGATAGCAGACCTGCAATCAACGCGCCCAACATCAGAGACTGCACGCTTGTGGTATAGATTCCACTGATCAACCAACCAAAAGCTAAAGCAATACAGCCGGAGAGAAAACTAATAGTTGAGTTTGCCAACCCTGCAACATGGCCCAGAGGCTGTAAGGCAATGGTGTTCATATTTCCTATTAATAGACCAAAGCAGAAAAAGATAGATGATACCGCTGCCAGGAAACCATAGAGCGGCAACGCTGCGAACAAGCCAAGGATGTATATCGAACCGCTGATTGCTATCACACCGAGCAGTGCAAACCTGCAGATATCCTCCAAGCCGAAGTGTTTAACCAATTTAGCATTCAGGATACTGGCAATACCAATCGAGATAGCCGCCAGTGCAAAGAAAAATGCAAACAGGTTGTCAACGCCGAAAATACCGCGATAAATTTGTTCAGCAGACATGATATACCCCATGAAAACTCCCTGAATCAGTCCCAGTGCGATCAGGTAGCTGCCAGTTATGCGGTTGGACAGGGTGGCACTGAGCCCTTCGAGAATCGCTGCAATACCTCCCGACCGCCGTTTGTCATGGGGCAGGGTTTCCGGCTGACGCACCCAGCTCCAAACAGCCGTAATGCAGCTGAGGGTGAACAATAGCCAGAATATGGCTCGCCAGCCTGCCAGGGACAAAATGCCCTGGCCAAGCATTGGCGCTATACAGGGCACCAGTATGAAAATCGACATGGCCCAGGACATGATCCTCGCCATCAAGGCTCCCTCGAAACGATCACGCACGATGGCAAGAGGGACAATCCTCAATGCTGCAGCGCCTGCGCCCTGCAGAAAGCGGCCGGCAATAAAAAGCATCGAGTTTTCAGCCAGGGCAGACACCAGACTCCCCAGCATAAATACTACCACTCCGACCAGCAGCGTTGGTCTGCGCCCGATACAGTCAGAAACCGGGCCATAAATCAGCTGTCCGATTGTCATCCCAAGAAACAGGACACCAACAATCAGCTGTGCTGCATTGCCTTCCGGCATGCCTAAGCTTGCAGCCATTTGTGGCATAGCAGGCAGAACCGCATCGATAGAAAGGGCACCCAGTGCGCTCATAATCGCGATCAGAGATACAAATTCGATCTCATTCTGCCTTCTCATAGTGGACATAGTATTACTCCCAAATCTTCGTCCAAATCGAATTGATCTCATCCGAAAATTCAAGCTTTTCTACATCCCCGCTATACATTTGAGCTGCACTGACATTAAGTTTCTCATCAAATTCAAACAATCCGCCAAAAAATGATGCAGCAGGGTCAAAGGCAAAACCGAAACGCATATCTGTTAATAGCACTTGCGGGCTTCCATCTTTCTCTGCTTCTCTCACCTGGGCCCTTAACATATCTGTTGAGAACCACTTAAGAATTTTTCCCTGCTCACTGCTTAAAGCCTTATCAACCAACTCACCGGATTCACTTTCATAGTAATGCAGCTTAACGGAATTCCGTGCCACTGAGCTGAAAAAGCCCACTGCATAACGGCCATTACTGTCTTTGGCAACCACGCGCCATAGCAAAATATTAAACATCGTTGGTGATGCACGCACATCAATTGGCGTAAAAGCTTCGCCTGATAATTGCTCGATTACATGTTTCCTTGCGTCCCAGGAATTGTGTATTCCCAGGCACAAATACAAGCTGGAAAAAACCAGGGCACCGGCTGCCCATACGCGATATTTCTTTTGCTGTTGAGATTTGACCAAGCCATAAATTATTGCCGCAACCATGGGCAAAGTGTATACAGGGTCAACAATGGCCACTCCATCCAGTGTAAAACGCTCATTACTTAGCGGTGTTAGAATTTGCGTGCCATAGGTTGTAAACAGGTCGAGCAATGGATGGGTGATTAGCGCCCAAAAACACAGGTGATACCATGTCCAGAACTGCCCAACAGAAGCGCTTGCCGGATTCAAAGAAGCCCTGCCCTGCCGCCACGTGGCCCATTTCATAGCCAGCCATGCGATGGGGAGTGCGAACAAAGGTAGCAACAAAACTGAATGACTCAATCCACGATGGGTTGCCATATAGGCGAAGTCGTCGCTACCAATGCTGAATAGAAAGTCCATATCCGGCAACAATCCACAGACTGCGCCCACAATAATCGCCTTGCGGCCCAGCTTGTTGCTGAACGCTGCCTGCCCTATACAGGCACCAAGAGCTACTTGAGTGAGAGTGTCCATGACTCAGCAGTCTCCCCTATAAAGCCCTGTAACGCCTGCCTTGCTGTGCCCATTTACTTGGAAATACACAGTTAAATCCCCACACAAAGCCGTTTGTGTCGGGGTTGCGGCTGCTGGATCTATAGCCATAAGCGCTCCTGAAGCCCAAACCTGTTGAAACACCATATATTAATCCAGAATACTAATCTAGAATAATATTCTGGTCAAGTGCATTCTCTGGAATCCACAGGAAAATGTATTTACATTTCAAAAATAAGTGCTAGTTTATGAAGTTGGCCGGTTGCACTGATTCCACTTGAAAGGTCACAGCTCTGCTATCTGTTCAATGAGTATGTATGAAGAACATAAAACCCCCATCATCTGATAAACTCACACAAATTGAGGCAGCTCATCAAATTTTGTTGCAAGGTATTCAGCTTCGACAAAAACTCAATACGGCTTTACTGGAAAAGTGCGATATCACTCTTTCTGAGAAAGAGCTTTTGGCTAAAGTTTACATGTCAGGCGAACAGATACGCATGAGTGATGTTTCCAAAACACTCATGTTTACCGAGGGTGGCGCTACCAAGATAATAAAGAGACTCGCTGATCGTGGATTTGTGACACGGCAGCAATCTGAACATGATGGACGCGTATTTCTTATCGATATTACCAATTCTGGTGCTGAAAAGCTGGCTGATGCCCTGCAGACCATGGAATCAGTAGCCTACCCATTGATGAAAGAGACATTGACCACCAAGGAATGTGAAACCCTTACAAAGCTACTCAAGAAGCTCAACGCAAACGCTTTGGGTGCTTGACAGCCCAACTTTATAGCACACACCATACCCTATGGCCTGTCTACTTATACAGAGCGTAGAGGCAATATGAATTTCATCCACATTGAGAGTCGACAGATTCCAGTAAAAATTGCCAGCTTTATTATTTTTATTCGATCAGAGCGTGTAAATATTCAAACGGGAGATTGGTGTGACAACCCGATGGTGAGTGTTAGATACGACTTCGAAATCATAGTAGACAACAATTCTGGAGATGATGGCGCACTTGCACCAGCCTGTAGTATATCATTCTTATATGAAGAATATAAAGATTGCGATGTAACACATCTACCACTTGAAAAAAATACAGCGCATTATCCATTTGAGATCCAAAATAATATTGCTGATTCATGGGAAGCTGTTTTAGGAAATGATTCCTGGGAATTGGAAAATAACCGAATGACAGTGAGAAGCTTCGAGGGGAACTGTGCTCAAGTTCTCTGGGAAGCCGAATATGGTGATGTGGATAATCGACGTATTTTTCTCTTTGAGGGCTCGGTTACCTTTGATGGAATACTCGTTTGGGCAAATACTGAGACGGATATCGAAGCAGCAATTTCTCAAACCTGGAACCCAGAACTTCTGCGCAATCGACTATTTCAGGTCAGCAAGAAGGTTGACCTTGAACAATCTCCCGCGCATTGGGAGGTACAGTACCAACTTCGAAAAGTTATACCTTGATTTTTAGCCCTGGTGTTTCAAACTCTGTGTTAACCAAATAGTCCCACTGGTTGACCTATCTCTCGACTTTATTCCGCTTGCTGTAGATCTCTCAGTCATGTTCTCTGATACCCAATCGGCGCTGAATCGTGCCAAATTCCTTCCCAAGTCTTTTCAGGTGGACTATCGCCAGCCTATTAAATTTCTGGATAGGACAATTGAACCTATGGATCAGAAGCTTGGTAAGATAATCGTGAGTGAGCAGCTGAAAACAGTTCCTGGCGTTAGTAAATTACTGACCACTACATTGATTGCAGAGCTTCCCGAACTTGGAAATCTCAACCCTAAGGAGATAGCTGTCTTGGTGGGGATCACACCCTTTAACCGTGGCAATGAAGAAGATGATTTTAGTGCTGAATACGATGGTAAGAGGAGGTGCTTTCAGGGAAGGGCATGATGTCAAACTGGCTGCTTGAGATCACAGTCGCTTGTTATATGCTGCCATAGCTGAGCTCCACCCCCAGCTTTTCATTAGCAATTCGCCATTTCAATATTTTTGAGGTGACCCAGGTGTCCTCACTTGAACTTAATTTACTTGGCGCTTCGCTTGTATCTACAGACCAATAAAAATTACCCGATTCAACTCCAAGGCACGCCTCATCGTTTATCTGATCGTAATTTTCAAGACTTGGGACAATATTTATGCGAGTAACCTTTTCAAACAACAACTCAATACACGAGGGATCTTCAAATTGTCTCTGAATAACGAACACTATAGAAGTATCTAGCTCACCACTACATGTCATTGAGTGGTTTTCACGTACTCTGTGTTTGGTTCACATGTGAGCTTCTTTTTAACACTAATCCAGGCCATGAAAGACACTCCCCAAGTCACATAATGCCGTGCACACTGGTCGGAAATATGAACGCGGGATTACCAGCCCGCTGGGCCAGGCTGGTAAACAGGCAGTGCCTGCTTCATTCCACCGTAACCGATTTGGCCAGATTCCTCGGCTGGTCCACATCGGTCCCTTTCAGTAACGCCACATGATAGCTGAGCAATTGCAAGGGCACCGTGTAAAGAATGGGTGCCAGGCTCTCGGGGGCATCCGGCACCTCGATCAGGGTAAGCCCCTCCTCACTGGCAAATCCGGCCTTGGGGCTGGCGAAGACAAACAGCTGCCCACCCCGGGCGCGCACTTCCTGCAGATTGGACTTGAGCTTTTCCAACAACTCATTATTCGGTGCCACAACAATTACCGGCATATCCGCATCCACCAGGGCCAGGGGACCGTGCTTGAGTTCACCGGCCGGGTAGGCCTCGGCGTGGATATAGGAAATCTCCTTGAGCTTCAATGCCCCCTCCAGCGCGATGGGGAACTCTACCCCGCGCCCGAGGAAGAGCGCGTGGTTTTTCTCTGCAAAAGCCTCACTGGTATGCCGCACAATTTTGTCCAGGGCAGTGAATGCTGCCATCAGCTGCGGCAGCTGGTGCAAGGCGCGCACCAGTTCGGCCTCGCGCTCGCTGGAGAGCCCATTGGCCCTGGCCAGCGCGATACAGAACAGCTGCAGGGCCACCAGTTGGGTAGTGAAGGCCTTGGTGGAAGCCACTCCAATTTCCGGGCCGGCCTCAGTCATCAGGGATAATTCTGATTCACGCACCAGGGAACTATTGGGTACATTGCAAATGGTCATGGAAGCCAGATAGCCCAGTGCCCTGGCCTGGCGCAGGGCCGCCAGGGTGTCCGCTGTTTCCCCCGACTGGGAAATGGTGACAAACAGGGTTCCGGGGCGCACCACGGTTTTGCGATAGCGCAGTTCGCTGGCCACTTCCACCGCACAGGGCACCCCGGCCCAATCCTCCAGCCAGTAGCGGGCCACCATACCCGCATGGTAGCTGGTACCACAGGCGACAATCTGCACCTGCTCCACTTGCGGCAGAATCTCCCGGGCGCGGGTTCCCAGCGCCTGGGACAACACCGAGTGTTCGCCAATACGCCCTGCCAGGGTCGCTGCCACCACTTGCGGCTGCTCGAAAATTTCCTTCTGCATATAGTGGCGGTAACGGCCCTTGTCGGCTACGTCATGGCCACCATCCAGTTTATGTACCGGGCGGCTGACCACGTCGCCCCGCTTGTCGCGCACAGAGATACCGCTGCGACGCACCTCCGCGACATCGCCCTCTTCGAGAAAGAGAAAGCGATCAGTTACCTGGCGCAGGGCCATGGGGTCTGAGGCAATAAAGTTTTCCTCTATGCCGGCACCCAAAACCAGGGGGCTGCCGTAGCGGGCGCAGGCCAGGACATCCGGCTCCTCACTGCTGATAACGGCAAGGGCATAAGCGCCCTCCAGCAGCTGCGTGGCCTTGCCTACGGCATCCACCAGGCTGAGTCCCTCTTTGCTCAGTGAGTGAATCAGGTGCGCCACTACTTCCGTGTCGGTATCTGAGGCAAATTGATATCCCTTCCCCTGGAGCTCGCAACGCAATGCCTGATGGTTTTCAATAATACCGTTGTGCACCAGGGCGATAGGCCCGGACATATGCGGATGGGCATTTTCATTGGAGGGAACCCCGTGGGTGGCCCAGCGGGTGTGCGCAATGCCCTGGTGGCCCTCGGCAGGCCTCTCCTGCAGTTTGGCCTCCAGATCGGCAACCTTGCCCAGGCTCTTGCGCAACTGCAGCCGACCATCCCCATTGCGCAGGCAAACGCCCGCCGAGTCGTAGCCCCGGTATTCCAGTCTCCTCAATCCCTCCAGCAGAATTTCAGTGACATTGCGTTGTGCAAGGGCGCCAACAATTCCACACATGTTGATCTCCTCAATAAGTCATTTCTCATGTTCAGTTCTTTGGCAAATCCTGGCTAGGTTGCGCCGCTCGTCTCTGCCCGAAGGACCTGCACCCCCAGCAGCTCGAGTTGTTGCTGGGCACTGTCATCCAAGCCCGCATCGGTGACCAGGGTATCCACCCGTTCCCAGGGCAGTTCCAAATTTGGAATGCGCCTGCCCACCTTGCTGGATTCCGCCAATACCACCACTTCCCGGGCAACGTCGGCCATCACCCGCGACAGTCCTATCTGCTCATTGAATGTGCAGGTACCACGCTCCAGATCAATTCCATCTGCACCAATAAAGGCGCGGTCAAAGTCGTAATCCCGCAGCACCTGTTCCGCCACCCTGCCCTGGAACGCCTCGAAGTGGGGGTCCCAGGTGCCCCCGGTCATCAGCAGGGTGGGTTCGTTTTCCAGTTCACGCAACGCATTGGCCACATGCAGGGAGTTGGTCATCACCACCAGACCGCGCTTGCATTCCAGCTCGGGAATCATTGCCGCGGTGGTGCGGCCGTAATCGATCACTATGCGGTGGTGGTCGGGAATGAGTGCTGCTGCTGCGCGGCCAATGGCGCGTTTCACCTCAGAGGGGCTCTCCTCCACCACCAGTTCCCGAGGCAGCGGGATTGCACCGCCACGGCGGCGCAGGAGCAATCCGTGGTTCTCCATCGCGGTCAGATCCTTTCGGATCGTAACTTCAGAGGTTTCGAAACGCCGCGCCAACAGCTCAACACTGGCCTCCCCCAGCTCGTTGAGAAGGCTCAAAATGCCGTGGCGACGCTGCTGTGTGTTACGTTTGGACATGGAGAGATAAGTTTCGTTTCGAAACTTAAAGATAGCAAAACGAAAGATATGTTCCCACCTTTTTTTCCAAGGCCCGGTTCAAAGTGGGGACAAGCGGATAAGGCCGCTGATCCCGTAATTCAGCTGGAGAGTGCCTGCAACATGGCCTGGAGAAAACGCGCCAGCTCCCCCCCGGTCACGGCGCGGTGATCGGCACTGACAGAAAGTGGAAGCAGTGGGCGCATGGCGGGCCAGCGGTCTACCACCACCACACCCTGGCACACCCGCCCGGCCCCGACAATTGCGACGGTCGGGGGCAACACCAGCGGGGTCGCGTAGCGCCCGGCGATAGCGCCGAAGTTGGACAACAGTATGGAGCCTCCCTGTAAATCGCTCTGCGCGATACCGGTTTCCCTGGCCTGCTGCTTGAAGTCTGCCACCTCTTGCAACAGTGCTTCATCGGAGCGCGCGGCGACATCCCTGAGCACAGGGACAAACAGTCCTCTTGGTGAATCCACCGCCAAGCCGATATTGATAGTCGCCTGGGGAATCAGCTGATCGTCCCGGTAAAGGGCATTGAGGTTCGGCTCGGCGATACAGGCCGCCTGCAGGGCGCGAATCAGGCGCAACAGGGCAGGGGCGCTCCCCCACCAATTGGAGATATCCGCGTCGTCGCAGAGGGTTATCTGCGCCACCTGATCCCGTGCGCGACTCATGGACAATCCCATGGCGCGCCGCGCCGGGGACATGGCCGCCGCCGCCTCGCTGGCAGCGACGGGTTTCACGGCGGTTTCTGCCGGTGTCTGGGGCCGGGAACCAGCCGCAGTCCACACCTGTGCCGCAGTCACCCTGGCACCATCTTTGGAAAGCCGCTGTAAATCCACCCCCAAACGCCGGGCCAGGGCACGTACCGAGGGCGTGGCAAACCGCCGGGGACCCTGCTCTTGCTGCGGCTCGGCCTCGAGCACCGCCTCACCCTGTTCCAGGCTGCCAACCACCGTTCCACTGTCTTCCTGGGCATGCTCCTCCGCGGTGGCTTGCACAGGCTCCGGCACCGCTTCATTGGCGCCGGGACCCGGCTGCGCTTCCACTTCCCCTTCACCGGTGCCGGTAAAGCCCACCAGTGGATCGCCGACATTGACGGTTTCATCCACTTCAGCAAACAGTTTTTCCACCCTGCCGCCCCAGGGCGCGGGCACTTCTACCAGTGCCTTGGCGGTCTCTACCGTCACCAGACTCTCGTGTGCGGCAACACTGCTTCCCTCGCTTACGTGCCATTCCCGCACCACGGCATCGGGCAGCCCTTCGCCCAAATCGGGCAGGGTGAATATCTTCATAATCCCCTTCCTTTGGCGTAATCCCGCACTTCCTTCACAGCCGCAACAATACGCGCCACGCCCGGCAGGTACTCAGCCTCCAACTGGTAGTAGGGCATCACTGTGTCGTAGCCGGTGACCCGCTGTACCGGTGCCTCCAGCAGATCGAAGGCATATTCGTTGATCTGCGCAACCACTTCGGCACCCAGGCCGCAAAAGCGCGCCGCTTCGTGTATCACAACGCAGCAGTGTGTCTTTTCCAGAGAATCGATAATGGTGTGTATATCCAGGGGCTTGAGGGTAGCCGGGTCTATTACTTCAGCCTGTATGCCATCCGCTGCCAACAGCTCCGCCGCCTCCAGGGTTTCCTTGAGGGCGGCACCCCAGGCAATCAGGGTGATATCGCTGCCCTCGCGCAGCACAAAAGCGCAATCCAGCGGCAGTGCCTGGCCGGAATCCGGCACTTCCTGGCGCACCGCCCGGTAAATGCGTTTGGGCTCCAGAAAAATCACCGGGTCCGGGTCCCGGATCGCCGCCAGCAACAGCCCATAGGCGCGGGCAGGGGAGGAGGGCACCACCAGGCGCAGGCCGGGAATATGGGCAAACAGGGCTTCGGTACTCTCCGAATGGTGCTCCGGTGCGTGAATACCGCCACCGTAGGGCGCCCGGTAAACAATAGGGCAGGACAGCCGCCCGCGGGTGCGGTTGCGAAAGCGGCCCGCATGGCTGAGGATATGGTCCAGTGCAGGGTAGATAAACCCCATAAACTGGAACTCCGCCACCGGGCGCAGCCCCTGCACAGCCATGCCCACGGCAATCCCGGCAATCATGGTCTCCGCCAGCGGTGTGTCCAACACGCGGGCGCTGCCAAACCGCTCCTGCAACCCCTCAGTAGCGCGAAACACACCACCGTTAATCCCGACATCCTCCCCGTAGACAATCACTCTTGGATCGGCCTGCATCTCGTGGGCAAGGGCCTGGGTCACCGCCTGTACCAGGGTAATCTCCGCCATGATCAGTCGCCTCCCTGCAATTGCTGGTACTGCTCCAGAAAGGCCTCGGGCAAGGTCGCGTAAAGATGGTCGAACATGGCCGTTGCGGCATCTCGTGGGGTTTCCCGGTAGTTGCGCACCCCTTGTTCCAGTATCTGGGTCAGTTCCCGCTGCAGTTCCTCCTCCTGGTTATCCCCCCAGAGGCCCGCACCGTCCAAATAGGTGCGCAGGCGTACCAGCGGCTCCCGCGACCAGGCCGCGCGCAAAGTCTCCTCAGACTGGTAACGGCTGGCATCATCGGCGGTCGTGTGATCGCACAGCCGGTAGCTGACCGCCTCAATCAACGAGGGGCCGCCACCATTGCGTGCCAGCACGACGGCATCTGATACGGCCTGGCGCACTGCAATCACATCGTTGCCATCCACCTGCAGCCCGGGGATACCGGCCGCAATAGCCTTTTGTGCGAGTGTTTTACAGGCGGTCTGCTCGGAGCGGGGCAGGGATATGGCCCACTGGTTGTTGTTGATCACAACTACCAGCGGCAGCTTCCAGTCGCCGGCCAGGTTGATTGCCTCGTAAAAGTCCCCCCGGGAGGTAGCGCCGTCACCACCACTGGCGACGGCTACGCGTGCGGGTTCGTTCAGGTGTGCATTTTTATACTTAAGGGCAAAAGCAACGCCGGCACCATGCAGGATCTGTGTGGCGATGGGGACACTCAGGGGGAGGTCCTCGCGGGCATGGCGAAAATTCTGACCGCGTTCATCCCCGCCCCATATGGCATAAATTTCTTCAATAGCGACACCGCGCTCAAGGAGGGCGCCCGTTTCCCGGTAATTGGGACAATAGACATCCTCCTCCCCCATGGCGGCGCCCACACCAACGCCTATCGCTTCCTGTCCGAGGCTCGAAGGGTAGGTACCGAGCTGCCCGGTGCGCTGCATTTTCACCGCGCGGCCATCCACCATGCGGGCCAGGCTCATCTGCCGGTAGTGGGCAATCAGGGAATCCGGTGTGGCAAAGTCCGGCAGTGTCTGGGTTGTCTGCCCTCGCTCATCCAGATACTGCAGCGAGGCGATATCGAAACTGGCAAGTGGCTGCATTCTGGGCTTGTGCATCGGGCTATTCCTTTTTGTTCCCGAAGCGCAAGTTTAACGGACACGAGGACGAACTGAACCGGTGCGAAGTGAGAATACCCGCCGGAATTTAAAACGCCACCGGACTATTTCTGATAATGCAGTCACTGCCAGTGCGGTGTTGGAGCCAATAAAGCGCCATCGTCAGTTTCACTGAAGGACCTGTCTGCAATATCGCAGTTGCACATGACGGTGTCGGCGCCAACATTCGCCGTCCCCACGGTTCTATCGTCCATATAGGAGAGGTGATTGACTTTGCTGCCAGCCCTTGGGAACCGACCATATCTGGCTCGAGACCATCTCTTAAGAAGTAACCAAACGCCATGCCAGCCAAAAAAACCAGAGCAGAGAGCAAGCAGGTAACTTTTCTTGCACATTGTATTGCGATTGTCTCTTTCAGCCTTTAAAGCTGTGTAACGCCGCAAGCAGCAGCGCTGTCAGTATTCAATGCTTTTGCCTGTTAAAGGGCAAGCTCATTCTAGCTTTCCAACAATAGTAGTTTTAAAGTTTATGACTCCTCCAAATTTCTTTCCCTTCTGGCGTTTTTCCGGGTGAAGTTTTATATCTAATTAATTTCCACTTAGTTTCTTTTTTCTCTACAATAAATTGAACTGATTGCCATTGGTATTCTCCTGTAAAAGTCACTTCATAGCGCGACTTATTTTTTTTAATGGCATGGATAGAAACAGCGGAGTTTAGGTTGTTGTACCGAGAGGGTTGGCCAAAGTTTAGCCCTGACAGGGTTCGGTTATTATCTCCATGAGCATATTGTTCAAATAAAGCATTAAAGTCTGATTCAAAGCCATTTTCTCTATAAGAAGTATCTTCAAAGCCCCTGGCTTCTAATTCATCTGCCTGTCTGGCAAACTCTTTACATAAAGCAATAATTTCTTGTTCTTCCAAATTCATAAGTTCTACCTCTTGTATCATAAAAGCCACTCAAACAATGAAAAATAGGTAAGCGACCGTATTAAGTGGTTTTTCACCAAATGTCCTCAGCACAGCCAAGCAACTTTTTGCGAGTTCAGCGCACAAAGTGCGCGGTTTTTCGCGCAATTGTTATATGTCACAGGCACTTCTTGATTTCAACATCCCTCGCATATGATTCCCATGCGGCCCTACACTCTGGAAGCACTTGATAATAATGATATGTTGAAACTGAAGCTGTGCAGGCCTGATATGGGGCGCAAGCAGCTTTCACAAACCCGGTTTTCTCTTTTTGATACTGCTCGGTTAATTCATATGTAAGCGAGAAATCAGACAACAAAACCATCAGTGCAACCAACAAATATTTCATAAAAACATATAACACCGTAATAATCGGTAACCACCGCTATGCATCGCCTGACCGGTGGGGGCTCAGGCTCAGACTTTGATTCATCGCCTTGTTTTGGGAATTTTGCTCAGTACCTTTGCTTTTTTGAACCTTCGTACTTTCGTACGGATATTTTTCATTGGGGATGAAGTATTAAACTGAATCATTCTTCCCAACGTGTAGCTTTTATACCAACTTTGGGCATAAAGTTCATTATTACTCAGAGAATCGATAAGCTGCAAAATTTGATCGATGGTTAATTGAAACTCTGATAGTAGCTGTTCATAACCCCAGTTTTGATACTGAACGTGGAAATGTTCGGCTAACTGGCCCAGCTCATTCCAGTTATACCCTGTTTCAGGGAAATCGACTTCAAGTTTGTTTGATTTAAACTTGTACCATTTTAGAACAAGTTTCCCCCAACCAATCAAGTATGCAAGTGTATCGCAAACACTGATTTCGGTGCCTTTAATGTTTCCTTCAACGCCAATTTCCCGTGAATATTCTTTTGGAATATCTAAATAATCCGCAAGAAGTTTGTCAAAAGCAGTTTGGATCGCTTGAACTAACTCTTCTTTATTCTTGGGTATTGATGACATAGCTGATTGTTCCCATAATACCTGCAGTACAGGCCCCGCTGTGGCAAAGCTACGCTTTGATCGGTCCAGCACGGAGAATGATTGTGCCTGCGCGAGTTAAAATTTTTACCCTTCTCAATCAAATCACTTGTAAAGTAGCAATAAGTTTCATCGAGGCTGTTAAGATAGAAAAGCACTTTCTATCATACATCTCATAAACTGTACAAATAATTCCCGGGTCGGGTGGCCAGTCTATTGCCTTATCAATGAATCCGTCTTCAAGTGGAACTTGAGCCAGTTTTACTTACCAGGTGGGCTCAGAATTGTCTTCTTTACATGTATCGGTTTGTATGATTGGGATAATGAACTCCAACTCTTCCGCGTCCGGTACGTGGGTGAACTTGGTGTCGGCAGGCGGCCCTTACCGCTTTCACCGGTGCACCACTGCGGTATTGGAATCGATAGTCGTGCGAAGCATGGAGCGACCGGCTGAGGCCCGTAAAGACGGAACGTATAGTATCAACTTGTTATGTACAAACAACCTCATTATCGTTTTCGTCGTTGCGTGAAAGCATGCCTGCCCATCTCCTAAGTCCATGCTCCACGATAAAAACCAGAAAAACGATCGTTACAGCCAATAGGCACTTGGGCAGAGAGAAGGCTATAACAATTCCTCCCGCTAAAAGAGCAGGTAAAATTATGAAAAAAAGTCAATATGACGCTGTAACGTACGTTCCATTCATAGGTTAAGTTTTTAAACCCCATTCCACATAACTTGTCATGTTTGCTATGGGCACATAACACTGCCAGCAACAATTGGAGTGTATTGGCGGCTTTTTTGTATTTTCAAAAAAGGGCCAGGTTTACCAGGACTGAATACTATGACTTGTTAAGACTGCTCACTGGTGACCAGCTCTAGTAGCTTTGCATTGTACGCTTGAGCATAATACTTATTGTACTCATGACTGCCCATATCAAGTGCAAAGTTCTCAATATGTATCCCCGCGCCACAGATGAGAAAATTTCTTGGTGCAAACTCCTTTAGTTCCCCCTCCAGTGCTGATTTAGGAATACCTGGCACTGTGTACCCCTCGTCGGGAATAAAGACCTCCACAAACTTCTTGTGATCCTGGCGGTAGTCAGTGAGCGCTTCCGAGAAACCGCGATTGGCTGACGTGACTGGGTCATTTGCTATCGCAATTAGCTCATTGCTCCGGGTAATTTCAACCCAAACCCAAGCGATTACACCTGCCAAAAGAGCCACACCTAAGAAAAAGGTGTTTTTAACGGTTGTAACCATATTGACCCTTAACCCTTACCGCACAGGCGAGCAACTCTGTTGCAAGCCAAGCCACGAAGTGGCTGATTGTATCTGAGCTTGCTAAATGTATGGACCATTGTCGATGACCCATGACCTTAGCTCCATGGCACTGCGAACGTTTGCAGGGAACTTCCATCTATTTAAAGCAAGCTCAGGCAGGTTTTTCTGAGGGTAAGCTACGTGATCCGTTCCGATTCTCAGGACAGTATTGGAGATAGCTAGAATCCTGTATAAGAATTCAGCAACATTCTGCGTGAACTCTCCATGTTCTATCGCGAATGCTGAGTTTCTATTTTGGGGATTGAGCCCAAAGTCCTGGATATTGATGAAACTCCCATCCTTCGTTGGAACGTATCGATACCCGTCCTGTCCTACATGTGTACCACCCAGGAATACTAAATAAGCCCTAAGGTCTTCGGCTTCCTTCTCAGTCAGTGGAAAGTCAACATGTGAGTAAACGACCTCGCCAGTGAACGGATGAGTTCCTTTTCTCGTTCTTGTCGTGAGATTTAGCGTATGTATTTCCATGCAGATAAGTACATTTAAATACCGGTCACTATGGCCACCATTATCCTGATTACTGACCCGGAATCAATTCTGCGCAACTTACCCACAATCTGCATTAGAAACAGTTAGTTATATAGATATGGCACAATCGTACAAAATATGATCACCCTCTCCGGCGTAAAAAACCCGGCTCAGTGCCCGGTTTGGGTGGCTGGATAAAAGCAGCTAGCGCCGCCCTGCGAAGGGCCCCAGCTTATTGCTTGCGCTTATTATTTCCCTGAATGCTGGTAAACAACCCATTATACCTTTTAACCTGTTTTGGCAGAGTGAGTAATGTATGTAATGCTGACAAAGTAAATACTCCAAACACTATACACCAGCCCAAACCACGACTGATTATATTGCCAAGATAGGCCACACCAACTCAGATTCGTCTGCATGAATCAAAGTTTCGTCTAATTTGAGTATCAGTAACTTTCTTTTCATGTCTGCTCAAAAAATGTAACGTCCCAACCAGCGAAAATAGGAGCGTAGCGAGTATTTTTCCGTTGTGTTGGTTTGTTAGGGCAACTTACTGTCACTGTACTTCTATAGAAGCACATAGTTCATCCATGTTTTTAGATTTCATATTGTCCTGGAGAAAAGGATTCTGAGTGGTAATATTTTCTCTCGCCAAATCGTCTTTAGCCGAGATCACTTGTTGTATCCAATCTCTATAAGATGAAACCCTGGTGTATAGTTCAGTGACTCCATATTCGCCAACATCATAAAACCATGAATCGGTACGTGAACTGACACCGAGTAATACATATTTATCTCCCTCCCTAATATAGGCCGGCCCACCACTGTCACCATTTCCAGAAACCCCTTCCAGCACTTCTCCTTTTGAGCCTTTTTCAAAATTAAAAACGATATCGGTATCAGTTACTCTAATTATTTTGTTTTGGGCTTTTCTCAATCTACCGTTATTTTCCTTGTAGCTGATTGTCTGTCCATTTTGACCAGTTCCTGTCCCACCTACACCTATGAACCAAGCTACTTTTCCCTTTTCAAAATTATCATCATATAATTCAGCCGGCTTAATATGTGTGACAGGTGAGCTAAGCTTGATTAAGGCTATGTCGTTCTCTCTTCCCAACTCATATTTAGGGTGAGCATATCGATTTGAAATAGATACTATTTCATTTCCGACATTAATTTTCTGTCCAGGATTCATGCAAAACACAGCATGAGCTGCAGTAACAACCCATTCAGGATCAATAAGGGTTCCGTGAACGCCAATGCTGTACAAGGTTGCTAACGGAGGGAAGTCAGAAGGGACTGCGTAATAACTTTCGTCAGAAACATCATGCCGAATGACAATTGCATCAGCTGCAGATGTAATAAGACTCACTGTTAAAATCAAGAATTGAGAAATTTTCAAATGAAACTCCTTCTCTAGGTGCTCTAACTCCCACAACAGGGGGGCGGATAATGCCATGCATTTTTTGTACAAAATGGGAGCATATCGACCGCACAAAACATGCACAGCGTTGACCGTCCCTTTGCTTGTGTTTGTTATGAACATACCTGCTCATCGGTAATCATATGCGACGCATACCCCGTACTCCTAATTGATATACTTCCACGAAGAACGCAATCTGGGTAACCATAATCGAACCTTGCAGTAAAAATTACATCAGTGACGGTAAACCCTTCATCAATATGACTAGTTGACAGTGAAAAACTGGAGGGATTAATGCCTTTGAAATTCTCTAAAACGCTGGATGGTATCTGAATTTTCTTACCATTAAGAACGAACACCATCTCTTTAATATTGTCGTCTCTCTTCGAAAATTCAGACTTTAGGTGAAGATCAAGCTCTAGCATACCAAGATTCATCGGGAGTAATTTTTCATAACTCATTTTATCCCACCACCAATACTCATCTTGCGACGCAAATACTGATATCGAGATAAACAGGAAAATTAAAGCGAGTGTTTTCATTGGTGCTTTCAGCTCAAAACATCTCAATAACCCGCAGCTGACACGTAGCGAATCGGAGTATAAGCTGTTGAGCGCCGAAGGCGCGAAGTTGATTGATTTGTTAGGCTTCTTCATCGCAAGGAATTAAAAATTTAGGACTTACACCAGGAAAATTCTCAGAGCCTCCTTCAAACCAATATGGCTTGTGGTGCACATAACTAAACAATGGCAACTCTACCTAAAAATCTTGCCCATTGATTGAGATTACTCCTCGAACAACCCAGAATCTTCCAACAGTACCCCAACCATGGTGTACAAGTTTTGTGAAGTAGAATTCTGTCTCCACTTCTACTGGAAATAGCATCGTACGTTGTTTTCAAAAGCCAGCCGGTCAAACTTTAGTTTATCAAAGGTTCTCTTATTTTGAAGATAACTTGCCCAGTCATTAGGAAAGCCACCTAACCCCTGTGCTTGGATGTTTGATCTGCTACCACTTTCGTGGACACTTTATGCCGCCATTTTTTCATACTCTAACGGCGATTGGTAGCCGAGACTGGAGTGAATCCGCTCTCGATTATAGAACTCGATATACTCGATGATATGGGCCACCGCGTCGATTTCATTTTCAAATAAACGCTGGTGAACGAGCTCTGTCTTCATACTATGGAAAAAAGATTCCACAATAGCATTATCCAGTGGATTCCCCTTTCGATTCATGCTTCTTCTCATACCCGCTGACTCAACAAGCTCTCGGTACTCATGTGCCGCGTACTCGATCCCCTGATCGGAATGGAATATACATCCTGCTTGTGGACGCTGACGCGCCAGAGCCATCTTAAGTGCGCTTTTCGTCAGCTCGCTATTCCGTTTTCGGCTGAATGACCAGCCGACGACTGATCTTGTGTATAGATCGATTACCACCGCGTGATATAGCCATCCAGCCACAGTCTTTATATAGGTAAAGTCACCAGCCCACTGAGTACCAACAGAAACAGCTGGATCCTCACCACCAAGCTGATTTCCCGTGGCAGAGTAAAATTTATGCTTACCAGGGTTCCAGGTATAAAGCCCTCTGCTAGAAGCCTTTATCCCAACCGTCTTCATAAGTCGGGATACACGCCTGACGCTACAGGATAAGCCGCTACGCTTTGGCTGCTGGTGCACTCGACGTGCTCCGTAAGCCTTTCTGAATCCTTGGTGTAGCTCCACAATAGCGTCCGTAAGGAGGCGATCGTGCTTACGCCGTTCACTCTCTTCACGATTGCGCCAAGCGTAGAAACCGCTCTTAGACACACTCAGCAGACTACACAACATTCTAACGTCACGTCCCTTGTGGTTCTTCTCAACCAGCTCGAAGAGCTTTACTTTTTCCGTTGGAAGAACCGCTCGGCCTTTTTTAGCAAATCAATCTCATCGTTCCGATTGGCCAGCTCTCGTTCAAGCTTCTTGATCTTCTTTTCCGCAACAGCGAGCTTGTCTTCGGCTTCGCGAACAGGATCTGTTCTACCAGGTCGGCGCTTAAGCGATAGTTTAGATGGCTTCATATATTTATTTTCCTTCAGCTCTCCTCGGCGGTGCTCCATCTACCATCGATATAGCATCACAGAATGTATGCCGAGGGATTCTGCCACATCCTTTGACCTAACGTCAGGATGATTGGCCAACTTAACGGCTTGAAGCTTGTAAGCCAAAGTGTAACGGTCGTAGTTTCTCTTTTTTGTTTGCCCCATTCTGATCCTCCTTCATGAACAGTAAATACCGTCCACGAAAGTGGTTACAGATCACCGAGCGAAGCGAAGGTCCAGCCGAAGGCGAACATGCTTAACCTTGTTAGGGCTTTCACCACTCAACCTCTGTTAGTTTGGCCATAAAGTCATTAAAGGAATTTGCCACTGGAACAAATCTATTTCTCAACAGTTCGAATTCGCAATCTTCAGGCAAACTTTCTAAACTGTTTATGACTTGATAGGGTTCAAATTCAGACAATTCATTTGTTTTCTTTATTTGGCTTCGATCAAAGCCATATTTTTCTAGGGTATTTAACAGTTTCTGTTCGTAGTAACAGTGACCAAACTTTTCCAGCATAAATTTACGACCGAATATCGAATACATATAGCCGTCATAATAGTAATAGACCTGACCAAAATCTCTTTGGTCTGTGGATATTGCAAAGAGACTACCAGATGATTCTTCCTCGTATGCGAAAGACATCATATTGTCAGGAAGAATATCAAAATTTTCTTTAGAGTTTTCATTAGAGGCAAACAGCTCTGGCCAGTTTGTATTTGAAGGTTCATTACCGTCAAAACGGTCATACCAAACGCCAAAAATGCCTGCCACATCTGCCTTTTCTATGAATGGCAAATCAATTTTAAGCTGTATTCCGATTTCCAATTCGTCATCATTAGGCGAAAATATACAGCCGTTTGTTTCTTGCAGAAAATCGCCATATTCACTTGGAAATTTATTGTATCCAAATCTTTCTTTAAGGCGATTACTAACGTCCAAAATATCATCTGGAGTTAACGAAGGAAATTGAGGTATAACCTCTATATTCTTGAACATGTTTAGATTTCTTTAAAGTGTCCTAACGCCCGCAGCAAAGGCGAGCAACTTGTTGCAAGTACTGTTGCTTGCGCTTGTTAGCCTGAGATACCTGCTTCACTAAGGCCATCAGTTAGTGAACCAGAAATTACAATCGAATGCCCCAAGAACATGTCACCATCATCATGACAAAACTCGAATTTTCCATCAGGATAAACAGTAATAAATAGCAACTCCATCGAATTAATAAAATCTGACGCAGTAAATTCCTTTTGCCCTTCAAGCCAATTCTCATTCATTACTTCAAGGAGTTCAGAAACTGCATAGTCCGCAATTTTCTTAGACCAATCACCAGATTGGCTATACAGAGCCTCTATAGTTTTTAGACTACTACTGATAGAACCATCTTCTTCATCTACAGAGACCGAAAGTTCTACTGGCTCTCCCTGCCAATTTATTCTGCCTTCAAAACAATCTAACGACCTATCAAGCACTAAGACACCAAACTCCGGGTGGGTAACTTCTACTGGCTCTTTATATTTTTCTAGTGCTGCTTTAAGTTCAATGTCATCCGGGGTATCTAAAATGGATAATAGTTGTGCTCTAGCATCACCGAACGGACTCTCTTTTGAGAGCTTAACTTTAAATTGCACCAAGGATTCTCGCTCAACGTGATCTTGAATAAGTTTTAACTCGTTGTAAGTAAGTTCATTCGAAAAAATGAGAGGTGAATTGTTTATTTTTTTTCCAAGCTCTTTCCAGGCTATTAGAGATAGTTTCAATGACCAGTATTCATCTCCCGGAACTTTGCCTGCTCCTCGCTTATTACCTACTGCACCACGAGCTCCAACAACACCTGTTATTATTGTTTCTGGCAGCTCAGCGAATTCTCTATGAAGTTTTTCCTTTTTAATAGAGGTATCTTCAAACATATCTTCCATCTACCTCATTCCCCAATAAGGCTAACCTTTATATACCGATCGCCATAACCAGTACTTCCTTGATCAGTATTTCTGGATTCTTTTTGTGCCAAAATTTCAAAACCCCAATTGTAATCAATTAGATAAAATAATTTCGCACTATCAAACCACCTGAAATCATAATCACTGCAACCATTATCCCAAAAATCACCAATAAATGTAACCCTCCGGATTTCTTCAATTTTCAGGAGAAGTTACCACTCTCTCAAAAATACCGCTCGGGTTGATCAAATTGTCCTTTCGCACTCGGTTAAAGCATCGGTAGAGTCAAAGCTATTAATTACAGGTTTCTCTCAATGGATGCTAATCCCAATCCTGTTCCTCTGTATTCTTTTCACTTTATGGATCTTTTGCAGACCTGAAAACTTTCCGTGTCACTAAAGTACGGATTGGACAGAACACAAGGCTCCAGCCTGGTGTCCTTATCCACTGTAACAAATTTCGCTGTGCGCGATTTATCGGATAAACATATCGCCAACCCCCGCGCTAATAATAAGTTAAGTGGGTGAATGGCCCCTCTCAGATCCTCTACAAACCCGCGGCTCAGTGCAAAGCCAGTGTCACGTTTTTTGTGTTCCAGTGCTGGAAGCCATAGCCCGCAGCAAGAGAAATAACCTTCACAGTGAAGCAAGCGGATTCGCTGCGGGCCTGGTGCCAGGCTGCCAGTCAATGCCGGTAAACGCCAGAGGGAGAGCGCTGGCATTACCGGTATATTTCACACATCGGAATTTTGGAAAACAAATCACTGAAAGACGGTATGGGGTATGCGTATTGGGCATTCTCAAGCAATACGCAGCGGCGGCTACACAGTATTGTTGACAGGCTCCCCCACTGGGCGGCCGGTTTCTCAACGGCTTCCATTGTTTAGTTCCTCTTCCTTTTGGATACGCAGATACACTTCTTCACGGTGCACGGGCAGGGATTTGGGGGCCGCAATACCCACCCTGACCTGATTGCCTGAAATACCCAATACGGTGACGGAAACATTTTTTCCAATTCTGAGGTTCTCGCCTGGCCGGCGTTTTACAACCAACATAAGCCTTTCCTTCCGGATCGCAAATCCTGGAGTGATTTTTTGTGATGGGAATAGCTGGAAAATAACGACGGGAGGCAAGGCAGGGTGGGGCGCGGGAACGGTAGGCGGTAAAGCAAAACAGGCGCGTGCAACGCTTCCAGAGCCTGGGCAACCACCCCAGGCGTCTGGTAATGTCCCACTTTATTGAAGACGAGCGGGCTTCTAGCGTATTATCCATAGAGCCATTTTGATATCACGTTATCAATTTGGTTAGCTGGCCCTTTGGTGTTAGTGCACCTTGGGTCAGCGCCTTTTACTTACGCTTAGGTCACGTACCGTTCTCCTGTGGAAGGGAAGGGGTTTGGGAAAATGCCTGGGTATTTCGATGCTATTGGGCCATTGGCGCAGAGCGGCTGGCCCAATTACAACCCATCACGCAGATAAATATTTATCGATTTTACGCCGCTCTTGCAGGAAAGAAAACGAAATACCATCCAATAAGATAATTTTGGTGCCACTATTTCTATTGATATGCGCACGAAAAAACGCAATGGACCCACCCGTTGACTGGGTCCGCTTTATTGCCATTCACCAGAGAAGATCCCGGTGTGAATTTACATCGACAATCGCCCCAGCCCGACCAAACTCGGCTCGTTCAAGCAGTCGCACCGGGGCAAACAAGACCCCAATCATGCTCAATGCCAGCATGCTGCCCGCAGACTTTGGCTTTGCGTTTGAACGCACGCTGGCCGATATCACGCAGATTACCTGCAAACCGATTATCGATACGGTGAATACCGACATAGCCTGGCGTGTCTGCCGGGGCTCACTCTGCGAAAATCCGTCAGGGTCTGCGCCCACTGACCTCGTTTATCCTGGCAACGAAGCAATACCGAAACGGGCCAGTGGCTCACTCTGGAGTTTTGTAAGGTAGGGCGCCCCTTTGGATTGCAGAGGCGCATGTGTTGCGGCAAGAGGCGGGGGGAATGCGCACACCGTGGGCCTGCCCGCTGGCATTCACCCCATCACCGGGGCGGGCTGAGGCAGATGATCACTGGCGTTTTTTTTTGGCCGGGTGCTGCCAGCCGGTGATATTGCGCTGTCTGCCCCGCGCCACGGCCAGCTCGTCCGCGCCCACTGCGTGGGTGATTGTGGAGCCGGCACCCACGGTGGCGCCCCTGCCCACTTTTACCGGTGCCACCAGTGCGGTGTTGGAGCCGATAAAAGCGCCGTCCTCAATTTCGGTGAGGGATTTGTTCACACCATCGTAGTTGCAGGTGATGGTGCCGGCACCGACATTCACCGCTTCCCCCACGGCGGCATCGCCCACATAGGAGAGGTGATTGACCTTGCTGCCAGCACCGATGGTTGCTTTCTTGATCTCGACAAAGTTGCCCACCCTGGCGCCTGTGGCCAGCCGGGTTCCGGGGCGCAGGCGGGCAAAGGGGCCGATGCTGCAGGCTTCGCCAACCTCGGCCTGCTCAATCACGGAATTGGCCTCCACACGGGTGCCATCCGCCAGGCGGCAGTTCCTCAACAGGCAGTTGGGACCGATCTGTACGCCCTTGCCCAGGGAGACGGTGCCCTCAAAAATACAGTTGATGTCGATGGCTACATCGGTGTCGCATTCCAGGCTGCCGCGGATATCAATCCGCGCCGGGTCCAACAGGGTGACCCCCGCATCCATGAGTGCCACAGCGCGGGTGTGTTGCAGGGCGCGCTCCATCTGCGCCTGCTGTGCGCGACTGTTCACCCCCGCCACTTCCAAGGCATCGCTGGCGCGCACCCCGGTGACGGCGATCTCCTCACTCACCGCGCGGGCGATCACATCCGTGAGGTAGTATTCACCCTGGGCATTGTCGCAGGACAATTCAGGCAACCAGCGCGCCAGCAGTTCCGCCGGCGCCGCCAGTATGCCGGTATTCACCTCGCGGATGCCGAGGGTGGCCGCATCGGCATCCTTCTCTTCAACAATCGCCTGTACGCGGCCCGCATCATCGCGCACTATGCGTCCGTAGCCGGCGGGGTTGGCCATCTCTACCGAGAGCAGCGCCGGGCCTTTATCCGCCGCTGACAACAGCGACTGCAGGGTGCCCGCCTTGACCAGCGGCACATCGCCGTAGAGTACCAGCACCGAGGCCCCTTGGCGGAAATGGGGAATTGCCTGTGCCACAGCATGGCCGGTACCCAGTTGCTCCGCCTGCTGCACAAACTGCACGCCGCTGTCGGCAAAGCGGGCCTGCACCTGCTCGGCACCGTGCCCCACAACCACGGTGATACGCACTTCTTCAAGCTGTCTGGCCGTTTCAATCACGCGTCCCAGCATGGGGATTCCACCGATCGGGTGCAGTACCTTGGGCAACCCGGAACGCATGCGCGAGCCCTTGCCCGCTGCCAAAACCACAACATCAATAGTCATCTTGAATCCAAATCCCGCTAGATCAGTCAACCGGGGCGCATTGTGGCCAGTCTGCCCCGCGAACTCAAGAGCGCCTCACTCCAGCGCAGCAGGTTGGCGCTCAACGCATTTGGATTGCCACGCGCCCCCTGGACCGGTAGCTTACCCTCTGTAAAATCAACAAGTTGCCTACTCAATACGCACACACAGAGCCGTCGTGCCAATAACAACATGGCGGGGGGAAAGTTATCATGATCACATTCAAGCACACCAAGCCGCGCTGGCGTTTGTTGGCGCCGGTTGCACTGGCGCTCACCCTGCCCGCGGCGGCGGTCGCTGAAGCCGCAAAACAGTCACAAGAGCCGGCTGCAGAGGCACAGGAAGCTCAGCAGGAACCCTCCTGGGATATCAACAAACCGGCTTACGAATTCAAGCCAATCCAGCTGGATACCCGCGAGACCACCTGGAGCAACCTGGATATCAGCCCGGATGGCGACACCCTCCTGTTCGATATGCTGGGCGATATCTACACCGTGCCGGTGAGCGGCGGCGAGGCGGTGGCCCTGACCAATGAGATCGCCTGGAATATGCAGCCGCGCTTCAGCCCGGATGGCAAAACCATTGTATTTATCAGCGACCGCGATGGTGCCGACAATATCTGGCTGATGGACCGCAATGGTGAAAATCTGCGCCAGCTCACTACGGAAAAAGAGAACCTGCTGCACTCGCCCAACTGGAGCCCCGACGGCCAGTATCTGGTGGCGCGCAAGGGCTTTATGTCCGGGCGCAGCATCCCCGCCGGGGAAATCTGGATGTACCATTATGGCGGTGGCGAGGGTCGCCAGTTGAAGGCGCGTATCGGCGGCGAGATTGCACAGAAAAATATTGCCGACCCGGCCTTCTCCCCGGATGGCCGCTACGTGTATTACGCCATCGATACCACCCCCGGTACCGTGTGGGAGTACAATAAAAACTCCACCCGGGAGATTTTTGCCATCAACCGCTACGACCTGCAGGATGGGGAAGAGGAGACCTTTATCTCCGGCCCCGGTGGCGCCGTAGCGCCGGTTCCCTCCCCGGACGGCAGCAAGCTGGCCTTTATCCGCCGCCAGGACAACCAGACTTCCCTGTTCCTGAAAGACCTGGACACCGGCCTGGAAACCCCGGTGTATGCGGGCCTGGAGCGGGACCTGCAGGAAATCTTCGGCCCCCACGGCAACTATGTGCAATACGACTGGATGCCCGATGGCGAGTCACTGATTGTGTGGAGCGGCGGTAAGTTCCTGCGTATCTCGGTTCACGGCGACAGCGTTGCACCAATTGAAACCCACGTAAAAGTCGAAAAGCAGGTGGCCGATGCAGTGCGCTTCCCGGTGGAAGTGGCCCCGGAAACCTTCGATGTGAAAATGATTCGCTGGGCGCAGAAATCCCCCAACGGCAAGCAGGTGGCTTTCCAGGCCTTGGGCAGGATTTATATCCAGGATATCGACAGCGGTGAGCGCCGCCGCCTCACCCGCCAGAATGACCACTTCGAGTTTTACCCCAGCTGGTCCCGGGATGGCCGCGAGATCACCTATGTCACCTGGGATGACGAAAAGCTCGGCCATGTGCGCGTGGTTTCCGCGCGCAATGGCCGCGGCAGGAACATCACCCGCCAGCCGGGCCTGTATGTGGAACCGACTTTCTCCCCCAGCGGTGACACCGTGGCTTACCGCCGCTTTACCGGCGGTTACCTGCTCAGCCCCGAGTACGCCCTGGAGCCGGGTATCTACCTGGCCGATGCCGGTGGCGACTGGCAACGGCGGGTGGTGAAGTCCGGTTATGAGCCCCACTTCGGTGCCAGCGATGAGCGTATTTATTTCTCTGAATATGTTGGCGCCAACGGCGGCAAGCGCGTGCTGAAAAGCACCAATCTGGAAGGCAAGGACGAGCGCGAGCATCTGCACGGCGCCGAGATCACCTCCTTCCGCTTGTCTCCCGACGGGCAATGGGTTGCCTTTACCCAGGACTTCAAAGCCTTTGTCGCGCCCTTTATGCACACCGGCAAATCCGAGGTGATCGGCCCCGATAGCAAAGCGGTCAAAGTCACCCGGGTCTCCAAGCGCGCCGGTGAAAACCTGCACTGGTCCGCCGATAGCGGCACACTCGGTTGGTCCCATGGCCCCAAACTGTTCGAGCGCGCATTAAAAGACGCCTTCCTCTTTGTTGCCGGTGCCCCCGATGCGTTGCCGGAGCCGGTTTCGGAGGGTATCGACCTGGGCTTTGAGCAGCCCTTCGACAACCGCGCGGGTCTGGTCGCCCTGACCGGCGGTACCGTGGTCACCATGCGCGATGCGGAGAACACCCGCGAAATTATCGAGAATGGGGTTGTGCTGTTGCGCGGTAACCGCATTGTGGCGGTGGGCCCCGCTGCCGAGGTGGCCATCCCTGAGCAAGCCAAGCGTATCGATGTCACCGGCAAAACCGTGCTGCCGGGCCTGATCGACGCCCATGCCCACGGCGCCCAGGGTCGCGAGGAGATTATTCCGCAGCAGAACTGGAACCTTTTCTCCAGCCTGGCATTCGGGGTAACCACCATTCACGACCCCTCCAACGACAGCAGCGAGATCTTCTCCGCCGCGGAAATGCAGAAGGCCGGCCTGATTACCGGGCCGCGCATCTTCTCCACCGGTACCATTCTCTATGGCGCCAAGGGTCCCGGCTACAAAGCCAAGATCCACTCACTGGAAGATGCCCGCTTCCATGTCAACCGTCTCAAGGAGATGGGTGCCATCTCGGTGAAGAGCTACAACCAGCCCCGCCGTGACCAGCGCCAGCAGGTCCTGCAGGCAGCCCGCGAGGCCGGTATCATGGTGGTGCCGGAGGGCGGCGGTAAGTACCAGCACAATATGAATATGATTGTGGACGGGCACACCGGTATCGAGCACTCCCTGCCCATCGCCAATGTCTACGGCGATGTGGAGCAGCTGTGGGGCCAGACCCGGGTGGGTTACACACCGACCTTTGTGGTGGCCTACGGCGGCCTCTGGGGCGAGGAGTACTGGTATGACCGCACTGAGGTGTGGAAAAACCAGCGCCTGACCCGCTTTACCCCGGACTTTATCGTCAATCCGCGCTCCATCCGCCGCCCCACGGCGCCGGATGCCCACTACAACCACTTTAACGTGGCCCGCCAGGCCAAGCAGCTGCGCGACGAGGGTGTCACGGTGCACATCGGTGCCCACGGCCAGCGCGAGGGCCTGGGCGCGCACTGGGAATTGTGGATGATGGAACAGGGTGGCTTCACCCCCTGGGAGGCCTTCCGCGCCGGTACCATTGACGGTGCCCGCTACCTGGGTATGGACGGGGATATCGGCAGCATCGAGGCGGGCAAACTGGCGGACCTGATCGTGGTGGATGGCAACCCACTGGACAACCTACGCCTGTCTGAAAATATCGCCTACACGGTGATCAACGGCCGGGTGTTCGAAGCGGAGACCATGAATGAGCTGGGCAGGGGAGAGCGCCTGGCGTTCTTCCACGAGCGCCTGCCTATCAGCGCCATGCCGGCACCCACCGCCGAAGCCATCCAGGCGAAGAGGGAGCGGCATCACTGGGTGCACTGATTGCGCAACCTCCCAGGGCACAAAAAAGGCCGGCAATGAAAATTGCCGGCCTTTTTATTGAACCAAGCCAGTACCATCAGGTTTCACTGGCCTTCTCAACCAGGGCATCATCCAGTTCTGCGGCCCGTTTCAACGCGGGGCGCTGCTGTAACCGCGCAAAGTAGTCCACAAACGCTTCCCGCTTTTCCAGCGTACCGAACTGCATACCCCAACCAATATGGGAGCCCACATAAACATCGGCTGCGGTAAAGCGCTCACCAGCGATAAACGGGTTGGCTTTTACCGCCATAGCCAGGGTGCTCAGGGTGTATTCATAGTTACCATACCCCAGCATCCTCTCCTTCTCCGCATCTGGCTCTTCTGCAAACACCCGTTTGTTGGTCAGCGCAGATTCCAGCGGCCCCGCAGCAAAAAAGAGCCAGCGGTAGTAGTTTGCCTTTTCTTTCATTGTCTGTGGCAGAAGTCCCGCTGCGGGGAACACCTCTGCCAGGTAGGCGCAAATAGCCGCCCCCTCGGTAACCACATTGCCGTTGTGCACGATCACCGGTACCTTGCCCATCGGGTTGATGGCCAGGTACTCCACAGATTTCATCCCGGCACCATAGTCCAGCACCACAGTCTTATAGGCAACGCCCACCTCTTCCAGCATCCAGCGCACGATGCGCCCGCGGGACTGGGGGTTGGTATAGAAAATCAGATCTTCACGCATTGCATTTTCCTAAAGTTCAACAATAAAGGGGAGTTTATACATCGATAAAAAATCGATGCGAGGGATTTCGACGACAAAGAATCAACAAATTTTAGTATGGAAAAGCGGGTTCATATCCTATTGCCCCGACAGATTCAGCAACAGATAAAAAAGCAGCCCAAGTCACCTTACCCTATCGGGCTGGGATACAAGCGAGCAGCCTTCCAGTGTTACATTGCCAAGGCAAGGACAAAGCGTTGCCTGTTGAATGCCTTGTATATTACCCGCTTCCGTTGACGTATGATTTAACTTCCTGGTTATTAATCAAAGAACTGTATGTCACCGACAGTATCGAATATCACCATTGAGGTGTGGGAAAAGCATCGACGATGGCGCTTGCCCGGGAGGTACAGTAAACCGGAAGGAACAGTGCGTAGCCAGAAATTGACCTGACAGACAGCTACTGACGAACCGATACGTCGGATCAGGTCTGAATTGCTACCTCTGATTTAGCTACCAAACTTAAGCTGAAAGCATTTAAGTTGATCACGCGTTGACATAAACTGGTTTTTGCAGCGTCCAAGCAATTGCTCCGGACTATGATCAAAAGCCTTGGCGCTTTCAATACATTGCTTACGTGTGCTGGTGCTCATAAAAGCACTTTGACAAGCTTTGACGATAGCAAAGGGCTCATAGGTAAAGGGCTTTAACTGCTCCAGACAAGCGAAGCGACCCTGGGTAGATAAAGTGAACTCACTACAGGTTTTCAATGCGCCTTTTTCTGAGTGAGGGTAGTTGTTTATCAACTGCACACATCTTTCGCGACTACTTCTGGAATTAAAATGCTCAGCGCAGATTTCGATACGCGCTGAGTAGGCCAGGGCAAGTTCTTGCTGGCTCGGCACAGTGTCCTCTGGCTCAGTAACTTGATATTCATCTTCTTGTGCATACAGATTGCGCGCCAGTACAATCTTATCTTGGCTGTGAGTGCGATTGGAGAAAAGCTTGATGTGTTTTACGCCCTCCACCTCAGTTTCAAAACGGAATCGGCCATTTTTCTTTTTCTGCATCCTGTGTACTTCACCCTCAATTTCTACACGAGAGCAGGACTGCATATCGTCCACAGCAAAGAAGGTGCCGTTTGGCGTGGTATAGGCATAAGCAATGCCTTTGCAGTCTTGCAGGTATTTAGAGGGCCACTTGGAGCTGAGCTTGGCGGCCTGTGCACCACAGGCTATGGCACATAGAAGAATCAATAAAAAAGCCTTGTTCAATTTGAACCCCTGAAGATATTTCTTTAATACATTGAGTATTATCCTGCTCGACTAATAATGAACCCGAGCTGAACCCAATCACAAAACGGCCAGCAAGCACAACCGCACTTATAACAGGATGTACACATAACACCTATCCTGAGCATGACCAAAACCCTTAAAGCAGCGCAGGATAGTCTAGCTTGATCAAGACATTAATAGAAAAACACGGTAAAAAAGCGTGCGGGTGCTGGAATGACCGTCCTCAAGCTGTACAGCATAGAAAGATAATCGAGTTCGGTTGTGCCCTTGCCTCAAGGCCCTGTGGCAGCATCAGAGAGGCAATAGGCAACGCACAGGGCCTGGTGCCGCACTCGTATCTATTGGGCTGAAGTTTGAGGGCCACCAGCATCGCAGCGGGAACGACGCAAAAACATCGCCCGCCTGCTGCCTTGTCTGGGCCTTTTCGAAATCTGAGCCTCCCCCTCTGTGGGGTTGCTACCTTTCGCCTCTGTGATCGCCTTGAAATTGCGGTAAGAAAGGCGTAAACGGCTTTCTTAATTAAAAGCTGCTTGAAATTAGCAGTCCAGTGGCATTCTCTATATCACCAGTGAGATATTGCTGGAAATACAGCCCGAGAGAAAAACTTTCAAAGTCTTTCTGCGCTGAGACCTTGGCGTATATGCCACCGTCAATCTCAATATCTTCATCGTAACAATTACTGCAATTATCTATGCCCCGCTCAGAGGCAAAAAGGTGGGTGTAGCCTGCCTGAGTGATGACGCTCATTCCCTGCTCTACAAACTGCCACTGATAGCCGGTAGCAACAAAAGCGGTAACCGCACTGGCACTAGAGTCATTTACAGAAATGTCACCGTCATTAAAAAGGCCAGTCCCTTCAACAACTTGTGAAAACTCCTGCTCATCGTCGTACCCCAAATAGCCCAATCCAAAACTGCTTATCCAGTTATTTTGTATGTAGTTGGCAGACACATCGATAGACCAGGCACTATCCCCAACACCTTCCAAGGCAGCTTGCTTACTGTCTAAGTTAACTTGAGATAGATTGGCAGAGAAAGACCACTGACTTTGTACATCTTGCTGCTCGGCAATCGCAAAAGAGGACCCGAACACTAGGGCCAAACCAAGAATTGTTTTCATATTCATCTCGCAAAAAAAGCGCGATTTTACAAGTTGGCAATAATTAATCAAGTACAGGGAAGTTCGCCTGGAATTTGAAATTAAACAAAAATAGCCGGTATTTGTAAGATTTAACTCTCTATACGGGCCGATTTCCTGGCTTATCCGAACTCATCAACCACTATCTGGGTGGGTGTCTGCTTGGTAGGGTTTCTTGGCGGGCTAAAGGGCTCTGAAATTGTTATACATCACCGCTATGACCAGACACTGTCACCACCAAATGATTATTCATTAAGTGTTCCGGTGCTACAAAGCCTGATATTTTCCCTAGCCAGGTATTTAGATCATAGAGCAAACCACAAACCGCTCCCTGAGTTTTCTTTTTTATTCTGCACTCTTTGGTCAATACTGTTACAACGGACTTATCGTATTCCTGTTCAAGCCCGGTTCCCGGGTGTGGTAGGAAGAGTGCGTGAAATAACCCTGCGCTAAAGGCTCTGAAGTGGTTGGACAATAGCCACTGATACTTACAAAAAAAGCAGCCGAAGCCGCTTTTTTAGTCACCTGAAAACAGGTGTTCGGAAAGGTAAGGCAGCGACTACTTGCCGGCCGCCTTACGAATCGCCTGCAGGGTGCGCAGGCGCGCTTCGGCTTCGGCCAGCTGGGCCGAGATGCGCGCGTAGTCGACCTCGGAGGGCGCTTTGTGCAGGGCGTGTTCCGCTTCCTCGCGGGCCTTCTGCGCGGCCTCTTCATCGATTTCCCGTTCGGCCACGTCCGCGAGGATGGTCACCATATTCGGCTGCACCTCGGCGTAGCCACCGCTGACGAACAATACCTCTTCTTCACCATCGGCTTTGATGATGCGTACCGGTCCGGGCTTCAGGGCAGTGAGCAACTGCGCGTGACCATAGGAGAGCCCCAGCTCCCCTTCGATGCCACTCACAATCACCATCCGCACCAGTCCGGAGAAGAGAGACTGCTCGGCGCTGACAATGTCACAGTGTACTGTCATGGCCATAGTATATGCCTATCTCGATTAGCCTTCGGCCTTGTTGGCTTTTTCCACAGCTTCGTCGATGGTTCCCACCATATAGAAGGCCTGTTCGGGCATGTGGTCATATTCACCGTTGAGGATGCCCTGGAAACCGCGGATGGTTTCTTTCAGAGAGACGTATTTACCCGGTGCACCAGTAAAGATTTCCGCCACGTGGAAGGGCTGGGACAGGAAGCGTTCGATCTTGCGCGCGCGGGCTACAGTCTGCTTGTCCTCCTCGGACAGCTCGTCCATTCCCAGGATCGCAATGATGTCCTTCAGCTCCTTATAGCGCTGCAGTACGGACTGCACGCCACGGGCCACCTCATAGTGCTCCTGGCCGATCACCTGCGGGTCCAGCTGACGGGAGGTGGAGTCCAGCGGGTCCACCGCCGGGTAGATACCTTTGGCGGCGATATCGCGGCTTAGTACCACGGTGGAGTCCAGGTGCGCGAAGGTGGTGGCCGGCGACGGGTCTGTCAGGTCGTCCGCCGGTACATACACTGCCTGGATAGAGGTGATGGAACCGGTCTTGGTGGAGGTGATACGCTCCTGCAGAACGCCCATCTCCTCCGCGAGGGTGGGCTGGTAACCCACCGCAGAGGGCATACGGCCCAACAGTGCAGAGACTTCGGTACCGGCGAGGGTGTAGCGGTAGATGTTGTCGACAAACAGCAGTACGTCTTTGCCTTCATCACGGAATTTTTCCGCCATGGTGAGGCCGGTCAGGGCCACGCGCAGGCGGTTGCCGGGGGGCTCATTCATCTGGCCGTATACCATGGCCACCTTGGAGTTGGCCTTGTTGTCCAGGTCGACGACCCCGGACTCCGCCATCTCGTAGTAGAAGTCGTTGCCTTCGCGGGTACGTTCGCCAACCCCGGCGAATACGGACAGGCCGGAGTGCTCGGTGGCAATGTTGTTGATCAGCTCCATCATGTTGACGGTTTTACCAACACCGGCACCGCCGAAGAGACCGACCTTGCCCCCCTTGGCGAACGGGCATACCAGGTCAATCACCTTGATGCCGGTTTCCAGCAGTTCGGTGGAGCTGGACTGCTCCTCGTAAGTGGGTGCGGGGCGGTGAATAGAGGCGCGCTCCTTCTCACCAATAGGGCCGCACTCGTCAATCGGGTTACCGAGCACGTCCATAATGCGCCCAAGGGTTTCGTGGCCAACCGGTACCGAAACCGGTGCGCCGGTATTGTGCACGGGCAGACCGCGACTGATACCTTCCGATGAACCCATGGCAATCGCGCGCACCACGCCGTCACCCAACTGCTGCTGCACTTCCATGGTGAGGTTCTTGCCCTCAACCACGAGTGCATCGTATACATTCGGGACGCTGTCGCGCGGGAACTCCACGTCGATGACCGCTCCGATCACTTGCACAATTTGTCCGTTACTCATTTCCGGATCCTCAGCTTTAAATTCTCTCAAGGTCGGCCACTGCAGGTATCAGCGGGGGCTTAAACCGCTGCGGCGCCGCCGACAATTTCCGACAGCTCCTGGGTAATGGCCGCCTGGCGCGCCTTGTTGTAGACAAGCTGCAACTGGTCGATCAGTTCGCCGGCATTGTCGGTGGCGCTCTTCATGGCGATCATGCGCGCGGCCTGTTCACAGGCTTTGTTCTCTACGACCGCCTGGTACACCTGGGACTCGATATAGCGGGCCAGCAAGCCGTCCAGCAATTCCACCGGGTCCGGCTCGTAGAGGTAGTCCCACGCGTGCATGAGCTGTTCGTCCTCGTCTTTTGGCAGCGGCAGCAGTTGCTCGACCCGCGGCTTTTGCGACATGGTGTTGACAAACTCATTGGAGACCAAAAACAGGCGATCAATATCACCTTCCGCATAACGGTCCAGCATGACCTTGACCGAGCCGATCAGCTTGCTGGCCTGGGGCGCATCGCCCAGGTCGCGTACCGCGGCGACAACCTTGCTGCCGATGGCATTGAAGAAACCGGCCGCTTTGTTGCCCACAGCACAGACTTCGACATCGACCCCTTTCTCGGACCAAGCCTGCATCTCGCGAATGGCTGCCTTGAACATATTGATGTTCAGGCCACCACAGAGTCCGCGGTCTGTGGATACCAGCACAAAACCAACCCGCCTGACCTCGCGCTCCTGCAGGTAAATATGTCGGTACTCCGCCGAGGCGTTGGCGACGTGACCGATCACTGCGCGTATACGCCGGGCATAGGGGCGACCCAGTGCCATGCGATCCTGAGCCCTGCGCATCTTGCTGGCCGCCACCATTTCCATTGCGGCAGTGATTTTCTGCGTGCTCTTGATACTGGCAATTTTTGTGCGTACTTCTTTTCCGCCTGCCATAGTGATTTACCTTGTTCGCTGGAACTGTCAATGTGGAGAAAGGCCGCTGTGGCCCTTCGCCCGCGCTTTCCAGGGCGTGCTTTACCAGCTGCTGGTGGCGACAAATTTCTCGATGGCCGCCTTGAAAGCGGTATCGATTTCGTCGTTGTAGTTGCCGGTACTATTCACCTTCTCCATCAGTTCCGCGTGTTCACTGTTCATATAAGCGAGCAGGGCGGCCTCAAAATCGAGCACCTTGTCCACTTCCACTTCTTTCAGGTAACCCTTGTCGGCGGCGTAAACAGAAACCGCCATTTCCGCAATAGACAGCGGGGAATACTGTTTCTGCTTCATCAGCTCGGTGACGCGTTCGCCGTGATCCAGCTGGGCCTTGGTGGCCTCGTCCAGGTCGGAGGCAAACTGGGAGAAAGCCGCCAGTTCGCGGTACTGGGCCAGGGCGGTACGGATACCCCCGGACAGCTTCTTGATTACCTTGGTCTGTGCGGCACCACCCACACGGGATACGGAGATACCCGGGTTGATCGCAGGACGAATACCGGCGTTGAACAGATCAGTTTCAAGGAAGATCTGGCCATCGGTAATGGAAATCACATTGGTGGGTACAAACGCGGACACGTCACCGGCCTGGGTCTCGATGATCGGCAGGGCGGTCAGTGAGCCGGTCTTGCCTTTCACTTCGCCGTTGGTGAACTTCTCCACGTACTCGGCGTTGACCCGCGCGGCGCGCTCCAGCAGGCGGGAGTGCAGGTAGAAAACGTCACCGGGGTAGGCTTCGCGGCCGGGCGGGCGCTTCAGCAGCAGGGAGATCTGGCGGTAGGCCCAGGCCTGCTTGGTGAGGTCGTCATAGACGATCAGGGCATCCTCTCCGCGATCGCGGAAGTATTCCCCCATGGTACAACCCACGTAGGGGGCCAGGAACTGCATCGCGGCCGGGTCAGCGGCGCCGGCGGCCACCACGATGGTGTGCTCCATAGCCCCGTGTTCTTCGAGCTTGCGCACCACATTGGCAATGGAGGACTGCTTCTGGCCCACGGCAACATAGATACACTTAACGCCGGTGCCTCTCTGGTTGATGATGGCGTCGATAGCCACCGCAGTCTTACCGATCTGGCGGTCGCCGATAATCAGTTCGCGCTGGCCGCGGCCGATCGGGATCATGGTATCCACCGCTTTCAGGCCGGTCTGCACCGGTTGGTCCACCGATTGACGGGCAATTACACCGGGCGCCACCTTCTCCACCGCATCGGTGAGCTTGTTGTTCAGCGGGCCCTTGCCGTCGATGGGGTTGCCCAGCGCATCTACAACGCGTCCGAGCAGCTCCGGGCCGACCGGGGTTTCCAGGATGCGGCCGGTGCAACGGCACTTCTGGCCTTCCGCCAAAGTCTTGTAATCACCCAGGATGACCGCACCCACGGAGTCGCGCTCCAGGTTCAGCGCCATACCGTATACGCCGCCCTCGAACTCGATCATTTCCCCGTACATCACATCGGCCAGGCCGTGGATGCGGATAATGCCGTCGGAAACGGAAACAATGGTGCCCTCGTTCTGGGCTTCAGTGCGCACATCGAGTTTTTCGATGCGGCTTTTGATGATTTCACTGATCTCAGAGGGATTCAGTTGCTGCATGCTCTGTTCCTCAAGTCCCCCGGCGACAGCGGCCAGCGGGGAAAGTAATTTAGGAGTTCATCGCCTCGGCGAGCTTGGCCAGACGGCCGCGTACGGTGCCGTCGATGACTGTGTCACCGGCGCGGATGATCGCGCCGCCCAGCAGGTTCTCGTCCACCGAACAGTGCAGATGTATCTCGCGTTCAAACTTCCGGCTGAGTTTCTCGCTCAGCACCTGCGCCTGCGCGTCGTTCAGGGGCGTTGCTGAGACAACTTCCACCTCGAGAGTGGCTTCGGCCTGCGCTTTCAGCGCTTCGAACAGCTGGAAAATTTCCGGCAGCAGTTGCAGACGGTGGTTCTCCGCCAGCAACCGGATGAAGTTGCTTCCGTGGGCACCGAGTGCATCTGAACAGATCGACAGGAAAGTCTCTGCCCGCTCTTCGCTGGTGAGCTGGGGATTGTCCAGCAGCTCACGCACTTTTTCGCTCTGACTGACCAGCGCCGCGGTTTCCAGTGCAGCGCTCCAACCGCTGAGGTCGGAGGCCTGCTGCGCATAGCTGAATGCCGCTTTGGCGTAGGGCCGGGCCAGGGTGCTGAGTTCCGCCATGGGGTTCCTCGCTTACAGCTCAGCTGCCAGTTTGTCGATCAGGTCGTTTTGCGCCCTGGCATCGATATTGACCGCGAGAATCTTCTCCGCCCCCAGGACAGACAAGGCTGCCACGCGGCTGCGCAGTTGTTCTTTGGCGCGGTTCACTTCCTGCTCAATCTCCGCCTTGGCCGCCACCTTCAGGCGGTCACCCTCGGCCAGGGCGGCCTGCTTGGCCTCGTCGATAATCTGGCTGGCGCGCCTGTTGGCACCCTCAATAATCTCGCCGGCCTGATCCTTGGCTTCCTTCAGCTGCTCAGCCGCCTTGCGCTTGGCCAGTTTCAGGTCTTTCTGCGCGTGCTCGGCATCTGCGAGCCCATGGGCAATCTTCTGCTCGCGCTCTTTCATCACGCCCAAAAGCGGCGGCCAGACAAACTTCCAGCAGAACCAGATGAAAAACAGGAATGTGATCGACTGGCCGATTAGAGTTGCTGTGATATTCACACCGACACCTCTTGCTCTTTGAAAGGGGTTAAGGGCAAATGGAACGGTGTAATTAAACCAAACCAGGCGCAACGGCGAAGATCAGGTACATGGCGATACCAACCCCGATCATGGGAACCGCATCCAGCAGACCGGCCATCAGGAACATTTTGCCCTGCAGGGCCGGGGCCTGTTCCGGCTGGCGAGCGGAACCCTCCAGCAGCTTGCCACCCAGGGTGCCGAAACCGATCGCGGTACCCAGCGCACCCAGACCAATCAGCAGTGCGCTTGCGATATAAACCAGACCTAATGCTTCCATTGTGTTCTCCAAATCAAAGTCAAAGAGTTGTTGTAAAGGTTGAATAAAGGGTTCTCTGTATCAATTTATTGGTCGTGCTCGTGTTCATCGTCGCGGTGGTGCGCCATCGCCATATACACGGTGCTCAATACCATAAATACAAACGCCTGCAGGGTGATTACCAGTACGTGGAAAATGGCCCAGCCCATATGCATCAGGCCCGCACCTATAAAGCCGAGTACGCCCACACCGAAAACAAGCGCAATCAGGATAAAGATCATCTCGCCGGCATACAGGTTGCCGAACAAACGCAGGCCCAGGGAGATCGGCTTGGCAATCAGGGAAACCGCTTCGAGCAGGAAGTTCACCGGGATCAACAGGATATCGAAGAACCATTTGCCGGTGTGGAAGGGGTGTAGGGTCAATTCCTTGATAAAGCCCAGCGCGCCCTTTTCGCGGATACTGAAGAAAATCATCAGCGCGAATACCGCCAGTGCCATGCCCAGGGTGGCATTGGGGTCTGTGGTGGGCACCACCTTGAAGAAGAGGTGCTCATTGCCGGAGACCTTGGCGGCCAGTTGTGGCAGCCAGTCCACCGGTACCAGATCCATGAGGTTCATCAGGAACACCCACACAAAGATGGTCAGGGCCATGGGTGCTACCATGCTGTTGCGATGCGGAAAGGTTTCCCTTACCAGCTTGTCAACAAACTCGGTGACAAGCTCCACAAAACTCTGGAAGCCGGTGGGTTTGTCCACACTCGCTTTTTTTGCCGCGCGGGCAAACAGGAAACAAAACACCAGACCGAGCCCCACAGACCAGCCCAGGGTGTCCACATGCAGGGCCCAAAAGCCCATATCCGCGGCCTCCTGGGTGGAGTGCGCCATGGTCCAGGTCGGCTCATTGAGCACAGTGCCATCTGCGCGGGTATAGCCGGCCGGCAACTTGCCGTAGGTCATGTTCTGCAGGTGGTGTTGGATATACGCCGTCGCGCTTTGAGCTTCGCCTGCCATAGTTCCTCAACAATCGTAAAAGTAACAATTCTTTTTCTGTTCCGGCTAGCGCGTCATGCGCGCCGCCAACCACCACTGCACGATCACACAGAGGCCGTAGCTGATAAACAGTGCCGCCGCATTCAACGGCTTGACGGTGGCAAACACCGCTGCAAACCCCGCCAGGGTCAATACAAATTTGCCGGCTTGCCCGCGGTAGAAGTTCCCTACCACCCGCTGGGCCGCACGCGCGCCCCTGTCGCGAAAGGCATACCAGCCAAAATAGGCGCCGGGCAGCGCGCACAGGACACCGCCGATCAACACGGAGAGCGCTGTCACGGGTTTACCACTCAAGTGCAATACCCCACCGGCCAGCGATACCAGCAGGAGCTGCACCGCGGCGATTCGCAATACCGGGGGTTTCGTCATAGACGGGATGAGCCGACTGTTTCTGCGCTGTCCGCCCAAAATTTGGGCGAGCGAATTATAGGAGCAACCGCCGCCGCGATTCAACCGGCAAATGTCGCCAACTTATTTGATTTTCTGGCGATTTTGCATGGAATTACACATAGAAGTGAGTAATTACATACAAATGGTCTGTACGCCAGGTCGGCGCACATTTTCCCGGGCTTCAATCCTCGGCGTAGCCCAGGTGGGCGAGGATTCCATCCAGTTCCTCCAGGGTGGTGTATCTGAGCACGAGCCGGCCGCTGCCTTTGTCGTTGTGATTGATCGAGACCGGCACACCCACTTTCTCCGCCAGACGTTCGCTCAGACGGCGGATATTCGCATCGGGCGGGCTTTTTTCCGGCGCCGGGGTCTGTGGCTGCTGCAGGCGGCGCACCAGTGCTTCGGTCTGGCGCACCGTGAGGCTGCGCTCCACCACCTGGCGCGCGGCACAGCGCTGGGTGGCGCCAGAGAGGCCCAGCAGGGCTTTGGCATGGCCCAGTTCCAGATCGCCGCGCTCGAGAAAGGTGCGCACCTCCTCGCTGAGGCTCAGCAGGCGCAACAGGTTGGTCACCGCCGAGCGCGACTTGCCCACCGCATCGGCCACCTGCTGCTGGGTCAGCTTGAACTCGTCCTGCAGGCGCTTTAGTGCCGCCGCCTCTTCCACCGGGTTCAGATCCTCGCGCTGAATGTTTTCAATCAGCGCCATGGCGATGGCGGCCTCATCCGAGACATCGCGCAGCAGCGCGGGCACTTTTTCCAGGCCGGCGAGCTGGGCGGCGCGCCAGCGGCGTTCGCCGGCGATAATTTCATAGCGCTGCGCGCCGGTCGCACGCACCACGATGGGCTGCATAATGCCCTGGGCGCGGATCGAATCGGCCAGCTCCTGCAGGGATTCCTGCGGGAAATCCCGGCGCGGCTGGTAGCGTCCGCGCTGCAGGAACTCGATGGGCAGCTCTTTCAGTTCCCCGTCTGCTACCTCACTGGTGCCATCGCCATTGGCCACGGCGATCGCATCACCGGCCCGGTTACTGATCAGGTGCGATAGACCCCGGCCCAGACCCTTGCGTTTGGCGGACATAGTTATTACCCCTTATACCACTTCCGCCATTGGGCGGCCTTTGTTGGGTGAGTGATCGCTCTGGCGGCGAGTGATTTCGCAGGCCAGGGCCAGGTAGGCGATAGCGCCCTTGGAATGACGGTCATGCTCCAGGGCGGGCTTGCCGAAACTGGGGGCCTCCGCGAGACGCACATTGCGCGGGATGCAGGTGCGATACAAACGCTCGCCAAAATATTCCTGCAACTGCATGGAGACCTCAGTGGTGAGACTGCTGCGCGGATCGTACATGGTGCGCAGTATGCCCTCGATCTTGAGATCCGGATTGGCCGCCTGCTGGATCTGCGTGATGGTATCGATCAGTGCCGACAACCCCTCCAGTGCATAGTACTCACACTGCATGGGAATCAACACGCCCTGGGCGGCGCAGAGGGCATTCACGGTGAGCATATTCAGCGAGGGTGGACAGTCGATAATCACATGGTCATAACGATCGGCCACACCGCACAGTGTCTGGCGCAGCCGGGATTCCCGCCCCTCCAGGCTGAGCAGTTCCACCTCGGCGGCAGAGAGGTCCCCATTACCGGGGATCAGATCAAAACCACTCGCGGTAGGCACAATGGCCCGCTCTGCCGGCAGCCCTTGCACGAGCACGTCGTAGCCCGATACCTCCAGATCATTTTTGTCCACACCGCTGCCCATGGTGGCATTGCCCTGGGGGTCCAGGTCTATCAGCAGTACCTGCCGTTTGTTGGCAACCAAAGATGCGGCCAGGTTGACGCAGGTCGTGGTCTTGCCGACCCCACCTTTCTGGTTGGCTACCGCAAATATCTTGCTCAAGGTTCCCGTCCTTTGTTGTTTCCGCGGACGCCGGTCACCAGTGACGTCAACGGCTGTTGGATTCCCCCCGCAGGGCGTGTTCAGACCGGAGAGGGCCCCTGTGGGTGTTTGCTTACCCTGTGCGGCTCAGCAGGATCAAGTGGCGCTCTGCAGTACACCCGGGCACTGACAAGCGGTGCACCTGTTCGACCATAATGCCTTTTGGGAGCGCACTCAACTCATCCTCGGGCAGCCTGCCCTTCATGGCGTAAAAGCGCCCCCCTAAGGCCAGTAGATGGGCGCTGCAATCCACCATATCGGCCATAGAGGCAAAAGCCCTGGACACCACCCCGGCGAAGGGCTGCGCCACACTCAACTTCTCGGCCCGCTCGTTGACCACCTGCACATTGTGCAGCGACAGACTGTTCGCCACCTGAAACAGGAAGCGGGCCTTCTTGCCATTGCTGTCGAGCAGCGTGATCGGCCGAGTGGGATACACAATGGCGAGTGGAACGCCGGGCAGACCACCACCGCTGCCCACATCGATCAGGGAGCCTGTGCCACAGAGGTTCACGATGCTGAGGCTGTCGATAATATGGCGCTCAAGCATCTGCGCCGGATCGCGAATCGCCGACAGATTGTAGGCGCTGTTCCAGCGCGCAAAGAGCGCGAGATACCGAAGCAGTTGGTTCTGCTGGTGCTCGCTCAGTGTCACTGACATCTGCACCGCAGCCTGCAGCAGGCGCGGGCGAAATTGTTCCATTTGCCGATAAATAGGTATACCCCCGGTTATCCTGCGATTTTTCCCCAGCAGGGCCCGTGCCCCTGTGGATCAGCGCTCAGCCTGGCCTGTTGCGGGTGAGCAGTCCGCGTTTTTTCAGCTGGATCAGCAGCAGTGAGATGGACGCGGGGGTTACCCCCGGAATCCGGGAGGCCCGTGCCAGCGTATCCGGCCGGGTTTCGCCCAGCTTTTGCCTGACCTCAATGGAGAGGCCGGAAATAGCGCTGTAGTCAAAATCCTGCGGAATGGGTGTGTCTTCATAGGCCTGCAGTCGCTCAATTTCCTCGCGCTGGCGATCGATATAGCCGGCGTACTTAGCCGAAATTTCCACCTGCTCGGCAACCTGCTGATCTGCCACCGGCGCACCTTTCAGGTGGGCCACATCCGTGTAGCCCAGTTCCGGGCGGCGCATCAGCTCCATCAAGCTGTACTCCCGCGCCAGGGGCCGGGGCAACTTGGATTCCACCGCTGCAGCCTGTGGGGTCTTTGGGTGCACCCAGGTGTCTTGCAGGCGCTGGGTCTCGCGGGCGATGGCCTCCCGCTTCTCGCAAAACGCACGCCAGCGCACGTCCCCTACCAGGCCCAGCGCGCGGCCTTTCTCGGTCAGGCGCAGGTCGGCATTGTCCTCTCGCAGTAGCAGGCGGTATTCAGCGCGACTGGTAAACATGCGGTAGGGCTCCCTGGTGCCGCTGGTGATCAGGTCGTCTACCAGTACCCCCAGGTAGGCCTCGTCCCGGCGCGGTGACCAGGCTTCGCGCTCAAGGGCCTGCAGGGCGGCATTGGCACCGGCCAACAGCCCCTGGGCGGCGGCCTCTTCGTAACCGGTGGTACCGTTGATCTGGCCGGCGAGGTAGAGCCCCCCGAGCCGCTTGCTCTGCAGGGATGGCAGCAGGTCGCGGGGATCGAAAAAATCGTATTCGATGGCATAACCCGGACGGGTGATATGCGCAGTCTCAAACCCTTTAATGGAGTGCACCAGTTCGACTTGCACATCGAAGGGCAGACTGGTGGAAATACCGTTGGGGTACAGTTCGTTGGTGGTCAGCCCCTCCGGCTCGATAAACACCTGGTGGCTGTCCTTGTCGGCAAAGCGATGCACCTTGTCCTCAATGGACGGGCAGTAGCGCGGCCCCACACCCTCGATTGCCCCAGAGTACATGGGCGAGCGGTGCAAACCGCTCCGGATAATTGCATGGGTACGGGCATTGGTGTGGGTGATCCAGCAGCAGACCTGACGCGGGTGCGCCTCGCGGCTGCCCAGGTAGGACATCACCGGAGTGGGGCTGTCTCCCCACTGTTCCTGCAGCGCACGGAAATTCACAGAGCGCGCATCGATACGGGGCGGAGTGCCGGTTTTCAGGCGGTCGACGCGAAAGGGCAGCTCGCGCAACCGCGCCGCCAAAGCCAGAGAAGGCGGATCACCGGCGCGACCACCGCGATGGTTGTCCTGACCGATATGGATACGCCCACCCAGGAAGGTGCCGGCTGTCAGCACCACAGCACTTGCGCGCAAGCGTATGCCGGCATTGGTGACAACGCCCACCACCCGCTCCCCTTCGACAATCAGGTCATCGGCAGCCTGCTGGAAAATCTCCAGGTGCTCCTGGCGCTCCAGGATCGATCGAATCGCGGCTCGGTACAGGGCCCGGTCCGCCTGTGCACGGGTGGCGCGCACAGCGGGGCCCTTGCGCGCATTGAGGACCCGAAACTGAATCCCCCCCAAGTCAGTGGCCCGGGCCATGGCGCCGTCGAGGGCATCCACCTCTTTGACCAGGTGGCTCTTGCCGATGCCGCCAATAGCGGGGTTGCAGGACATTTGCCCTAGGGTTTCGATATTGTGGGTCAAAAGCAGCGTGGAGGCCCCCATGCGCGCGGCTGCGAGGGAGGCCTCTGTGCCGGCGTGACCTCCGCCGATCACGATCACGTCATAGGTCTTGGGGAAATCCATACTGGCTCTTGCTGCTCATGGTTACAAACTGGGGCGCACATTTTATAGACAGTTCGCGCCCCCAGCAATTCGCGTCCGGCAGATTGCCGCCAATGTCATTCCCTCTTTCAGGGGATCGCTATTCGGTGGGGCTGGACCAGCAGCTGAATTCCACAGTGATTGTCGTGCGTAGTCTGTGTGGCTACAGATCCGGGTTGTAGTGTCCCCCGGTTCGGTTGCTGAGCAGCCCCCTCCCCATGATTCGGGAGTGTGCCAATGCAGTTTCAAAAGCATTTTGCAGGGTATACCGGATTTCAGATAAATAAGAATGGATATCCCTTATAAAGAGAGTATTTAGATATTGTTGTTTTTATTGGGGCCGCCAGAATCCGGTATAACTCCAGAAAAAACTGATAAATCAATAGTATAAGAGGCGCAAAACCAGGGGAATAACCCCTTGGTAGACGGGGGGATAACCGGGGTAGGGCGCTGTGGAAATCCGGGATAACTTCTGACTGCCCGAACCTCAGACAAAATTATCCTCAAATGATTACCACAGTTTCTGGGTGATTATCCCCGATATTGTCCACAGTGATCGTTTCCCAACCATAGCTTGTGGGTATTTCTGAGCATAACTTGGCAATAACCCGTGGGTATGTTTCAGCAGTGGATAACTCTGTGTATAGCACTGCGAAATTCTTGTGATTTTTCCGTGCAACACACACTGGCCACTTGTCCCTGCATGTTCCCCATGGCAATAAACAGATTTGTACAGGGAAAATCTTTCGAGGTGCTGTAAATTGAGTGTGAAGCGGGGATGAAAGGTCATTCACAAAGGCAGAAATCGGCAATGGCGTTGCCCAAATGGGGGTAGGTCTGGGAAAAATCTGTGTATAACCGGTGTAAAAAGTGTGTTGAAGGGGCAATAACCCGGAGCGGGGTAATGCTGGCGATGTGATGAAATTAAACAGCTGTGTGTGCTGTTATTTTCCGATACAGAAGTTGGCAAAAATCTTGCCCAGCAGGGCATCTGCACTGACAGCGCCGGTGATTTCACCAAGTGCCTGCTGGGCCTGGCGCAGGTCTTCGGCGAGCAGTTCGCCGGCACCGCTACTGTGCAGCTGCAAAGCGCCCTGTTGGATAAAATCCTGCGCGCGAGACAGAGCTTCCAGGTGGCGTCTGCGCGCGCTGAAGCAGCCCTCAGCCGCGCCGCTAAAGCCGATACTCTGTTTTAAGTGTTCCTTGAGCGCATCCAGTCCCGCGCCGGTTTTGGCGCTGACCGCCAATACCGGTATGCCCTCGGTGCGGGACTGTAATCCGGCGGTGTATTCGGTGAGGTCAATTTTATTCATTACCAGCGTGAGTCGGTCGGGTTCCGGAAGTTGGCTGGTAAATGCCGGCCAGGCATCGAGGGGATTCAGGGAGTGGAGCTGTGCTGCATCCATGACCAGTAAAATCCGGTCGGCCTGGTGGATCTCTTTCCAGGCGCGCTCTATGCCGATCTGCTCCACCTTGTCCGGGGCGTCGCGCATCCCGGCGGTATCGGCAAATTGCACAGGCATTCCCTCAATGTGAATTTGTTCGCGCAGAATATCCCGGGTGGTGCCGGCGATATCGGTGACGATGGAGACATCGCGTCCGGCCAGGGCATTGAGCAGGCTGGATTTACCGGCATTGGGAGGCCCGGCAATGGCAACGCGCATGCCCTCTCGCATGATGGCGCCCTGGCGCGCCTGGGCTGTCACAGCAGTGAGTTGTGACAGCAGTGTCTCGATATCCGCTGCCACCTTGCCGTCCGCGAGAAAGTCGATTTCCTCCTCCGGGAAGTCGATGGCCGCTTCCACATAGATGCGCAGTTGGGTGAGGCTTTCCACCAGGTCTGCGACCTTTGAGGAAAAGGCTCCCTGCAGGGATTGCAGGGCGTTGCGTGCGGCCTGGGCACTGCCCGCTTCGATCAGGTCGGCGATGGCCTCCGCCTGGGTCAGGTCGATTTTGTCATTGATGAAGGCGCGCTCGGAAAATTCACCGGGACGTGCCTGGCGCGCCCCGAGTGCGATGGTGGCCTGCAGGAGCTGGTCGAGGATAACCGGGCCGCCGTGGCCCTGCAGTTCCACCACATCCTCCCCCGTAAAGGAGTTGGGGCCGGGGAAGTACAGGGCGATGCCCTGGTCGATCAATTGTTCCCCGTGGGAAAAGGTGCGGTAGTGGGCCTGGCGTGGCTTGAGCGGGCGATCACCACAGATTTGCATGGCAATGCCCCGGGCGCTGCTGCCCGATAGGCGGATCACGCCGATGCCACCGCGCCCGGGCGCGGTGGCAACTGCGGCGATGGTGTCTCGGTTGGGGTTTTGCTGCATCATCGGCTGAGTTTACCTGACGGCAGGGACACTGGGCCGCATCCGTGGCCCTCAGTGGGTAAGTGTGCACTCACACACATTAAATCTTACCGGCATCCACCTGCTTGTTGATGTACCAGGTCTGCGCGATGGTGATCAGGTTATTGGCGATCCAGTAGAGTACCAGTCCCGCTGGAAACCACAGGAAGAAAATGGTCATCATCACCGGCATCAGTTGCATAATGCGCGCCTGGGTGGGGTCGGCGGGGGCCGGGTTCAGTTTCTGCATAAACCACATGGAGGCGCCCATCAGGACCGGCAGGATAAAGTAGGGATCTTTTGCCGACAGGTCGTGAATCCAGAAAATCCAGGGGGCATGGCGCAGCTCCACGGTTTCAGTCAGCATCCAGTAGAGGGCGATAAAAACCGGCATTTGCAGCAGGATCGGCAGACAACCACCCATGGGGTTGATCTTTTCGCGGCGGTAGAGCTTCATGGTCTCCTCCGCCAGCTTCTGTCGGTTGTCCTTGTATTGCTCCTGCAGCTTTTTCATCTGTGGAGCGAATTTGCGCATGCGCGCCATGGACTTGGTGCCCGCCGCAGACAGGGGCAGCAACAGGGTTTTGATGAAGACGGTGAGCAGGATGATCGCCCAGCCCCAGTTGCTGACAATATGCGCTTGGATAAAATGCAGTACCCGGAACAGCGGTTTGGCAATCCACCAGAGCCAGCCGTAGTCCACGGTCAGATCCAGGTAGGGGGAGATCTTCTCCAGACGGTACACGTCCTTGGGGCCCGCATAGAAAGAGGCGCTCAGTTCCCCCTGTGTGGCAGCGGGAATCTGTACCTGTGGCGCAGTAAAGCCCATGCGGAACAGCCCATCGGACAGTTCCTTCAGCTCGAAAGTGTTGCGCGCATCCTGGGGCGGAATCCAGGCGCTGAGGAAGTAGTGCTGTACCATGGCCACCCAGCCGCCCTCAATGGTTTCGCGGGTGGGTTTTTCTGCGATTTCTTCAAAATCCTGTTTGAAGTAGTTTTCCTCCGGGGTGCGCAGGGCCGCACCGAGGAAGGGAGACATGCCGAAGCCCATGTCCGTGGGAGGCTCACTGCTATCGCGTTTGATCTGGCCGAACATAGCGGCTGACCAGGGCTTATCGCTGGTGTTATCCACCAGGTAGGCGACCTGGATCAGGTAGTCGCCGCGCTTGAAAGTAAAGCGCTTGGTGATATTGGCCCCTTCCTGTTGCAGGGTCAGGTCGACAATCAGGGCCTCTTGCCCCTCAGCCAGGGCGTAATTGTTTTTGGCCATCTTGAATAATGGCCGACCAGCTGCGCTGTCGGTACCGTTCTGACCGATAAGGCCACTCTGCGCGATATAGGTATGATAACGGGTCTGGTTGAGCAGAATCAGCGGCTGGTCGGGAGTACCCTGCTTCTGCTCGAACTTGCGCAGGGCCACTTTAACGATATCGCCACCGCGGGGATTGATGAGCAGGTCGAAAACGTCGGTGGTAACCTGAATCAGCTCCCGCTCAGTGCCATCTACGCCGGTTGTGGCCGGAGCCTGGGACTGCAGCTGGGGCACATCGCTATCTTCACTGTCGTTGTTATCCCCCGCAACCTGGCTGTCGGCCGGCCCCGGACTGTGCACGATGGTCTCGCGGTCAACCTCCGGGGTATGCTGTTCTTTGAACGCATTCCACTGGAAAGCCAGGGCCAGGAGAACTGCAGCAATTCCCCCCATCAGCGTATAGCGTTGCCAATCCATCTTGTTACCTAAACAGAGTTATTGTGTCTGGGGGGGACCGGGTCCAATCCCCCAGGGTGCCAGGGGTGGCATTTTATAAGGCGTCGCACGGTTAAATAACCCCCTATTATGGCTCCATGCGTCGCAATGGCCTCTTCGGAGTACCGGGAGCAGGTGGGGTAAAAGCGGCACTGGTTACCGACCCAGGGGCTGGCCAGGTAGCGGTAGGCATGTATCAGCTTGATGAGCACCCATTTCATGGCGTTTGCTGTGCCTGGTGCGCGCGCTTGGCCAATTTGCACCAGAGCTTGTTGAGCAGCTTCGCCAGGGCGGCCTTGTCCAGGTTCGCGACCCCGGGGCGGGCCAATACTACAGTATCGAGCGCCGGCAGCTGGTGTTGCTGCAAGCGGAAAGTCTCCCGGCTAATACGCTTGATCTGATTGCGGTCAGTGGCCTTGCGGACATGTTTCTTCGAGATCACCAGGCCGAGACGCGGGTGTTCCAGTGCATTGGGACGGGCGAGAATTAACAGGTGCGGATGCGCTGAGCGCACGAGGGTTTCGTTGAATACCTGGCGGTACTGCGCCGCGTTGAGCAGGCGCAGCGCCTTGGCAAATCCGAAGTCGCTGCGCGCCTGCTGCATGGGGGGGATCTCTGGGCTAAAGAGAAACGGTCTTATGCAGACAGGACTTTGCGGCCTTTGGCGCGGCGGCGGGCGAGAATTTTGCGGCCATTTTTGGTTGCCATGCGCGCGCGGAAACCGTGCGTACGTTTGCGCTTCACGTTGCTGGGTTGAAATGTGCGTTTCATAGTCTTACTACCTGAGACTTTGTGTTCGAAATTTCTCGGGAACTTCCCGGGATCTGGCCCAGTACCCGTTACAGAAGAGCCGGCGCTACGCGCTGCGAAGGTCGCGGATTGTATAGAAAGCCAGCACCGAAAGCAACGCACTGGCCGCGGATTAATTGCCGGTTTTTTATCACTCACCGCAACAAGTCATTGAGGCAGTTGGAGTATCTCATGATGCCCACTGATTGACCCCAAGATATACACAGGTTCTTGTGGATAAGTTTGTTTATGGTTGCCAATTGGCTGCTTATTTGTTGTGCAACTGGTTGATTATACGGACTTTTTCTCTGCGGGTTTTTTTACTCTGACGGTCTTTCTTGTGGATAACCCGGCGATGAAAAGTTATACTGCGTCGATCTTGTTTGACGGCATCGGGCGCCTTTTGCCCTGGCTTTGCCGTTATCCCTTGGTCTTACCGTATTGGGGTTTTTGGGGGTTTTC
>NZ_CP098024.1 GCF_030440425.1 Microbulbifer sp. MI-G
GCCGAATTCGCCGGCGCAAATACGGTTGGCCAGCTCGATCTGTTCCTGGCTGAGACCAGCGTTTACAAACCGTTTAGGCTCCGTTGACAACTGTTTAACTGGCGTTGAAAACCGTTTAGGCCGTTTAGCTGACTGTTTACTAACCGTTAAAGATTCTTGAGTTTCCGTTGAAAACCGTTTATCGACTGTTGGCAGCTGTTTAGCGTCATTTAGCAACTGTTTAGGCTCTGTTGGCGACTGTTTAGCATCCGTTGAAAACCGTTTAGAATCCGTTGAAAACTGTTTGTCTGGCGTTGAAAACCGTTTAGACCGTTTAGCTAAACGTTTACAAACCGTTGAGGCAGCGTTAAACGCTAGTAACGCCACCAGCCCTACTACATCTGTGATGATTGCCAGGGCGAGGAATCCGGCGTGCTGTAATCGCACGGGGTCTATGTTGAGCGTGCTGGCCAGGCTGTTGAATGCGCCGTGGGTGCTGGCGCCTGGTTTGGCTATGGATAGGCTTTCGATCAACTGGCTGCGTTGGGCTTCCAGGGCGCGCAACTGAACGGTGGTATCAATGGCCCGCTGGCGATAGCCGTTGGCTGCGTCTGTGGCGATCAGGTCGTTGAGGCTGTTGATCTGCTCTTTAATGCTGTTGAGCTGCTGTTTAAGCGCTTGGTATTCCAGGCTGCCCTGTGTACTGCGCTGCTGCTGTTCTGCGCTGTGTGTGGCGAGAAATCCAACGGTGGCGACAATACTGATCACCACCAGTAATGGCCATAGCGCTAGGAGTACATGGCCACTGAGCTGCCCCTGGGAGCGCAACCAGAGGCCCAGAGGCGCGAAAGAAAACTTACACAGTTCCAGGGCAACGGCGGTAAGGCCTGCCACTACCTGGCTGCCGATAGTGCTGGGTATAACGATCCACAGCTGCACAGTAAAGGCGAGGCTGGTGCCGCAGAAAATGAGAGCGGCGATGCCGGTGAGGGATTGCCAGAGTCTCACTGGGTGGTCTCCACCCGCTTAAATTCAATGACCCATACCCAGGGGTTGGCATCCCAGCTGTTGGCGCCATAAATTTCTTTCCAAGTGTCACAGAACTCCAGAAAGTGCGTATATTTGTCCTTGTATGGGCTCACCATCCCCTCTGCTTTAGCGTCCTCTTCACTGATGTCCTGTAATCGCTCAACACCAATACGGGTAATCTCAAGATCGATGCGGCTGGCCCAGCGGGGCATGTGGATTGAGGGGCGCCACTTCTCCCCAACCATTGAGCAGTCTTCTCCGCACTCCTCTTCATCAAATGGGTTGTGGTTGTAGTCAGCCCTGTATGTGATTGCATTGTGATGACTCAGGTGGTGCGTTTCCCGCACCCATAGACGGTCGCCTTCTTCTCCACAAGGACAGGTAGTATCTACAAACCCTGCTTGCCAAGCGGAAGTCATCACTTGGGATAGCGTTTGTTCATCTCTTAGGCCACCTATCTGCTTTATGGCGGATTCGCTACTGGCACCATTAAATGGTTGTGGCTTTATAATGCGGCGCGTCTGAGTTTTCCTACCCTCCAGAATCGCGCGAACCATTGGCCCGTTAAATATGATCGGGCGCTCTTTTGCTATTTCGCTCATGCGCACTTACTCCACTTATCCCGCTTGCGCCTGGCCTTCTGGCTCAACCTGTTGGCCCTGCCAGCGTAGTTACAGCCTGCAGTGGGCTCGATAAGGCCCTGCGGTGGTGTATTGCTGCTACCCATCACCAGGACATTGGCTATAGCGGCCAGGATTGGGAATTTCCATTTGTTCATTGGTGTTCTCCTCTACCCACAAAGCCCACACTAGGCGGGCTGAGGAAGTTATTTAGGAGGTGTGATTATTCGTCGGCCCCTTCTCTACTTGGATGGTTCGCTAAACGCCGGCACGGTTTGCTGTAACACCCATGCCTCGGATTGAATAACGTTTGCAGCGATTGCTTTATGCCCGCAACCTTCAGGGGCGCGGAGGGCGCCAACAAGCTTGGGCAGCATGTATTCAAATAGGGGTTGTCGTATCTTGCTTTTAGGTCATGGACAAGTCCTGCCCAGTGATCAATCTCTCCATCCAAATGCTTGGAGACGTATTTGATAACAGCCTTGGCTTCTATAAATTTACGTGCCTCTTTGGCAGACAGCAGGCGGTACGCCACAATATCTTTTTCGTGGTCGGCGTGATCCCAATTCCCAAGAGGCAGATCAAACGAGTCACCAGCAAATGCACACAGCTCTGTGCCTTCACGCAGGCGGATGGCAATTGGGGCATCTGGCTCAATTCCTGCTGGAAGATCAGCAGTCTCATTTCCCGAGAAATTTATCCATTCAGGAGTTTCAGCCTTTGGAGCCTCGACAGTTTCGTCGGGTTGGGCGCTTTCGATTGTGACTTGCATGGTACTGGTTCCTTTTATATCAATATTGATAGTTAAGAGTGTGGGTGTATTTGTATACCTTGGATTGTTATCTCTTTTGGCGCCCGTACTTCTTTCTTTGAGGCGCTGCCTGCATTTTTCTTTATAAGCTCAGAAACTACCGCTTTCTCAAGGTCGGCATATTTGCCGGGGTATAAAGCTACTCTTGAAGGGAGAGTGTTTTTACGGCGCTGGAATTCATATATAAACCGTTGCACCTCTCTTATTGTCGCAGTGGCCTTTTTATTGAGCTGCAATTTTGAAACTTCCATGATTAATCCCTAAAAAGGGGCCCAGTACCTGCGGCCCAAACAGTGGGGCTGTATTGGTTAAGCTGCAGTTGTTTGTACTGGCGGGATACCTTTTTGCAGCATCTCTGTGACCGAAGCGGCCAGCTCTGTGGGTACTAGGTTTTTGCCCTTATCCGCTGGCTTGGGCAGGTACTTCGCGCCTTCCGGAAGGAGTTCTTGCAGTTGCTTTGAGGTCCTGCAGGAGTTCAGAATGGTCTGTACCTGGTTGTAAAAATCTCTGGCTGCATTAAGTACGGCTTTAGTACGCAGCTCTAGCGCTTTAATGGCTGCAATAAGATCGGGGTCTTCTATTAAATCGCCACCTTTCATATTCGCGAGGGGTTTTGACGCAGTAAATACAAGAGTCAGATCCCTGCTAAAACTGACTCTTTTCTGCATTACTTTGGACAGAGTTTCCATTAAGCCGCTGTTAAGCCAGGTGCTCATATGCTGCACAGCATTGGAACCACCAGCGATACGCAGGGCCTCTTCAGTTCCCTCCCCTGCTGCAACTCTAGGGACGCATTGATAAACGTGAGTGGCAATCTCTTGCTGTATGAGTTCTGCCCAGCGGGTTGAAGGGATACCGGAAGCAGCGCGCAACTTCTTTTCGTACAGCTTCCAGAACACTGTATTAAGCCGATCAGCTTCTTTGGCAATTGCACGGATTTCCTTCTCAACAGCCTTTGAGGTGAGAGTTCTGGCGATGTTGCTACGCATCTCGTTAGTAATGGGAAATGATTTCATATTTTTACCTTGCTGCTGGTTTTAAAAGAGGGCCCCATACAGGCAGCCCATACGGTTACAGCTGACTGAATGCGCCAGGGGCGCGGTGGAAATTCTTTATCTCCTGTTTTTTGCTGCGGCTTCACCGGCCAGGGCAAAGTACGCTGCACCGTCTTCGTAGTCGTCTGGTACAAACACCCCGCAGCTTGCACGGGACTGCTTCAGTAGCACCATAAACAGCCATCCCTGTTCTTCGGTAAGGCTGGTACCGTATAGGGCATTGAATGCGGTTATGGTTTTGGCCATGGAGCGCTCGCCATTTTCCGCATCACGTTGTTCAGCGCGGTCGCGCATATGCTGAGCGGCTTTTTTCAGGAAGGCGCGGGCGCTGTTGTCTGGTGGTGAAACCGTTTCGGAGCTCACGCGGCTTCGCTCCCATTGATTTGCTGTGCGAGGTGATCGAGGGCTGCGAGGTAATCCGTTGCCGCTTCCCGGCTTTTGGTTAGGGCGTTCTTAATGGCCTCTGCACGGTTTGCGCCGTGGCCCTGTGCCAGGTTTGAAACCAGGTCAGCGAAAGTGTTGCAGGTGAAGACGTTTAGAACCGCGTGATAATCCAATGACTCGTTGTAACCGCGGTGGCAGATCATCTTTCCGAGGACATTGCCCTGCAGCACAATGGCTTCCTTGCCGACCACTGGCCTATCGGGGTCTTCCCCTGAGTCGGTGATCGGAATTGATCTAAATTTGATGCCCTTCATACGGTGTTCTCCCCCTGGTTACGTATGCGAATAGTTTTAATGGTGGGTTTGCGCTGGAACCGGGTACGGAGTTGCTCCTGGGTATCGGTGCCAACGCCGCTAATGATTGAGGCGACCAGGGTGAACTGGATCAGGCCGTGTTTAATGGCTTTAGCGACGGCATCGGTACTGTTACGGGCGTGCAATTTAAAGAAGCATTCGCTGAGGAGGTTGGTGACATTGGCGATAGAGCATTGCATAGCGGCGGCGGTTTCAGCATTGCTAAGCCCGCGAGCGCGGTGTGTCAGCGCTTCTGCCTGGCGGGGGGCCAGTTTCCTGTACTTAGGGGTTGAGCTGGTGCCGTGCATTCCCTGTTCCTCATAAGGATTACAGGAAATGTATCATAGTGATAAATCTCGTCAACAAAAATGGTTATCGTTTTATCTTTTTGGCGGGAATTTCATTTAGAATTGGTTTGGATATATTTGGGGCTGCCCGCCCAATGGCAGCGCACACATCTTCCACCCTGATGGTATCAGAAGGTGGGTATATCCCAAGAATCTCGTTAGGGGTGAGGGAAAACTCTCGGTAAAGTGTCGAGAACTGCTGAAAAGTTAGCGAGGTTTTCTTTCCTTTCTCTAGATCCCTGACAGCACTACGCTCTAGGCCAAGGAGCTTTCCAAATCTCTCCTGGCTCAATTTTTTTGATTTTCTAGCCGAGCGTATCACTTGGCCTGGGGTTTGGTTTTGGGACACCTAGGGTACAACATACGTGCGGATTTGCAGGATTTATCACGCATCAACATCAAAATGCTGCATTTCGCCTGCTTTTCGATTTAATTTGAGATGATAACCTACTCAGAGATACAAGGAATCCAGTGGAAGGGGGTATCGTGATTTATCTAAAAGGGGAGCTGCGAGAGCAAAGATTGGTTGACAGTCCTGAGATTGTAGCAGCGATAAAGGATGGGTTAAGTAAAGCAGGATTTCAGTGTGGTGAATGTCTGAAATTTGATAGGTGTAATAAGATTGCCCAAGAGAAGTTTTGCTTAGAGTGGGAGTTCTTCATTTCCCCCGATAGACCATACGAATCGCAAAACTTGGGTCCATAACTTCGACCGAATTTGATTGTTCAGTGTATGCGTACACAGTGGCTATAGCCCTGGCCCTAGCTTCTGTTGGCATATTCTTGATCTTAAGTTCGGTTACTTTCCCCTCTACTGCTGAGATGCAATCTACAAGCAGGTCGATATCTACCCCGCTTTCAGTAGTAACTGTACTTGATTTCTCTTTATGTGCAACATCGAGCCAGCCCTTCTCTTTACTGCAAGCAGTCTCTATGCGTCTTGCCACAGTTGTCCCTATGCGGCGCCGGGGATTGGGTCCGATAAGTTGGGAGATTTGAGAGGGGGCCATGCCCAGGGCCTCTGAAAACTCCTTGAGATTGTTAAATTTCTTGGAAAGCTGCCTAGCATTCTCTAGTCGAATATCGCCAACTTCCATTCGTGTACACCCGTAGATCATATTTGCAAATCACACTATTTTGATAAACCCGCACAAATCAAGCAACTGGCCATAGAGATTCATTTTGGCGCCATAACTGACACAATATGATCAATCTTTCTTCTTTATAATGTATCTTTGTGATACATTTTAAGGATGAAGCCTAGTGAATACCTCAAGCCAATGAGCCAAAAAGAGCGTGCCAGCTTCGCTAAGAGGATAGGTACGACTCTCGGCTACCTAAATCTAATCAGAGGTGAGCACCGTCGCCCGGGGCCAGCCCTAGCCAAAAAGTTTGCTTCCGCTGCAAATGGAAAAGTTAGCTTGGCAGAGATACGCCCGGACATCTGGGGTGAAGGCCCAGAAGCTGCCACCACTAGCAGTATGGAGGCAAGGCAAGACTTGGTTAATCAATAGCCAGCCATGGTCATTCATACAGGAGAAAACGATGGACAAGCAAAGCATACAGACTGAAGTCGCGGAATTTGCCAAGTCGAAGGGGAGCCAGGCGCTGTTGGATAGGTTGATTTTGCAGCGCCTGGAATAGCTCAATTAGATAGATATAGATCCGCTGCTTATTTTATTGGAGGGCATAGCACGTCAATAGGTAGAGATTGGGCCTGAGGAAGTAGTTGGTTAACAGCTTCCTTAAGAGTATTCCCTATAGACATGAATTTTTTGCTTGGGAGTCCCATTGCATCAATAACGTGTGCCGTAAATTTAGGTGGGTTGGCGGACTTACCATTTTGGAGTGTTTCACGAACTTCTATTCGAACCACTTCAGTTGCATTGCGCTCAAGACGGAGCCTGTGAGTTTTAAATAAAGTGCTATCGGCGGATGTGATGTTGAACATAACTATTCCCTTGTTAGCTATTGGTAAGTGCTTGCAGCTTACCTGTAAATACAGCAGTTGCCCAGGGATATTACAGCCGATAGAGATCGGCTACTCCGCCCATGCAGCTGAATTTACGTAAAGGAGAGAACGATGGACAGGCAAAGCATACAGGATGAGGTCGCGGAATTCTTCAAATCGGAGGAGGGGAGGGTACTAGTAGTTGAAATCCTTTCTGCCCGTATCGCTAGCGAGGATTTCGTGCTGTTTGAACAAAACAATGGATGAAGCCCAGCTCGGGCCGGGCTAGTAGTCCAGGCACTAATTTTTATGTGCGTTGCGCACTGCGTCGTAAATCACTTGGAAGGCATTGGCAAGTTTCTCGGCGTCGTCTTCGATCATATCGCCTGATGGCCAGTGTGAGGAGTTTCCTCCGCCGCGCTGAAGGGAGGCAATTAGGATATCTGCGGCAATGCGCTCGTCTGAGTCGTCCATAGGGAAAATCTGTGTTGCTGATGGTGAGGAAGCATGCAGTGTACCGGTAAACCCGTCACCTGGGGAGTGGTGTCACAGCCAGCAGAGTTGTCTACGGCCTGCTGGGGGTGGGCATAGGAGAGCAGTAATGTTTGAGCACACGACAACATGGTTGCAAGCAGATGCGGAACCGATCCTCGGCAGGTTGCAGGATATTAAAGGCAGCCTTTCAGCCTTTGAGGTTCTTAAGGCTCCTCTGGAGATCCTGAATAGCCTTGCCAATCTCGGCGATCTGTCGTTGAAACTGCGTTGCATCAATCTCGACACGGGCTCCACAGGAGCAATTGAAATGCTGGTTGTATTTGAGCCAAGTGAACCGCTTTTTTTGCTTGCGGCTGCACTTCGGACACAGAAGATCGAGGGTACCGTTGTCGATCAATGACATAACTAATTCCTTGTTGTTATTGGTATTGGAAGTTCTAGCATACCGGTAAAGGCGACACCTGCCCAGTGGTGTGACAGCCGGGAGAGTTCGGCACGAAACAGTGCAGAAGTTATTGGTGAAGGGCATAGAAAATGCAACAGGCGTCTATACGGAAAAGCCAGTTTCCCCGGTTGACAGGAATCGGAGAACGGTCCTATGCTTATCCGGCTCTCGCAAAATCGGGAGCCGGGATTCGAACCCCGTATTTCCAAGGCGCCAGGAAGACGCCTATAGCTGTATGCGTCTTTTTTTGTGCGCGAAACCTCCTTGTTATGGTGGGGTATTCGGGGGCCTTCGGGTCCGCCGTTTACTTGGAGCGGTAGTTCGAACCCGTTTACCCCGCCTCCATTTCGAGATTCGAACCTCCGTGGTGGCGGATAATCCGCAATCCAAGGAGGCTGCAATGCCTAATCACGCCCCAGTTGTGCCCGCTGCTCGGGCAGATCAATTTGTTATCCAATCCCTTGACCTGGCCAGTATCAGCCTGGAATCCGTAGAAAAGCTGCGCACGCTGTTCCGCACCATTGCCCACATCCCCGACAACAATCCCACTACGCAGGAGCTGGCCGCTCTTGGTGCCGAGCTCGCGGACGGGTGGGCCAATGTCATTGATTGCGAGCGTGAGGATCTGGAGCGACTCGCCGCTTCTACTCAAATGAGCTGAGGTAATGAATTAATCAACTAGTCATTGATGAGCCGCAGAAGCGGACGGAGGCGATAATGGAAGACTCCGATCTTTTTGTCCTGTATTGCGTGAATGAACGCGCACAACAAACGGGCCTTCCGGCTTGTGAGTTAGCGCGGGCCTTACTCCAAATCCCGCCTGAACAAATCAAAGCGGCGGCGGATGCTGATCGCGCCTACCGGAAAGAAATTGCCGGGGGTATGAAATGAGTATGGAACTGATGGTTAAAGCCATGAAGCTCAAGGTGGGTAATCCTCTGCGTAAGCTGGTGCTCTTGAAGTTGGCTGATAATGCTAGTGACCAGGGTGAATGTTGGCCTAGCTATCAGCATATCGCTGACCAGTGTGAGATAAGTCGACGCTCAGTTATTGCACACATCAAGGCTTTAGAGAAGGATGGATTTCTGAAAATCAACAATCGGAAATCAACGAATTCCAGCAAGCTAAATGCCAGCAATTTGTTTGTGCTGACTCTGCATAAGTGTAGTGAATCTCCTGCACTAGGTGGTGAATCTCCTGCACCAGGTAGTGAATCTCCTGCACTAGGGGGTGGTGAATCTCCTGCACCCAGAACCAGTCACTCTTTTGAACCAGTCAATGAACCAATCAAAGAATCAAATTCAGATTCGGCATTTGATCGATTCTGGTCAGCAGGGTTACCCAAGGTGGGCAAGCAAAAAGCCCATGCAGCTTTCCTGGTCAACCTGAAAAAATCCAAACGGGATGCGGAGTCGTTTGCGGATTTGCTTATCGAGGATATCGAACACCGCCTGCTGGCCAACCAATTCGGTTTTGACAGGCTGCACCCGACCACCTACCTGAACCAACGCCGTTGGGAGGACGAGCAACCGGAGATCATCCCGTTTGATCGGATTGTCGAGTCTTACCACCGCAACCTGCCCAACAACGTGCCGGTGACAGCCCTGAGTGACCGACGACGGGAATTCCTGACCTACCTGTGGACGCAACGCGCTAATCGCGAGCTGGGTTGGTTTGATGAATTCTTCGTCTTCTGCGCCAGTCAGCAGTGGCTGAACGGTTCCCACAGGGCCGACCTGGAGTGGTTGACCGACCCGAATAATTATCCACGCATCACCGAAAACGCAAAGGGAGCAGCAGCATGATGACCAAATCACTGAGCAGGAACGAGCAGAACACTTTGATTGCTGCAGAGCAGATGGTTCTTGGAGGACTCCTGATCAACCCCTCCGCCATTGAGGAGGTATTCGAGATTGTAGGCCGGTCGGATTTCATGACTCCGGCACACCGCACTATCGCTACAGCCATCAAATCCCTGGCAGAGAATTCCCAGCCAGTAGACGCGTTTACCGTGGGTGAGGAGCTGAACCGCACCAAAAAGCTGGGAGCTGCCGGAGGAGTTGCCTACCTGGCTGAGCTGTGTGAGCAGACTCCGGGGGCATCGAATGTGCGAACCTACGCTCACATTGCTGCTGATCATGCCCATCGCCGTAAGTTGCTGGCAGCTTTCGATGATTTCAGCAAAGCCGTTTACACCGCGCCAATCCGGTCTGTGACGGAGATTATCAGTGAGTGCCAGTCCAGCCTGTCTGATCTGGAGCGTGCCCGAGATACCGGTACAGGCCCTCAAGATCTGGATGGGGCAGCCAGGGAGGTTCTGCAGGATTGGAATCGCCTGGAGACTGGTGAGCAGGTCAAGCGGGTACACACGGGCTGGGATTGCATAGACCGCCGCTGGAAGGGATTGCGTGGTGGGGAATTGGTTGTTTTGGCCGGTACCACTGGTACCGGTAAAACCGTATTTGCAATGCAGGTGGCTGCGCACAATGCGCTCAATGGTAACCGCGCCCTGGTCTTTTCCCTGGAAATGAGCCGCCGGGAACTTTACCGCCGGTTGGTAGGCATGATTGGACGTATCCCCATAGGGCTTGCCGACTCCGACAACCCAGACGACCGCAAAGACTTCTACGCCCAGCACAGCCAGGGCCTGACCTATGCCGTAAGCAAACTCAAAGGCATAGATCTGGGGGTGGATGACCAGGGTGCGTTGCATATCAACCAGATTGCCAGCCGTGCCCGCCGTGAGCACCGCAAGAGCCCGTTGTCATTGATCGTGGTGGATTACCTGCAGCAGGTGCGTGGGGATGGCATGAGCCGTGAGCGGGAAGTGGCTGGCGTCTCTGCCGGGCTCAAGGCATTGGCAAAGGAGCTGGATATACCGGTGTTGGCACTGTGCCAGTTCAACCGTGAAGCGGCCAAAGGTGGTCGGCCCAATATGTCCCAGTTGCGTGATTCCGGTTCTATTGAGCAGGACGCCGATATAGTGACCCTGCTGTACCGGGAGGACAAAGACAATCCTGATTCCGTCAATCCTGGGCTAGTGGAAGTGAACACCGCAAAGCACCGCCGTGGCGAATCGGGCACAGACAACCTGAAGGCCAAGCTCAGCCAATTCCGTATGGATGTATGGGCTGGTGAGATAACCCCACCCGAGCCATCGAATAGATTCCGGCAATTTACTGGTTAATCGACACAGGGGGAGAGATGGTCAATGAAATCAGCATTCGCGAGCGCTTGTGGGAGTGGTCCAGGGCCTATCCGGAACGTGCAGGGGACTCAGTGAGCTGGCCCCGTATGGCGGCATTTGGCCGAAGGATGCTATCAGGGCGCAGGGAGAGTCCGGTACCGATAGATTACGACAGGGCAGCCCTCACGGATACTGCAGTATTGGCTTACCTGAATGTAATTGCCAGGCGCCAGGACAAGGCGAAGGCTGCGCTGGAGAGGAAGGTTTTTTGGTTGCGGTATTATTACCGGTGGGAAATGCAGGATGTGGCCAGGAAGGTCAAAAGGTCAAAGCCGTGGGTTGAAAAAATGTGTCAAATTGTTGAGGCAACTGTGGAAGCATTCTTTTTGTCGCAGAATGCCGCATAACTGTATTTAAAAACAGGCTGTATGTATTGACACCATACGTCCATATGGGTTAACTTTGTATAAGCTGTCGCGAAGTATGCGCAGCGGGACCATACCCCCTTTGAAAGCCCCGTCTGGTTATCCGGCGGGGCTTTTTTATGGCTGTAATTTGGCTGTTTGGCTGTTCTATGGATGAAATGTTCGGATGCTTTGCAATGCCAGGCGCCAGTTACTCACTATCGCCGTGCAGTCGTTGTAATAATTTAATGTTTTTGGGTATTAGGTACCAGAGAACTCCAGCAATTAAAAACTGTGCGGGGATCTCACCGATCAAGTTATCTTCAAGGACTTGATCAGGTGCCAGCATAAAAAGGAAAAGACTGATGGTTGCATCTACCAAGCTCAACCAAATTGTGAGCCAAACTAGAACGAGGTTAGCAATGGGGTGTTTAGCGGCGAGCAACAGGAATACACCCAGAGTTGCATAGGTTCCTATAATAGTATATTCGTATTCGGGCTGCCGCGGTGTCCATCCCCATCCTTCAGGCCATAACCATTCCATTAACGGGTAAATAGCAAAGATAAAAAACAAGCCTATAATCATCATGACAATGGTGAGGTATTTGATACGGGTGATGTCATCCATAGCCTTCTCCAGAGCGGAGACCGCTTTTAAGTTGATGTTGTTGCAGTCAATAATATAGACGAAATAGTTCCTGACCTGCCCCATGCGGACTTTTTCATTTCTGGTAATCCAGTGAAATCAACATTCGGGTGCTATATTCAGCTAAGTTGTCGCGAACTATACGCAGCGGGACCATACCTCCCCTTTGAAGGCCCCGTCTGGTTAAGCCGGCAGGGCTTTTTATTCTAGCTATTTTCTGGTTTGGGAGGGAAGCTTCTCTATTAAATGAAGAAACGTTGCAGTAGAGGGCAAGCTGCGTTATCACTTCCAGTAGTTGTTAGCTGCTGCAATGGTTTGAAATTCAATTGCTACAACCTGGCTTGCAGCTATTAGGCTGTCTGGGTCAGTTGCATATGTCTCACGACCAGCCACAAGCTTATCAAGGTCTGGCTGGATGTTATGGATCGTATGGCGAGCGATCATCATCGCTAAGGATCTTCCCTCTTCTGGGGTAGCGGTGATTAAACTCCCGCCAGGTATCATAGTTAACTCTTCTTCTGGCAAATGATTCATTGCACGCTCCTTAACTAGATATACTTAGAGTTTCGCCAAAAGAGTAGCAGGGAACCACTGTTTAGAAAATATTTCAGTAATCCAGAGGCTTTTACTTAACGATTATATTGTGATCTCTGTGACTGCTATACCTAGTGACCGAGTTTGATAGATGGGGTGAACCGCATGACAGAGCCCGGATCGGTAAGTTGGCATTGTTTTTATTTCCGCGTATGCGCTTGGGGATTTAAACAGCAGGCCCGTCAATTTATATCATGCTTGCGACACCCTAGTCTGTAACAAGACAGAGTGAAGCCGAGAATGGGTGAGGATCTGGAAGCGATTTCAACGTCGCCTGGATTCATTGCCTTCAAGGGCATTAGGCCCAGTGGCGAAGGTCGTAGAAGATTATCAGGAGCGTTTCTTAACAGGGTGTTGGCAACTTTGTCCTGAGAGGGTATAAAAACCCTAGCATGCCCTTTTTGCGCATTTCAGGAAAAGAACCCGCTTTATGGCGGGTTTTTGTGCATGAATTTAGCAAAACTGAGTCATTCGCTGCCAATCTTTAATTGCTGCTGTAGCCTTTTCAGGTTTCTGGGCATTAAGTACCAGAGAACCCCGGCGATTAAATACTGCATGGATATAACTCCAATTAAGTCTGCCTGGCTGGATTGACCACTTACTTCCAGTATCGTAAGCACGGTGGCAGATATAAAATGTAAGAAAATAGTGAACCAAATCAGACCGAGATTCGCAAAGAGGTTGTTGGAAGCCCGGATTAGAAAAATGCCCAGGGTTATATATACCGACAGGATAACTAGTTTATATTCTGTATACGGCGACATCCACCCCCATTCTAGTGGGCGTGCCCATGACATCATCGGGTAAGTGCCAATGATACGGAATATACCTATAATTATCAGTGCAATGCGGAGGTACTTGACACGGGTGAGATCGTCCATAGTTTTCTCCAGGTAGGAGACCGCTTTTAGATTGTTTTGACTACATACAAAAATATAGACGAAACAAACTCAAGCCCGCCCAGTGCGGGCTTTTGCGATTCTGGTAACCACATGTTCAAAAACCCCTACTTCACGAAAGCGGAGCTGTCCTGCCGTTGTTGCGGGAAACTCAACTTCTTGGATGACACACTGCGTCGATTGATCAGGGTCAGGGAGCGCTTCAACAAGCCGATGGTGATCAATTCCGGCTATCGCTGCCAGGAACACTGCGCCAGGATCGGCTCCACCATGACGCATACCACGGGGCAGGCGGTGGATGTATCAGTTGCTGGTGGGCGTGCCTATGAGCTGCTGGGGATAGCGATAGAGGAAGGCTTTACCGGCATTGGGGTGAAGCAGCATGGTCCTCATGGCGGCAGATTCCTGCACCTGGATGATCTTGGAGCTATTTCGGGCAAGCGTACCGGCCCCACAATCTGGAGCTACCTTTGATTTCTGCCCTAAGTGTCATCTATGGTCTAATTGCTTGGATCAGGCGATTGGCTTGATGATTAGTTTGTGCGGAAAGTTGAATATCTGTATATTTGGGTGTATGTGATTCCCTCACGTTGAAGTACTACAAATAAACAGGATCCATTTTATGTTAAGGTTTTTTCTCGTTTCAGCAATTCTACTTTTTTCTCAGGTTTCTTTCGCACACACAAGCTCAAAAATCGCTTCACTTTTAATAGTTGAAGGAACTAATCTTGTCTATATTTACCCTGAAGGTGGCGTTAATAATCCACCTTCATGCCATGGCTCAAATGGCGATTACATATCTTTCAGTATGGACCGGCCACTAGCTAAGGAATACCTAAGTATGTTGATGATGGCGTTTGCTGCCCAAAAGACAGTGAGTCTTTTCACGAAAGGTGATTGCATCGACCAGTCAACTTCTGAAACACTCTCTTATATCAATGTTCTAAACTAAGAATCTTGAATCTTTATATAGAGTAGTTTGCCGAACCTATTTTAATGCTCTGAGAGTATTAGTTTTCTTTTTGAAAAACTATATACCATACTCATCTAAACCGGCCACTGAGCCGGTTTTTTTACTCTGGATAGAGTGTTCATATTTTGTACGATTGTGCCAAATCTATGTAACTGCTGTTTTTGATGTTGAATGTAGATAAACGACGCAGAATTGATTCCTAAACAGTAATCAGGATAATAGTGGCTATGGTGATCTGTCTATAAATGTTATGAATATTAAAGGTTAAAGTATGTACAAAAAATTGCTTATATTAATTGTGATTTGTATTGAGACAGGCTGCGCCTCTCTATCTGAGCAAGCGTTTGGAACTAAATTACCCTTTTACCAAAATGATGACTCGACCTCAAATTCTAAAATTCATTTTAGCTCAGACGAGAAATATGAAACTGAAGAAGGTGTACCACTTTCGGGTGAGACTGTTATCTGTTCTAACGGTAGATTGATGACGACGAAAAATAGCGAGCAAGATATAAATCCAATTGTTGTTCCAGGAAATAAAGAGATATATATGACAACGATTATTCAGTGGGAGAATAGCGGATGGACAAAAACATGTTGGCCATTTGTCAAGTTTACCCCTGAAACTGGGCAAGAATATGTGCTTGTAAATGAACGTATTGGGGGAAGGGTTGGTCTGCTTTATGGACAGGGGTGGCAAGGCAAAGCTGTAGAGTTTCAGTTTATAAGTTGGATGGAAATTCCTTTTCAAGAATAAACGTTACCCCAGCTAGTGATGTGCCTTGTTCACCACCTGGCTCATAACAAATAAGGATATGTAGCGCTTGCTGCAACATTTACACCTAAATAAACAAACCGGCCCCTGAGCCGGTTTTATTACGCCTGGAGAAAGTGACTCAGGTTTGTACGGTGGTATCATTCTTGTATAACTAATTGATTTTTATAATAATTTTTTGGGATTGGCGCAGAATTGATTCAGAGAAGATAATCAGGATAATAGTGACCACGGTAACCGTTATGTAAATGTTAAGAAATAAAGGACTTTGAATGGATCTGAGGTTGTATTTAATAAAGTTTTATTCAATTCATGTGATAGTTGTGATTATCACACTAGCTTGCTTCCTGATGAATGGACCTATGAGAGGCGGGCTTCCGTTGGACAATACTGTCGCTGAAAGAATTGCTTTTATAGCCGATAATGGCCTGATCTGGTCATTATCTTGGTTTACCTGGATGCTTTCGGCAATTGGTTTATTTGTCTTTTGCGCAATCTTAGCGGATGAGCTAACCCAGAATTTTCTGCGAATGATCGGTATAGCTCTGGTCGGCATGGGAATCGCCCCAGATTTAATTGCCGAAGTAATCTACGCGTTTGTAATTCCTGAGATCATAAGCAGACAGCTTGGTAGCAATGCTATCGAGATACTTGAGATAATCGCCATGCACCTGACTGGCTATCTTGGTAATGGTTTATATAACTTGGGTGGCCTATTGCTAACGATTCTTGCAATTAACCAAGGCGTGCTAAAGTCGTGGATAGCTGCATGGGGCGTTATTGCCTGGATACTAGGACTGATGCTATCTCTTTTCGTTGCTATGGGCTCTGTTAAAGCTGCGGAAATTTTTACAGCAATAGCTATGGTCCTCAGTACCGCTTGGATGCTGATATTTGCTCACAAGGTGCTTAAGCGTTGAGTGAGTATGGGATTATTAAATTAGTGCACCTTGGGGCTCTCGTATTTTGGTTAGGGCCGCCGCTCGGGGCGTGGTTAGTATTGAAAACTGTCGAGGATGGCTCTTATAAGCCGAACTCATTAGCTGAAAAAGTTAGCCGTGTGTTTTATCTAACGGTTATTCTGGAGCACTTAGCATTCATTAGTCTTTTGGCTACAGGCTTCCTTATGGCTTTCAAATATGACTTACTAGGTGCAGCATGGCTAAGTCAAAAAATCTTCATAGTATTACTTGTCATAGTACCATTGGAGATTTTTGATGTATTACTGGGAAACTGGATTGCGAATACAGCTTCAAAGAAACTATATGCCGGTAGGCCTTTAAAAAGTTGGGAAAGGTATTGGTTAGAGGTGTATCACGGCATTTTCACTAAGATTGCTCTAATTATTATACCTCTATCGGTTTTAATAGTAATATATCTAGCCACTAGCAAAACTGGACTGGATTTACTTTCTTGGCAAGAGATTCAGAAATGATGCATGGCGGTGCATTTTAAACGGACATTATACACTGATTAGATAATATAAATCAGCTATCTTGCGATTGTTGTTTCTACCAACCACCCAAACCGGCCCCTGAGCCGGTTTTTTACTCTGGATAGAGTGATCGCATTTTGTACGATTGTGCCAAATCCATGTAGGTAGCTGTTTTTAATGCGCATTGTGGGTAAACGGCGCAAAATTGATTCCTGGGCAGTAATCAGGATAATAGTGGCCATGGTGATCAGTATTTAAGTGTTACGCATAAAGGAGAATTATGAAAATTTATATACTTCTTGTCTTTCTACTTGTCATGGGTTGTAACCCTAAAGCGAGTGTAGACTCAGTTCCAGATGCGAAAATACTAGCTGAAAAGTTTTTTGAAGAATTTAAAGGTGGTAACTACGAAGCCATTTACCCCTTATACAATGAGAAATTTTGGGAAGTAATGCCCAAAAAAACATGGAGCAAAATATTGCCTAATGTAAATAATGAGTTAGGAGAGCTAAAGGGTTGTGAGCTCGCAACTTGGAATCAAAAAACTCAAGCTTCAACGAGCGGCACAGGAAATTTTGTAGCCCTTCAGTACACTTGCAAGCATGAAAAATATGATTCAACAATTAGCTTTACGGTTTTAAAGCCTCTGTCAGGTGGTCAGTCCACAATAATCGGTCAGAATTTCAATTCTATAGGGTTTTTAATTGAGTAAAAGCATAACAAATAAGGATCGGTTGCGATTGCTGTAACGTATACACCTAAATAAACAAACCGGCCCCTGAGCCGGTTTTTTTACGCCTGGAGAAAAGCTACTTCCCCAGGTCTCACAACCTGGAACTGCTGAGGGAAAGGCGTATGGAGGGGCTAAAAGTTCAGGCTGGAGATACCCAGGGAGACAAAGTGAACCTGCAACCCACCCGCATCCCCAAGCTTCTGAGGCTGGCCAAAGGCCGCGATTGCGTCCGCTGTGGCAATAACGAGGGCAGTACCGTGGCCGCCCACTACCAGGGCCAGCGCAGCCACAGCTACGGTAAGGGCCGGGGAATCAAGCCCCACGATGCCATGGCTGCGCATCTCTGTTATCGCTGCCACGCTGAGGCGGATAGCAGTGGTCTGGGTAACTGTCCCGAGGACCACAGTAGACGCTTTCTGCTGCTGATCATCACTACTCAAATGAATTTGCTTATAGAGGGGCGCATCATCGCACGAGACTATGCCCAGGCCTTCCTGCTGAAGCTGTGCCGCAATACGGCGGAACTCATGGAGTGTGGAGAGCCTGAGCTTCACGACATCGCCTGTCGTCTGGCCGGGTGCTGGGACTCCGGCGAAATCGCTATCGCCTCCCAGGGGGCCATGGTGAGCAGCTTTGTGGGGGTGGGCTCATAGCTTACAAAGTCAGCGGGCAGGGTCAGCTACTGTACCCGTCAGTGCAGCGTACACATATTCATGAGCTAATCTGGCGCAGGACATACCAATTTTTTAACTTTACGAAGAGGAATCATTTTATGAGTACATATCCTAGAACGTTTTCTCATATCGGTATATCGGTGCCTGACATTGAAGCAGCAGTTAAATTTTATAGTGATGTAATGGGTTGGTACCATATTATGGAACCAACAGTGATTACAGAAGAGTCTGACACGCCAATTGGGCAAATGTGCATCGATGTTTTTGGCCTTGGTTGGGGGTCGTTTAAAATTGCCCACATGTCTACGGGAGACAAAATCGGTGTTGAAATGTTTGAGTTCAAGAACAATGAATCACCAAAAGAGTTTGAGTACTGGAAAACAAGCACCTTTCACTTTTGTGTGCAAGATCCTGATATAGAGCGATTGGTTGCAAAAATTGTGGAGCACGGTGGTAAGCAACGGATGCCTATTCGCGAATACTATCCTGGAGAGAAGCCCTATAGAATGTGCTACGTTGAAGATCCCTTTGGTCTGATCTTCGAAGTGTATTCACACAGCTATGAATTGACTTATTCTCAGGGCGCGTATTAGAGCGTTTAACAAATAAGGATATGTTGCGATTGCTGAAATATTTGGCACCCAAATAGACAAACCGGCCACTGAGCCGGTTTTTTTAGGCCTGGAGAAAGCTACTTCCCCAGGTCTCACAATCTGGAGCTACTGATGCTAGGTGCAATTTCTGCGATCTCCGGTCTGATTGGTAAGGCGATCGACAAGGCGTTTCCTGACAAATCTGAGGCCAACAGGCTCAAGGCCGAGATTGACCGCCAGTTGATAGCGATGGATTTCAAGGAGCTGGAATCGGCAACCAGTGTGATTACCGCAGAAGCGGGCGGAGAGAGCTGGCTTCAGCGTTGCTGGCGTCCTATTGCCATGCTGACCTTTGTCAGCCTTGTGGTGGCGCATTGGCTGGGATGGACCGCACCAAACCTCAGCGAGGAACAAACACTGGCACTGTTGGAGATTGTAAAGATCGGCCTGGGTGGTTACGTAGTGGGCCGCAGTGCTGAAAAAGCGATCAAGACATGGAAACAGTCATGACTGTTCACGATCTGATGCGAGAGTTGGCTGAGAAGGCCAGTCATGCCACCACAGTAACAGTGGGCGCTATCGGCGGTATCTATAGCTTGTTTGTTCAAAACCCCATTGGTTTTATCTGTGCCTTGGTGGCCGTCGCCTCCTTTGCGATGAACTGGTATTACAACCACAAGCGCCTGCAGTTGATGAAGGCGCAGCAGGGGCAGTAGCAGCCATGGCCGAGCTGAAGCTGACCTTCGATGCCTCGGCCTTTGATCAGGCCTCTAAAGCGTTACAGCGTCAATTGCCCTATGCCGGTGCGCAGGCACTGAACACTGTGGCATTTCGGATTCGCGGGGAAGCGCGTGCGGTGATGGGGCGGGTATTTGTCAACCCGACCCGATTGACCCTGAATTCTGTACTGGTAGATAAAGCCACAAAGCGCACTGGCATTGCCAGGGTGTATATCCGCGATCAGGCCACCAAGGGCACCGCACCCAGTAAGTACCTGGCCCCTGCGGTATTCGGCAGTAGTCGCAATGAGAAACGCTTCGAGCGTGCCCTGCGCTATGCCGGCCTGCTCCCTGCGGGCATGTATGTTGTGCCGGGGGAGGGCGCCAGGCTCAATCGACACGGCAATATCACTGCGGGCACCTACAGCAAGATCCTGTCCCAGGTACGAGCCAGTTCGGATTCTATGCAGAACGCCACCGGTAGCCGTCGCAGTAAAGCCAAGCGAGGCATCACCAAAGGTTACTTTGTCGGCAAGATCGAGGGTACCTGGGGCGTATGGCAGCGGGTGGGCTACAAGCGTCGCCGCTCTGTGCGGCCCATTCTGATCTTTGTAAATAAGAAACCCAACTACCGCAAGCGCTTCCCGTTTTTCAAAGTTGCCGAGGGCATAGCACAGCGGCACCTGTTGCCCGAGCTGGGCAAAGCGATGGATCGGGCACTGGCCAGTGCCCGGCGACGTTGAGCGGGTCCTCCCGAGAAACCCTGCGCACGGGGAATTCGGACCGTGTTTTTTTAACAGCAACCTGAAAATTCCTAGGGGGTTATACCTTGTCTGGCACTGTATCTCTGAACGACCAGGCAACCCAGTCGGGGTTTGCGCGACTGGTGGGCACTTCCCAGCCGGCCATTGCCAAGCATGTGCAGGCCGGTGTACTGCCACAGGGCGAGACTTATGGGGCCTGGCTGCAAGCGTATTGTGAGCGGCTGCGCACAGAAGCTGCCGGGCGTCAGGTCAGCGATGCTCGCAACCGCCGGGATATGGCCCAGGCTCTGGAATCCGAAGCCAATGCGCAATTAAAGCTGCGCGAGCTGTACCGGCAGGATCAGTTGATTGTCGATATGGAATCCGTACACAAGGCGATGGCCGAGTGGGCCACCGTTGGCAAGAATGAATTTTTAGGGGCGGTGGAAAGTATCCTGATCGCCATCGAGAGCCAGCATGCCATTACCGTCGAGCGTGAATCTCTGCAGCCCGATATTGACGCTGCCCTCCGAGCTATTGGCGGTTACGAGATCGAACCTGCAGCGCCTGGTGCGGGAGATACGCACAACCTGGATACCGCTGCCTGAAACCCCGCTGATTGGGTGGTTGCCGAAAAATATCAAATTGCCGTCGGAGGACAGTGACAACGCCGGTTATTACCGGGTGGAGTATGTGCCTTATTTCTGGGGCGTGATGCATGCCCTGGATAGCCCGGTGTCGTGGATGGTGGTGATGCAAAAGGCGGCACAGATCGGTTGGACCGTGTTGCTGGCTGCGGATATTTGTAAATGTGCCGCGGTGGATCCGGCCAGGATCCTGATGCTGTTCCCCAAGGATGAGAAGGGGCGGTTGTTTATGGATGAGAAGCTGGTGCCGATTATCGAAGGTTCGCCGGCAGTGAGTCGGGTGATTGATATCTCCACCAGCCGCAAAGGCGGCAGTCGCTCAACCCGCAAGAAGTTCCCTGGCGGCGAGGTGCGCACGGTGGGCTCCAATTCCATCTCCAATGTGAAGTCCACCACTGCCCGCCGAGGCTATGTGGAGGAGCCGGACGATACCAATAAGGATGTCGGCGATCAGGGCGATGCCATTCGTCACTTGCGCGAACGCTTAAAGCGGATGCGCAACAAGAAACTGATTATTGGCGGGACGCCTGCGGTTGCGGACTTATCCCAGGTAGAGCATTACGTCCGGCTCGGCACGATGCGGGTACTGCCGGTGACCTGTCACGACTGCGGTGAGTGCCATGTGCTGGATTGGGAAAATGTCAGTTGGTTGGAGAAAGAGGGGGTACCGCGCACCCGGTATTCGGCCTGCATCAGCCGGAAACCGCTGTGTATACCTGCCCGCAATGCGGCAGTGCCTGGGACGACTACCGCCGCCAGGCCAATATCCTGCAGACCTGTAACACTGCGCGCGAGAGGGGCGATGCCTTTGCCGGCTGGGTTAAGACCCAATGCGGCGAGGGGTTTGAGCAGGATGAGATTGAACCCATAGAAACCTTTATGGAGCTCTCGGAGCTGTATGTGTGTATCCCCGGTACAGCGCTTGCGGACGTTGTACGGGACTACTTGGAAGCGGAGCACGAAGCCAAAAGCGGGGATGAGTCCGCGCGTATTGTGTTCCAGAACAACAAGCTGGGCCGGCCCTACCAGTATGCCGCCAATCAATTGCTGGATCACGAACGGCTGCAAGAGGCCGCCGAGGATTACCCGGAACTCTCCTGTCCCGCTGCAGGCCTGCTGGTTACCGTGGGCATTGATGTGCAACACGATCGCCTGGCTATCACCATTCGCGCCTTCGGGCGCAATGAAGAAAGCTGGCAGTTGTACTGGGGCGAGATCGATGGCGATACCGCCGACAAGCGGGATGACTGTTGGAGTGCTTTGGATCAACTGGTATTCCAGGGCTTTCAGCATGAACGCTTTGGTGAGATTCGTGCAGCGGCAGTGAGTATCGACTCCTCTGATGGTGGCACCAGCAATGCGGTTTACCACTGGGTGAGAACGCGGGATAAAAAATATCGCGGCGTTCTGGTAATGGCCATCAAGGGTGACAGCAATGACTTCGGCAGCAAAGAAATCTTTAGCCAGCCCCGGCAGGTGGATTATAACAACCCCAAGCGGCGCACCAAGGCCGACCGCCAAGGTGTACGGGTTTATATCGTAGGTACCCACAAAGCCAAAGACCTGATCGCCAAACGGCTATTGGGCACTAGTGCCTATATGCACAGTTGCAAGCATGTCCGGCAGGACTACTGGGCGCAGGTGACCGCCGAAGTCAAAGCGCCCAGTAAAAAGCATCGCGGCAAACTGGTGTGGCAACAGCGGCCAGGCAGGCCCAATGAAGCTACGGATACCGAGGTCTATGCCCTGCACGCTGCACATGCCATGGGCATGCATAAATACAACGAGAAAAAATGGTCCGCCATTGAATCGCGTCTGGGCCAGCGCACCCTATTCAGCGCATTGGAACCGGATCCCTCTCTCCAACAACCCAAGCCCGTCGTGAAAAAACCGCGGCGGCCAGCGCAGCCTGTTGGCTCCTTACTGGATAGTTAAATGTCTCAATCTGCTCAAGCGATGGTCGACCTGTATCTCCAGGCCGAAATAGAGGTGCTCGCCGGTAAAACCACCGTGATTAACGGACGACAGCTTACTACAGAAAACCTGCAGGAAATCCGTGCGGGCCGTCAGGAGTGGGAACGCAGAGCGTCCGAACAAAAATCACAGGCGGCCAGCAAACGCCGCGGCCCCACTTACGCGAACTTTTGCCAATGAATACCCTGGATGCCTTAATCGGGTTTTTCTCGCCCGAGGCCGGCCTGCGCCGGGTGCAGGCGCGACGGGCGTTGCGTATCGCCGCCGCCTATGAGGCCGCCAAGCCCAGTCGCCTGAGAAAGAACCCTGCGGACAACCGCAGCGGGGATCTGGTGGCTGATGGGGATGTGGAAACCCTGCGCGGCCAGGCCCGGCACCTGGAGCAAAACCATGATTTTGCCTTCGGTATTCTCACCACCCTGGTCAACAACGTGGTAGGCCCACGGGGTATCGACGTGGAGTTCCAGCCCAAAACCTGGGATGGCGAAATTCACGATGAGCTCGCCGCCCGGATGAACGCGCTGTACCGGGAATGGGCACACCGCCCCGAGTGTACCCGCCAGTTTAGCTGGGCCAAAACCCAGCGGCTGTTGTGCAACACCTGGCTTCGCGACGGCGAAGTGCTGATGCGCCATTTGCAGGGCAGTGTGCCGGGCCTGAAACACCGGACAGCAACCCCTTACAGCATCGAATGCCTGGAGCCGGATTTTTTACCAGTGGACTATAACGATCCCGGCAGGCGTATTGTGCAGGGGGTGGAGAAATCGGCCTGGGGAGAGGCCAACGCCTACTGGCTCTGTGATGAACACCCGGGTGCTTCCCTAAACTGGCGCATGAAACGCAGACGTCACAATGCAGCGAATATCGAGCATCTGAAATTTGTGCGCCGCCTGCACCAGACCCGCGGGGTCTCCATCTTTGCCGCGGTGATGAACCGCCTCAACGATATCAAGGACTACGAAGAGAACGAGCGCGTCGCGGCCAAGATCGCCTCCGCCATGGTGGGCTTTATCCAGAAGGGCAGTCCAGAACTCTACGAACAGCATGAAGACTGGGATGAAAATGGCAATCGCACCCTCGATATCCGCGCCGGAGCCATCTATGACGACCTGCGCCCGGGAGAATCGGTTGGCACCATCCAGAGCAATCGTCCCAGCGGCTTGCTAACGCCATTTTTGGAAACCATGCAGCGCATGGCCGCCGCCGGCACCCTGGCCAGCTTCAGCAGTATCAGCAAAAACTACAACGGCACCTACAGTGCCCAGCGCCAGGAGCTGGTGGAACAGTGGTCCGCCTACGAGACCCTGAGCCTGGAGTTCTGCGAGGAAATTGTCGAGCCCGCTGTGCGCCGCTGGGTGCAGATGGGGCTGCTTGCCGACGCGCTGGCGGTGCCTGCGGAGGTGGATCCCGAGAGCCTGCTGCATCTCGACTTTATCACCCCCGTGATGCCCTGGATCGATCCGGTCCGCGAAGCCAGTGCGGATGAAACCCTGCTGGAAAACGTGCTCGCCAGCCCCCAGCAGACCATCCGCCGCCGCGGCAAGAAACCGGAGGATGTGCTCAAGCAGACCGCAGCCTGGCAAAAAAATTGCAAGACCAGGGGATTGCCGCCCCGCTCAAACGCCCTGCCGTTCCCACACAACAGACCGAACCTGAATCTGAATAGGAGGCAGTTATGCCTAAAAATCCTGGTACAGCATCACCGCTGCCGCCGACAGAGAAGCCGATATCTATGTGTATGACTATATCGGTTACTGGGAAATTACCGCGAAGGAATTTGCCCGGGAGTTAAAGGCACTTGGCAATATCCACAAAATCAATCTGCACATTAATTGTCCCGGCGGCGATGTGTTCGACGGCACTGCCATTTACAACCTGCTCAAGGAGCACAGTGCAGAAGTAGAGACCTGGATCGAGGGGATTGCCGCCAGTATGGGCAGTGTGATTGCCCTGGCCGGGGATACCGTGCATATCGCCGAGAACGCCTACTACATGGTGCACAATCCCAGTATTGCCGCGCGGGGGACGAGCGCGCCCTGGAAAAAGCCAAGGGTCTGCTGGCCAAGGTCAAAGCCACCATGGTCAGTTTGTATTGCGCACGCACCGGCATGTCCGACACCGAAATCAGCCAGGTCATGGATGAAGAGCGCTGGTACACCGGGGCAGAAGCGGTAGAAGCCGGCTTTGCCACCGATACCACTGCCGCCACGGAGATGGCCGCCAGCTTTAGCGGTGACCTATTGAAGCAATTTAACAACACACCTGAAGCAGTTCGCGCGCTAATAGCGCAGGGCAAAGGAGCAGTTCGATTCCCGTCTGCGGTTGCAGATAACCCAGCCCAAACCAAGGAGGCTAACACCATGTCTAAATCCACCCCCGCCACACCGGGTGCAACCGCCGACAACGGGGTTACACCGGCAATAAAAGCCCAGATCACAGCAGATGCACAAGCACAGTTTGTTGCCGATGAGCAAAAGCGCAAAGACGCTATCAAGGCGGTTTTCAAAGGCTTTGAAGCCCACAACGCTGTTATGCAGGAATGTCTGGATGCTATGGACTGCACTGCCGAAAAGGCCAAGGACACACTGCTTCAGGCTCTGGGCAGGCAGACCTCAACCCCGGTACAGAGCTATAGCCTGGTGGTGCAGGAAGGTGAAGGTATTAAGCGGATGCGGGCCGATGCGGAAAATGCCATTGGTATGCGCGCCCTTGGCGAAACCCGCAGGGAAGGCAATGGCCTGGCCGATCACACTCTGATGGAAATCGCCCGGTTGTTGATGCAGGCCCGCGGTGTGAACCTGGTCGGTATGGATAGAATGGCGATTGTCGCGGCAGCTTTTACCCACAGCTCCAATGACTTCGCCAGTATTTTGGGTAACACGGCCAACAAGGCCATGCTGAAAGGCTACGAAGAAGCGGCCGAGGTATTCCCGCAGTTTACCGTGACCGGCAACCTGAGCGATTTCAAGATTGCCACCCGTACCGATCTCGGTTCTTTCCCGACCCTGACGAAGGTAGCGGAAAGTGCGGAGTTTAAATACGTCACCATGGGGGAGCGTGCCGAGACCGCCGTGCTGGCCACCTACGGCAAGTTGTTCAGTATCACCCGCCAGGCCATTATCAACGACGACCTGGGTGTGTTCACCCGCATTCCCATGAAGATGGGCCGCGCTGCCGTGCGCACCGTCGGTGATCTGGTATTCGGTATTTTCCTGAACAACCCCGCCATGGCCGATGGCAAGGCCCTATTCCACAATGCGCACAACAATATTGCCGATGCCAGTGGTATCCACACCGCCAGTATCGACGCAGCGCGGGTCAAGATGGCCAAACAGAAAGATGGTGATGCCGTGCTCAACCTGCGACCTAGGTTCCTGCTCTGCGATGTGGCCGACGAGGGACAGGCCCGGGTGGCGCTGGAATCCGAGTTCGAGGTGGGGGCAACCGAGAAATCCAACACGGTACCCAACAGTGTGCGCAATATCGCCAGTGTGATTTCCGATGCGCGTCTGCATAACCACAATGCCTGGTATCTCACGGCCGATCCTACTCAGCACGACACCATCGAAGTGCTCTATCTGGATGGCCAGCAGGCACCGGTGCTGGAACAGCAGAACGGCTGGAATATCGACGGGGTCGAGTTCAAGGTGCGTCTGGACGCTGCCGCCAAGGCGTGGGATGCCAAAGGCATGGTGAAAACACCGAAAGCCTGAAGCCCTGACTTTTTAATCAATGATTCCATACAGGCCGCTGCTGCGGCCTTTTTTAATTCCCATTTTTCAGTAACCCAAACGGAGAGCAATCAAGATGGCCAAGAATTTTGTGCAAGAGGGCAAGGTTTTGGATTACACCAATACCGGTGCCGCCATAAGTGCCGGCAGTGTAGTAGTGATGGGGGCAGTCCTGGGTGTGGCACTGGTGGACATTGCCAGTGGCGAAACCGGTGCAGTGCAGATCGAGGGGGTATTTACGGCACCGAAAGTTTCCACGGCCGGGATTGCCCAGGGCGAGACACTGACCTGGGTTGTTGCTGCAGGGGCCTTTGACAGTAAAGCGGCGACCGCTGCCAGTGGGGATATTGTCGGCGCGACCGCCTTTGCCGCAGACAACGCCGGTGATGGTACCACCAGTCTCGCGGTGAAGTTTACCGGGGTACCGGGCACCGTCAGTGAAGCCGCCGGCGGATAACGGCAAGGGCGATCTTCTATGGATCTGGAACAGAGAGTAGCGGAACGCAATTTTCAGCGCTGGGGCAAGCCCGCCAGTTATACCGACGGTAGCGGCAGTGATCCTGTCATGTGCCGGGTGATTCGGGATCAGGGGATTGATGAATTTGCCGATGATCGGGTACGGGTGCCGCGTATGGAGTTCAGTCTGCTGGTCAGCGAGGTGGGCAGTCATAAGCCGGGCGCGCTAATTACAGTGAACGGGGTGGAGTACCAGGTGCGTCATTTGCTCGAAGACGACGGCACCGTGCGTCGCGTGGTTGTGGAGAACTGATATGGGCCAGCGTATTGCCATCCGTGACGCAGTCAATGTTGCACTGCAAACCCTGCAAGACTACACCCTGATTGCTCCCGGCACCACGGATGAGATTCCCGAGAGCAGTCTTCCCGCACTGGTGGTGGGTTTTGCCACTGAAGCCACCCAGCACGAACTGTATGGTGGTAGCGAACGGCAGCTGGAAATCACCGTTGCCGCAGTGGTGAAGAGCCGCGGCGATGTGTATGCCGCGCTGGATCGGGCTGCCGCCGATATTGAATCCGCACTCACAGACAACACACTCGGTGGTGCCGAACGCTTTCTGCTCAGCCAGACTCAGTTCGCCCTGGATACCGAGCAGCCCCTGGGCGAAGTGCGGCTGATTTACGCCGCCAGCTATTCCACTGGTGCATAAACCACAATGGGGGACCATTCCAATGGCCAGCAAAGCCAAACAACACGTGCGCATCGTCCAGCCCTGTATGGCCGCTGGCCAGCCCGCCCCGCTGGGCAAGGTGCTGGTCTTGGCGATTGGCGAAGCCAACCAGCTGATCGGTACCGGCCGTGCCCAGGCGGTGCCCGCAACAGAAAAGGGCCGGGCAGGTAACAAAAAGACCGGACCCGACAGCGCCACAACCGCTGTTGCAGCGCTAACCGATTCATCCAACAACGGAGAGTAAAACCATGGCACAAGGCTATAAAACCCAGTTTCACCGCAGCGATGACGGTACGACCTATACCCAGGTCGCCGGCCTGCTGGATATCGACCCGGGCGAAGAGTCCCGCGGATCCGATGACGTTACGCCGATCGACGGCACCAGCGGTTATATGGACTTCGACCCGGTGGGTCTGCGCGATGCTGGCGAGGTGTCCTGTACCTTTATCTGGAACCCGGGCGATACCGGCCAGCAGGCACTGCGCGCCGACTTCGATCTGGATAACAACATCTATTACAAGGTGGTGTACCCGGAGGGCACCGAGGTGGTGTTTGTGGGCCATATCACTGGCTGGGGCCAGGCAAGCCCCAAGGACAGCAAGATCACCCGTACGGTGAAATTCAAGCTTTCCGGTAAGCCATCTGTTACGCCGGGGGGGTGATTGGCGAGGGGAGGGCAGCTTCACGTCAGGCAGGAGGCTAGCCCGGTCTCGACATTTGGCTTGCGGTGAATGCTATTACACAAGATTACAGCTTGCCTTCAACTTTACAATAGTGGGTAGAATTATCACTATCCCAGGTATGAATCAGGTATAAAGAAGACAATAGATCCTCAGGGGCTATCAGGTGGTTGGCAGCAATTTGCTTTAGAAATAGTAATCGGGATAATAACGATCTGAATGGTCAGGCTTGTGCCTTTTATAGATAGACATTCGTAGAGTATTCTATGCATATAATAATCGGAGTAATCACTGCAATAGCTGGCTTGGTATGGGCATTAAATAGCCTGCAAAATGCAGGGGTGAACTTAAATGCATTTAACCCATTTTTTTGGATGCGACGCAGGAGATGGGAAAAGAAATTGGGCACAAAGCCCATGCATGCACTTACAGATTCTATGGACGTAGCTGCACTGTTGGTAGTTGCTGTTGCAAAAGAGCATGGGGATATCACGCGAGAGTCGAAGCTCGAAATATTATCTATGTTTGAGAGAGAATTTGGTGTCAAGCGCAATAAAGCAATTGAGATGTATTCTTCTTCGATATATTTAATGCAAGATGCTTTAAATATCAGTGAAGAGGTTCGTCATATAATGAAGCCATCCAAAGAGAATTTTACTTCTAATCATATTTCTAAGCTCATCAAAATGCTCAATGAGGCTGCTGGTCTTGAAGAGATGACTGATGGTCAAAGAGCAATAATTAAATCGGTTGAAATGGAATTTCAATCCAACAAGGATCAAGGGAGGGAGTGATAGGGTATGCCAGCTTTAAGTTGTATAAAATAGAGTTGGTGTAGGCATTGATTCTATGCGGGTATACCTTTATACAGAAATGCTAATGGTCTGAGTGGCTATGGTATAAATAACTTTCTTGATTAGGTAAAAATATGAAGAAAGTTCTATTGGTTTTTGTTTCATTGGCTATTTACGCTTGTGCTTCACAAGGGCAGGGAGAGTTACATCTACCTCAAGTGAAGGGTATTGAAGAGAGACAGTTCAGCTCTATTCCTGTTTTTAAAGAGCATAATTCAAATATAAGTAAACCGGAATTCACGGAATTTATGTTAAATGTCCCAGAAAAGGAGACGCCATTACTTTCTGGTTATATGTGCGGCGGCTATCTGGATTGGGATGGCCTTATCATAGGGCAACAAATTCTAGAAGAGGCTGATTTGGTATTGGACCTTAAGCACGTAAAAGAAATATGGGTTCCTATTGAAGGTGAGCCTAAAAAGCTATACGTATTTGAAGTCCGTTAGGCTATTTCGAAGAAATAGCAGAAGGAGGGCGTGGTGTCTGGAGTTTGGGCTGTTTTAGTTTCTTTAATTCTATTGACGATTTTTTATGCATGGATTTCTTCAATACTGAAAGGCAGAAAAAAAGAAAAATTCGTGAAAAAACCATTCCGATAGTAAATGAAGGGCCGACAGTTGAAGGTTTGTACCATATTCATTTGTCGGATGGAAGAAAGTTTAGTTGTGTGCGTTTAATCGGAGCTGTAGAGGGTTCTATTGCCTCCATCGCGTATTCGGCGATGGTGTCAGCTTTGCTTGCGTAAGTCGAATCACCCCAGACATGGCTCTCCTCAGCGTGCATCAGTTCGCCAAGCACTACGGAGTCGTGAACATTGGCGGATGTGGCCACAGTGTAGTAAATCGGCTTGGTTTTACTGTCTATACCGATATGAATCTTCATATCGAAATACCACTGGTTACCTTTCTTGGTCTGGCGTATATTCGGGTCGCGCTGCTACTTCTTGTTCTTGGTAGAACTGGGTGTGTTAATGGTGGTGGCGTCAACAATGATGCCCTGATTGACCTTCAGGCCGTTCTCCTGGAGATATTGATTAACCAGGTGAAACACTGACCGCCCAGGTTGCGGCGCTCCATCATGTGTCGGAACCTGCAAACGATAGTTTCATCTGGCACTGGCTCTTTCCCCAGATCAATACCGACAAATCATCGCATGGCGCGAGAGTCGTAAAGAACTTCTACGACGGGGAGATCGGACAGGTAAAACCATTGTGCAAAAAGTAAATGCGCAGCATGCGCTTGATCCCGACTGGGCGGCGGCCAGTGCCCTGCGGATTAGGGTAGAATGGCTCGATGGCACCGATCAATCCATCCCAGGGGTTAACGGTTTCCATATCGTCTAGAGAGTGCTCCTTATGAGTCTTCTTGCCGAATTTCTCAAAGCTATCGATCAGGGATTGTTGTCTCGTGCCTAGAAGGTTCTGCTGTGGTCTGTTTGGTGCCTATATTATCAATGAGGTTATGAATAAATCAGAGGTTCCTTAAAGACGGTACCCGAAAACGATCTCCAGAAAATTAGCTACCCAGTCTACTGGTTACACGTAATTACAGATTTCAAAAACCACTTGACTTGGCGTCATCCTCTGCATATATTTTTGCGGCCCATTTATGCGATGTAGATGTGGTTTTGTTTGGCAGTTTAGGAAACGATCATATTCCAAATGTCAATTTTTTAAAATAATATAATTTTAAAGGAAATGAGTTATGCGAATAAAAAAAACGGTATCTTTTTCTGTTTTTATTTTTTTCTTTTTGCTGTCTTTTTCCGGATCCAGTTACGCACAGCTTACAAGTCCACACGATGGGATAGAGCCTAGTTTCCCATGGGTTTGCTTCTCTGCCACGAACTGCCAAAGTGGTGGGATCGGCTTTGAAGTGCACCAGCAAGAGGATGGTATTTTTCGATGCGACGGTGGTTGTGACCCCCTTAGGGATAACAACACAGGTATAATAACTATTACTGACCTGGCGGACGGTCACTCAATTACGCTGGAGTGCCCTTCTTGTACGGCGCTTATTGCGGCAGATGGAAGCATACGTATCAATGATGGCAGCAGCGGACAGTTTTGGGATTGGGTGGGCCGCATCGTAGATATTGTAAAGTAGCCCAGTCAGATTTCAGAGTCTCTCTAAGATTATTGATTTTCTGATATTTCAGTTTGGCAGTGAAAGAATATTAATGGCGACCTGAAAGTCTGCTGCAGTTTATTTCTTCGTGGCTTACTCTTAACGTAAAACCCGCTTCCGCGGGTTTTTTTATACCTGGAGATTGAACCATGAGCCTATTTCCCCCAAGAAAACGAGAGACAATTCCTTTTGGTGATACCACCTTTGATCTGTATGAATTGAGTGGTCTTGAGCGCTGTGAATATTTGGCAAAAACCACCGGTCATCTCGAAGTAACAGAAGAGGGTGAATTGCGCAAGCCTGTCATTACCAAAATAGGGCAGCTGTGGGACGCGCGGCGCCGGGAGCTGAGTAATAACCTGTTGCTGGTGGCCTATGCCCTGCGCCCCGGGCGCGAGGAATCCCTGGAGGAGCTGCATCAGGAACTGTGCAAATCGGTGGTACCGGAACACATTGATACCCTGTATATCCCCGCCGCCAAGTTGTCCGGGTTCTACTTCGAGGTTGATGCCTTATACCAAGAGAATAGCCCCGCGCAAACCAAAGTCAGTGAGGCCCCCGAAAAAAAAGAGTAGTGCCGGGCTTCCAGTTCGCCCGGCAGCTCGCGCGCGAGTTCAAGCGCCCCGATTACTTCAATATGTTGCGCAGTATGAGTGCCACGGAACTGGACCACTGGTATGAATATTACCGGGAGCATCCCCTGGAGTCCGAACTCCAACAGTGGCAGCTGGCCCATATCGCCGCCGGCAGTTTTGGCGGTAAGCCGTCCGATTACCTGCCGCAACCCCACAAGCCGAAAACTGTGCAACAGCAAATCGCCATTTGGCAATCCATGGCTTGAGCAATGACAAGACAAGCATCTATGGCCACCATGGTGGCCAACCTGGAACTCCGCTCCACCCAGTACAAGCGTGAAATGGCCCAGGTCAGCGCGCGCAATAAAGCGTTGGCGCGGGACATCAAAAACACCGCCGCCACCGGCGATATTTTTTCCCGCTCCATGCGCGGTGCGGCCCAGGGTGTGGCCTCTATTGATGGTCCTTTGGGCGGTGTGTCCGGTCGGGTCAGCGCCCTGAACGGTTTTCTGCACAGCGGTGCCGGGGCCTGGGCCCTGTTCGGTGCCGGTGTGGCCGGTGTGACGGCGGTGCTCTATAAAAGCATCCGTGCCGGTGAAGAGATGGAGCGGCAGCAGCTCAAGATTGAAGCGCTGCTCAAAGCCACCGGCGGGGTCTCGGGTCGTACTACGCAGCAACTGGACCAACAGGCGCGCGCGGTAGCGCGGGCGACCCTGGCCAGTGTCAGTGGTATCCGCGATGCCCAGGGCGTGCTGCTGACATTCAGGACGGTGCAGGAAGAAACTTTCGACCGTGCCATTGCCCTGTCACAGGATCTGGCCGCAGTGATGGGCGGTGACGCCAAGAGTGCGGCGTTGCAACTGGGTAAGGCGCTGGAAGAGCCCAGTGTCGGCCTTACCATGTTGCGCCGCGCGGGGGTCAGTTTTACCGAAGCGGAAAAGGCCCGGATCAAGACCATGACGGAGGCGGGCCGAGTTGCGCAGGCCCAGCGGTTGATTCTGGACAAACTGGCGCAGCAGGTGGGCGGTGCCGGTGCCGGAGAGGCTGGTGGTCTCACCGGTGCGGTGGATTCTTTGGGGCAATCCTGGCAGGAATTTCTGGAGGAGTTCAATCGGACCACCGGTGCTACCGGTCTCGCCACCCGCACTATTCAGGGGCTTACCGGTGTGCTCGACGACTCGCGCGGTGTGGCCGAGGATACGGAAGCTGCGGTTACCGCCCTGGCCATTTTATTGGGCGGGCGCTTTGCCGGTGCTATCGGCAGGCAGGCGACGCAAATGGCGTTGTTGAATACGAATACCTACAAGGCCACGGTGCAGACCAATGCCCTGGGGCAGGTGATCGGGCGCACCACCATTGCCACCCGCGCTGCCGCCGTGGCCGCCACCGGATTAAAAAACGCCTTTGCGTTTCTGGGTGGCCCTGTGGGCGTGATTACTATCGCAGTGGCTTCACTGGTTGCCTGGAATGCTGCCCAACCCACTACCGAACAAAAAGCGCAAAGTCTCACTGGCAGGATTGATGAACTGACCCGTAGTTGGAAAGAATTAACCAAAGCGCAGCGTATTAACCGGGAACAAAAGGTACTTGTTGATCGGGATGACCTTGCTGCACAACTTGCGCAACTTAAAAAACAGCGCGACTTGTTGCGCGATGGTGGCATAAAAGATGATACCCGTTTTGGTTATCAGGCGGCACTGGGCAACGAGCACCCGCGTGTACGGGAACTCAACGACCAGATTGATACGTTAAAGCAGAATCTCGATAGTGCCAATCAAAAGCTCGCCAATCTGGGTAAACCGAATCAACAGCGTTTTCAGGAGGAAGCCAAGGCGGCCTTCAAGGCGGCGCTGGAGCGGGAGGCGGTGGAACGGGCGCGGGCCGAGAACGCATTGCGGCAGGCGCAGGAGGCAGGTGCCGCTCAGCTGGCGCAACTGGACAGCTTTCTCGCCGACCAGCGTGGCAGGATCGATCTGGATCACGAAACGCGCCTGCAGCAGATTGCCGCTTTGCAGATCGCCGAGGAAGAGCTGCGCCGCCGCGGTTTCGATTCTTTGGAAACACTGCGGGAGGAATATAGCGTGCGGGAGACAGCCCGCTATCAGGCCGCGTTGCAGGCACTGCAGGCCGGACCCGGTGAAAGTGGGGGCGATCAGCCTGGGCCCGATGGTCTCACCGATGTGGAACGCCAGCGCATGGTCGCGCGTCTGCAAACCCTGCAGTTTTCCTGGCTTACGGAAATGGAGCAGCTGCAGGTGCAGCAGGACGAGGAGATGGCACTGCTCGACCAGGCCTATGCCAGCAAGCTGATCCAGCGTGATGAGTACGAGCGCTCTTTGTTCCAACTGGAGCAAAAGCATGCTAAGGCGCGGGAGAAACTGGAACAGGCCAGTAGCAAGAACCGTTGGAAAGCATTTTCCGGTGCCATGGATATGATGCTGGGTATTTCCAATACCGGCAGTAAAAAACTGTTCAAAATCCAGAAAACCCTGAGCCTGGCCAAAGCTGTCGCTACCTTGCCCAGTGCGGTGATTGAATCCTTCCACAATTCCGGTGGTTATCCCTGGGGTATTCCCGCCGCAACGGCGATGGCCGCAGCGGGTGCCGCACAGATTGCCCAGATCAAAAGCGCTAATTTTTCTGATGGCGGTAGCGCGGCAAACGTGAGTGGCGGGGCTACCGCTGCAACCCTGCCCAGTACTACCGGCGCCACCGCCGCGCGCTTGGATACCTTTGCTGACAATGATGCACCGCAACAGCCGCGCACCCAGGTAATTATCCAGATTCAGGGTGATGTCGTCGGCGACAGCAGTGAACGATTTATAGAGGATCTTCGAACTGGGATTAGCAGTGGGGATCTGGTGATTATCGACAAAAATAGTCGGCAGGCGCAGGAACTGAGGGATTAACCGTGTTTATTGCATTTACCCCCACGCGCCTGCACCCCGCCGGTCCCGGCAAGCTGGAAGCCGTCTTGAAACAGTACGACAGCGGTGCACCAAAGGTGGAGGGCAGGGAGCACAAGGCTCTGTCCGGGGCGACCGAAACCACGGTGTACCGTATTGAGCGGGAATACCAGTGCCGCACGGCCCCCATTACCCTGAGCCCTGCCGGGCTGGCGGTGTGGGATACGTTTGCAGCCAGTTGCGGTGCCGGTGAGTTTTTTACTTTCGATCCCTTCGGCACCGAAGCCGCACCGGACGCCCCCGGCACGGTGCAACTCAAGTTCCGCTCCTTCAAACAGCAGCGCCAGCCCGCCTGGCGCTTTGTGTTCAGTTTTACCATTGTGGAAATCCTGGCCTGATGCGTAACAACTCAGAACCCTTCGACCTGGCAAACCAGTCCCCCCAGCGCCCGCTGCGCCTGGTGGTGGAGATCGGCTATGACCTGCCGCTGTATATTACCTCGCACCGGGATATACCCGGCCTGCCCGCCAATGCCATTCCCGGGGCCTTAAAAAAATGCTCGGCCACCAGCCAGCGCCTGTTGCCGGAGCAGGGCAGGGCGGAGATCGGCAGCATCCAGTTTGAGGTGGTGGATATTGCCGGCCAGCTCTCCTATGTACTGCGCGATGAACTGGAACAGGGCAACGGTATCAAGGGCCGCAGTGTGCGCCTGTACCAGGGTTTTAGTGGTTTGGACTGGTCCGACTTCCGCCTGGAGCAAACCCAGATTGCCGAGGAATCCGTTGCGTATAGCGAAGGGGTGTACCGGGTGCGCTGCCGGGATATCCAGCGGGAGATGCGCCGGGAACTGTTTGTACCCAACAGCACGCGCCTGGCTGCGGATTTTGCCAAAACCGCCAGCACCCTGCGGGTGTTCGACACCAGCCATTTTGAACCCAATCCCCATACCGCCGCCTATGGGGATGCCCCTAACCAATCCGTGTATTACCTGAAAATCCAATACCAGGACGGCTTTGAAATTGTGCGCGCCAGTGGCAAAACCGCCAACCGTTTTACCGGCTGTGCCCGCGGCCTGTTCGGCACCTATGCCCGCGATCATGGGGTGCCCACCGACAACGACGACGAGCGCGGGATTGCGGTGGAGGAATTTATCTACCTGGAAGGGCCGGGCCCGCAACTGGCCTATGCCCTGCTCACAGGTCTTGTACTCGGCACCAATCATACCTTGCCCGCTAATTGGCACCTGGGTATCGATCCCGCCCTGGTGGTGCGCGACGAGTTTGAACATATCGGCGCGGACTGGTACCAGCCCGGGGATCATAGCAAGGGTAAAATACTCAGATTTGACGGTCTGGAAAAAACCGACGGTAAACAGTTTATCGAGACCGAGATTAATTTATTGCTCGGTGCCTTTATGCCGGTCAATGCCGCCGGGCAGCTGGGCCTGCGCCGTATGGCCGGGGTACTGGCCAATGCCGCCACCGTGGCCACCATTACCGCGGACGAGGTTACCCGGGTCGGCGAACTGAAATACCACCTGGCCGGCGTGTGCAATGTATTTGCGATTCACTGGAGCTGGTTCGAGCAACCGGGCTTTGAGGGCAAATTCCTGCGTGCGAATAATTTGATTGATGCCGACTCCATTGCCGTACACGGCGAAGCCAAACCCCACACCCTGAAATTCCGCGGCCTGCACAACACCCGCCACACCTACACCACCATTAAAAACACCTTCGACGCCCTGCGCGATCGCTTTGCCGGCCCGCCGTTGAGCCTGCGCCTGCAACTGCTGCCCAGCAATAACGACCTGGAGGTGGGGGATATCGTCAGGGTCACCCTGCCGCAGTTGCGGGATCATTCACAGGAGGTGGCCGACGGTATTCTGGACCGCGCCATGGAAATCCAGCGCCTCAGTGTGGACCAGGTTTCCGGTGCGGTATCGGTGGACCTGTTTGGCAGCTACCAGTCCGCAGCAATGATTGGTGATCAGCCTGACAGCACCGGTGCGGAACTGCCGGACAGCTGGTATAGCGCCGAAGGCACCGCCATGACCGCTGCCGGTGTCAGTATCGACAGCAGCGGGTTTTTAACTGCGGATGGCAGCTTGGCAGGCCATCTAGAACACCGCACCATTTACTACCACCTCGGCGACCTTACGATTCCAGCCGGGCGCACGCTCGCATTCAAAGACAATGTGGAGCTGCGCGTGCGCGGGGTACTACAAATTGACGGCACCTTGCGTGGCCAGCGCAGCGAACCCGGCAGGCTCACGATAGGGTTTTTGGGCACCTGCCGCGGCGGCAATGGGCGGGTGGTTGGCCATCGCCTGCCCATTGAGAAGAGTCGCGGCGAGATTCGCGCCGGGCGCAACTTTGTTATGCCGCCGCTCAACATCACCAATGACGGTGGTGAGTTACAGGGCATTCCCGATAACTTGTGCGGGGCTGGCAACGCGCGAGGAGGCAATTCCTACCACTATTTTCGTCAGCACGGCTTCGAGGAATACAAGCTGGCGGGATTGGGTGGTAGCGGTGGCAGCGGCGGCGCCGGCCTGGCGGTGATTGCCCGCGGCATTGCGTTTGGGGTGTCTGGAAAAATGATCACCTCTGGCAGCGATGGTGATCCCGGTAGCGGTATAGAGCCAAACCCCGTCCCCGGCGGTAGTGGCGGCGGCGGTGCGCCCGGTGGCGTCGTGCTGCTGGTGGACGGCACCGGCAATCCCATGCCGGTGCTCAGTAACAATAAATTGATTGCCTGCTACGGCCACAGTCCTGATGCCCCCGGCAGTGCCGGGCTGGGGGATCGCTGTCTCGGCACCAGTGCCGCGCGGCTTCTGTTCGTACCCAAATCCCGCACCCCCTACGACGACTACCAGGACCCGGCCCTGGATCCCGGTGTGCAGCAGGCCATGGATGCCGCTGCCGAGGCCCGGGCCGATGCCACTGCCGCACTGGCGGATCTGGACAAGATCGCCGCGGATGGCTTGCTGCACCAGAGCGAAAAACTGCCGTTGGTGCGCGAGTACGCGCAACTGCTGGCCCAGCAGGCGGGGCTTGAAAACCAGGCCGACGGCGCCGGCCTGACCACGGAAAAAGCCGACTACAGCGGCAACCTGGCCGCGCTCACCAGTTATCTCGACGGCCTGATACCTGCCTGGAACAATACCAGCACAGATACCCCCATCAGCCGCACGCTCTGGAACGCCAACTGGCAGGCGGCGTACCGTGCCCGCAACACCCTGCTGGACGCCATTGCGCAACAGGCCCGCGAAGCCGGCATGCTCGGCGCCGCACTGCAATTTAAATGGGACCGCAGACCGCTGGGGTTAAGCTGGCCCACCAGTACAAACTATGCCGGCGGCAGCAAATATTCCTTTAATGCCAGTGCCGGGCGCGGCTATCTGCACGTGCTGGCCAATGATGCCGAGGGCGGTGCCCGGGTGGGTCTTAACGGCCGCGAAGTGGGTGTGATGCGCGGTGACAATGGCGTTACCCAATGGTACAGCTTCCCGATCACGTTGGTGGCGGGCGTCAATGAGCTTTCCGTGTGGTCCAGTAGTGGTGACGGCGGCAGCTACGGCGGCTTAGTGGCCACCCTCGGTGGCAGTGGTGACCCGGAGGCATTGCTGGATGCCTCCGTGGCCGACGCCAGGGCCGCCGCCGCCGAAGCTGCCGCAAGCGATGCCCGGGCCGATGCCACCGAAGCACTGGCCGACTTAAATACAATTGCCGCAGACGGCAAGTTGCATCCGGGGAAAAGCCCCGGGTTATCCGCGAGTACCACCAGCTGCTCGCGGAGCAGGCCGGTATTGAAAGCCAGGCGAACCGTTACGGTATTACCAGCGAGAAAACCGCTTACAGCGGTGCCATTACCGCCCTGTCGGATTATCTCGGCGGCACCGGCTGGGACAATACCGGCACGGTTACCACCATCAATCGCAGCACCTGGGATAATAAATGGCAGGGGGTCTATACCCAGCGACAGGCACTGCTCAATAAAATCGATCAGCTTGCCGGTTCCCAGGCAGACTGGGACAAAATCTACGGAACCAATAAACCGGAGGACGGTGCCACCGTAGGCGCCACGGCTGCAGAGCGTGCGCAGTTTCGCACCATGCGCCATACATTTATGGAGGATTTTTCCAGTGTGGAGTATCGCGAGTACTGGGTGAAAATCTCCGGATCCGGCACTATGAGTTACTACTCTGGCGGCTCCAGCCAAGTCGGTGGCGGTGCCGCCCGCCTCAACGACTATGTGGTAATGCGCCACCGGGATAAGGTGCCCTTTGATCCCGATAAACTGTATCGGATTGAAGTCCGTGTCTACTTCTACAACCACAGCGACACCACCCGGACCCTCTACGCGGGCCTGGCTGGCTTTGATGCCAATGGTAATTATTGCAATGCCAGCGGAGCGAACAGCACCGGCAACCAGCACTATGTGCTCGCTGCCAACCTGAACCTGGTAGGGCGGGGTTGGCAAAGGCTGGTGGCCTATGTCAAGGGCAATGCCAGCGGTAATGCCGTGTACAGTACCACTCGCGGCAGTAACCATATTGGCAACCCGGCCAAACTGCAGGCCAATGTGCGTTTTATCACCCCGATTTTTTACGGCAACCATTCCAACAAAACGGGAGACATGTTAATCGACTACGTCAAGATCGACGTGGTGGAAGTGCAGGACCAGCGCAACCTGCCGTTAATTCAGTCCGGTATTGCCAGCCTGCCCACCAGCTCCGCACTCTCCGCTGTGGATGCCGGCAGTACCGCCAGAATCAACATTGCCGCCCACAACGTGCAATTCGGCTTCGGCACCATCAGTTACAACAGCGGCAGTATCAGCGGCTTGTCGTTCAGCCGAAAATACTATGTCTACTGCGATGACCCCGGCCCCAAAGGGGGTGCCGTCACCTATAAGGCCACCACCAACTACTCCAAACTCGCCGGTGGTACCTGGCGTCGGCAGATAGGCACCATCAGAACCCCTGCCAATGGCGGTGGCGGCACCATACCGGATGATCCCTGGTGCGTAGCGGCCGGCATCTGGCTGACAGAAAAGCTACAGGCGGATCACTGCAAAGCGGGGGATCTGATCGACTGCTGGGATGTGGGTGACAGCGATACCCACCTGGCACCCATTCACGAAGTAAAACCCCAGGACGAAGTGCCCTGTGTATTACTCACCATGGCAAGCGGTGCCCAGGTGATCTGCAGCCGTGAAACCCCGGTGACAGACTCGCAAGGCACAGTATACGAAGCCCAGCATTGTCAGGGGGTACAACTGGGTGTGTTGCATGAAGAGGAACCGCTTACCTGGGAAACCGTCGAGCGGGTGGAATGTGCCGGCCTGCACACCGTGTACAAGATCAGTGTGGGCAATATCAGCTATGCCGCCGGTTTGGATTCCCGGCACCGGATTATTACGCACAACGGAGTGCATAAACCCTAACAACAGGAGCATGGGATGGTTGAATACATACAGGCCAGCGGTATCAGCAATGCCGGAGAAGACGAGCACTTTTACGAACTGACCACCGGCATCTATACCGGTGATATTGTGCGCATCGCACAGGTACGCAACCCAATCGATCTGGACCAGGACGGCAGCCCCGACCAGTTTGCCTACAAGATGATCGGTGCCTTCGTCACCACGGATAACCAGGTGCGCAGCAATGCTGCCGGCACACCCTGGCAAACACCGGGCAAGGTGGAAACCCTGCAGGCCTCCGCTGTTGCAGAGGGCACCGAGAATGAAGAGGTCAATAAAGGGGCCTGGCGCATGGAGTGCATCCAGCGCACAGTGAATTTGCGGGTGGTGATTGGGGAGTGAAAGAGTTCCTGTTTGATCTGCCTGTCACCCTTGTATAAAAGCTTGTCTTCGCTGTCTATTACTTTGGAGATGGTATTCGGGATAGAAAATGAAAACACATATCATGTGGCAAAGAATTTATAAGCATCTCTGAAAATCACTGATTTTTGGCAAAAGACTATCATGCAGGAAAAATCCAAGATAATAGCGTAATACAATCCATTTTTTTAATCTCGAAGACCGTTATCACAAACTAAATGAACGCTATTCTATCGCTGAGCTAAATAAACTGGTTACTTGAGGAGACTTTCGTACTACTTTGAGTGAAGTTCGCATAAAGAACCTTAAGAGCAATGCTGGCAAAAATCTATTCGATACGATTCGATACATTACATTACATTACAAAACGTTCGATGCCTTAATGATACTGGTACTATAAAGCCTGTACAATTTTCGAATGACGAGTTGGGGTTTCAAAAGATGTGTGAGAGGCAGCTGCGCTCCCATATTGTGGGAGAGTTTGTGATCTTTGGTTGGGTAACGCTGAAATTGAAGCTTGGCTCAGTCATATGAAAAGGGTGCATACCTGAATAAAAAAATGAGGAACTATATATGTTTAAACGATTATCTTTAACTCTCGCATTAGCAACCGTATTTACGAGTGCAAATTCTTTTGCAGCAGATTGTGCAACTACGTGGAAAAGAGTTCCTATAGCGTGGGAAACTATTTACTCATATCGAAATGAATGTGCTTATTTTATCAAAACCTCTTACACAAATTATGACGGCGAAACTATCGAAGTAGAAGGTGCTGCTAGCTATGATACTTCTTGGAGTACTAATTTAGACAACGTTCGTTGTCCTGCCAGTTCTATAGGCCAAATAACCTACGCAAACATATCCAAACCGGAAAAAACAATAGACCCTGAATTTGGTCATATACCTTTGTTCTCAGCGGAATTAATAGTTAGAGAAGAAAGAGGGGAGCCGACAGAATGGGATTTAGTTAACGTCACTACTCCGCCAGGGTGTATTCCAAGGTAATGTTACCAAAAGCCTGTTCACCACCTACATCAGGTTCGAGCTCTAGGTGGTAAATAAAACGCCTCGCGTTTCGGCCCGAGGTTTCGTATCTCACAGGATGCGCAGTTAGGCAGCTTTATTTTTTTGCTAGGGCCTATAAAGCTTTTTTAATACGATTCAGGATTTCACCTCTATGCGACAAATTTTGTCGCATAGCTTGTTGATGATGGACGGAATCAGAGCAAAGGGGACAAGGGTCCTGATGAATGGATGCCGTCTTATGAGCCAGTGCAGGAAATATATATTAAGCGGTTTATGGCAATTGTTGAGAAGTATGGGTTGCGCTTTTCGGAGCAAGAATCTGCCCAGATTTTGGAGCAGGTGAGAGAATAAAAAATAGGAACAAATTAAATGATGGAAGCTGGGGGTGGCCAGAATGCCAGGGACGCTTCGTTATTTTTGGCAGTATTTTTTGGCAAGAATAAAAAAAGGCTTACAGCATTTAATGTAAGCCTTTGTTTTTATTGGCGCGCTCGGTAGGATTCGAACCTACGACCGCCTGGTTCGTAGATCGGCTCATTCTACATTCAAATCAATAGGTTATGCAACTTATTTTTTGGCGTGTGGTGTTCTACAGGCCGCATTCTACCGTTGCAAAAGTGCTATTTTTTGGTGGCCAGAATGCCCTATCTTGTCGCCTCAACTTTCCTCGCCAGCCGGTTGTATACTGTCTCCATCTTCTTGGAGCGGTGGCCACCATCGTGGTTTTTGTGGTCCGTGATGCCTTTTGCCTTGATGTCGTGAAAGGTGAATTTTTGTGTTAACAAGTAGCGCCCGCCTATGAATTCGGCACCTGCTGCCACAGCCTCTTTTGCTAGTTCTGGAGGTAGAGCAGCACCAGTGGTCAATGCTTTTGTGATCACTCGCTCCCAGGCTGAGTCCAGTGCGTTTTTCTTATAGGGATTGCCGTTCTTGTCATGGAGGAGGTGGCCCTTTGGTGGGGCAGATGGATAGATACACCGGCAGGCATCAAGCGCCAGACGCAGCCGATCACTGAAGAGGGTGACTTCATTCTTAGATCCTTTGCCTCTTTTCAGATACAAACCCTCGCGGCGGATACTCAGCTCCGTATAGGCGAAAACTTCACCTCTCCTTGCCCGGCATATATAAGACAACTCCATTGCTGGAGCTATGAGCGGCACCCGCATGTTTTGGGCACATATGAAGACAATTGCGTACTCCCAGTCCTCAATGTAGCGGTCACGGGCTTCTTCTTGATTGAGTTTTACACCATCGCAATGATTGACTGGCACATCCTCGTAGCGCTGTGTAGCCCAGGAGAAAACCGAACCCAAGAATTGTACATGGCGATTACCAGCAACCGGAGCGGGGTATGAGTCGAGGTAAGCACGGATTACGCGTTTATTGAGGCGTGACAGCGGGAAGTTTCCAAAGGTCGTACCATTGACTGGATAGCCGCAGATTCTGTCACGGTATCGCACATAGTCCTTTTGGGTCCGCGGGGCGAGCTTCGTGAACTGGCGACTATTTAGGTACTTGTCGATAACCCATCGCAGATTGTGGGCACCTTCACCTTGCAGCTCCTCCCAGCGGCGATAGAAACTAGCACGGCTCTTTCTGGCGACTTCCAGGCGGCAAATCTTAACATCGGGCTGAAATTTGCCGTTTTGATAGGCGCGATGCACCAACCAGCCCCGGATCGCATAGACACCCTTCGGCAGCCAGTCCCACTCGCTGGATTTTCTCTTACGTCCCCGCATTGCCAAATACCGGGTTGTTCCAATTGTCATTGACGCTACGGCTCAACGCCTCCGAGATCGCTCCCAGCTCAGTGACCACCCTGCCACCGGGCGCAAGACGGTAGGGTAGTTCCTGTTGATCAAGCCAGTCCATGAGCTTGGCACGACTCTTTACCCCTATCCAAGCTTTTAGCTCTTCTTCTTGCAGTAATGTGCTCATAATCCTTTCCAGCAAACTATGGCGTGATCAGATTCGCGCCTATTGGTTATGTTATCGGCGTCCAGTCAAACAAAACCTCTGGCCGTCCCGGGTGATTTCCCCAGCCTGTTCCAGTGCATCGAAAACTGGTTTGGCGGCTGGGTATCCACCGCGAATGCACTTGATGATGTTGCGCAACACGGGTCGGGT